>JAJFIO010000176.1 GCA_021774915.1 Alphaproteobacteria bacterium
GATGCAGAAATGGGCCAGAGAGTCTCTGCGTTTCGGGTTGGTTGAATATGACCAAAGACATGGATGGCGCGGTGCTTATTCTCATATTGATGATGTTTCACCGGACACCTGGGCGGAAGCTCTCAATGCCATTGATGTGCCCGGAGATCTCGGTGATTGGCGTTTGGCGGTGGTTCTCAGTTCGTCCGCTTCTGAGGCGCAACTTGGATTTAAGGACGCAAGCGAAGGCAAACTGTCTCTCAGTAATATGACTTGGGCACGGCCCTGGCTGAAAGGTGAGCAGGTTGGCGCCGTCCCCAGTTCTGTGCGCTCAGTTTTAACAAAAGGCGACGTTATCTTAGTCGAGGAGGTTTCTTCAGCTCCTATCGCGGCTGAAGGTATTGCAAGCGTTTCGGAAGGCTATGCTCTGCGCCAAATTCCTGAAATCAATGGTGCGATCGTTGTGATGGACCCGCACACGGGCCGGGTTTTTTCCATGGTCGGGGGTTTTAGCTACGAGGGGTCTGAGTTTAACCGTGCAACGCAAGCCTATCGCCAGCCCGGGTCATCATTCAAACCCATTGTCTATTCAGCAGCATTGGATAATGGATTCACGCCCTCCAGCGTCATTCTGGATGGACCTCTGGTTGTTGATCAGGGGCCGGGACTGCCACTGTGGAAGCCCAAAAATTATTCAGATAAATTCTACGGTGAATCCACACTACGCACGGGTATCGAGCAGTCGCGCAATCTGATGACGGCACGACTTGCACTCGATATGGGGATGGCGCCCATTGCAGATTATGCCAGAAGGTTTGGTGTGGTGGAAAATTTGGAACAGCAGCCCGCCATGGCGCTAGGGGCGGCTGAGACGACTTTGTATAAAATGTTGGCAGCGTATTCGATTTTTGTGAACGGCGGAAAGAAAGTTACGCCGACCCTTATTGACCGTATCCAGGATCGCTATGGCAAGACGATTTTGCGTCATGATCAGCGGGTATGTAAAGACTGCCAAACTGATGAATGGAATAATCAACTGGAGCCGCAACTGGCTGATGTTCGTGAAGAGGTTCTTGATCCACGTACCGCGTATCAGATCGTTTCCATCATGGAAGGAGCTGTACTTCGCGGCACAGGTCGCCGCATGCGCACCATTGGCAAGCCCTTGGCTGGCAAGACAGGAACGACGAACGATTCCCGTGATGCCTGGTTCATCAGTTATACACCAGACCTTATTGCCGGCGCCTATATTGGATTTGATCAACCGCGGTCTCTGGGTCCCCGTGAAACGGGAGGCCGTGTGGCTCTACCAATTGTCAAAAAGTTTTTTGAATCTGCCTTGGCTGATGTTCCGGGAGTTCCTTTTAGAATTCCCAATGGCATACGCTTGGTTCGTGTCAATGCGAAAACCGGTCTGTTGGCAGCCCGAGGGGATACGAATGTGATTTTGGAGGCGTTTAAGCCGGGGACGGAGCCAACAACCTCGCAAGCTTCAACCCGCATCACCATGGGCGCAGATGGCCTGCCCGTCCAATTGCCTCAATCCAATAATGATTTAAGCAGCGGAACGGGCGGATTGTATTAAGAGAGGGATTGGCTTAGATCAACCATCTGGGCGTTAAACTTTTCTTTCCACACATGTCTTTACCTTCATTTCCGTGCGCGTTAGTGTCCGGCCCTTCTTCTGGTAACCGGCTAACCTGACGTGAACACAAATGAGTGCAGAAACAGATCAATGTTCAGCCCAAATCGAGCAGTCTTTAGAACTGCTGAGGAGGCATCTTTGACCCCGATCAAGCACAAAAACGGCTGGAAGAACTAGATCGAAAAGCGGAAGACCCTACCTTTTGGAACGATGCTGTTGTGGCGCAAAGAGTTATGCGTGAGCGAACCGCTCTGGATGAAGCGCTTGAAAAATACAAGTCGCTGCGGACCAGTTTCATTGACACGAAAGAGTTGGCGGATCTTGCCGAGGCTGAATCTGACGCAGAATTATCAAGCGAAGCTCTCCAAGCGCTTGAGGAAATACGCGATCACGCGCGTACTCTTGAACTAGAAACGCTTCTGTCAGGTGAGACGGATGGCCTCGACACTTATCTTGACATCAATGCAGGGGCAGGGGGAACCGAGAGTCAGGATTGGGCCAGCATGCTTATGCGGATGTACATGCGTTGGGCAAACGCCCATAAAATGAAAGTCGAGTTGATTGAGGAAAGTCCTGGTGAAGAGGCGGGAATCAAATCGGCTACAATTCTTATCAAAGGCAAGAATGCGCATGGCTGGTTGAAAACCGAGTCAGGCGTGCATCGACTTGTGAGAATCTCGCCTTTTGATTCCAATGCACGCCGTCACACGAGCTTTGCAAGTGTATGGGTGTATCCGAAAATTGATGACACGATCGATATTGATGTTGCGGAAAAGGATGTTCGCACGGACACCTATCGGGCAAGCGGGGCAGGGGGCCAACACGTCAATACGACAGATAGTGCCGTCCGGCTGACGCATATTCCCACCGGAATTGTGGCGCAGTGTCAGAGTGGCCGCTCTCAGCATAAAAATAAAGCAACCGCTTGGGATATGCTTCGGGCTAAGATTTATGAAGCTGAATTGAAAAAGCGTGAGGAAGAAGCGCAAGCCACGGCTAGTGAGAAAACCGCCATAGGATGGGGACACCAAATCCGCTCTTATGTCTTGCAACCCTATCAGATGGTGAAAGATGCACGGACACAGGTCGAAAGTGGCAATCCTACGGCCGTCCTTGATGGGGAGTTAGACCCTTTTCTCGCCGCCGCTCTCGCGGCTCGGGTTTCAACGTTGAGTAGCAGTGGTGAAGGCTAGTGTCCTGAATCAGAAGTTCGCCTGATTATCGTTTGGCAGTGTTTTAAAGCAGAATCGCTTTACGGCATCAAGGATTTGGTCGGCGGGTGCGGACCCTGAGCCGTCGTGCGACGCGAAACCAAGCCCTGCAACGCCTCCTTCTGCTCCTTACTCAAGGTCACCGGTTCAGCAATTCGAGGCATGGCAGTATCCTTCGTATCCGAATCAAATAAGACCTGATAATACGAAAAACTTCCAGTTCAGGACACTAGAATAAAAAAGCTCTTATCCACCCAGGTTCTCCCGCCTTGGGGTTGTCAGACCAATAACGCCTCGCATTCTTTGGAAATTTTTGGCAGAGTTACCTCCTCGTCGTCTGCTACCAAATGACTTGAATCAAGAACTTGTGTGAGGCGATGGGGTAAATTTTTATTCTCGGTAAGAAAGAGGAGAGAGACATGGCGCCTCATGAAAACGAAGGATCTGTTCGCGAAGCTGTTGCTGTTTTCGAAAATGTAGGGACGCTGCAGGAAGCTATTGATGAGCTGTTAAGTTCCGGCTTCAATCGCGCGGAGCTCAGTCTTCTCGCAGGCGAGCACGCAATTGAGGAAAAGCTGGGCCATATATATACCAAGTCCGAAGACCTTGAAGATGACCCGAATGTCCCCACGGTAGCCTATATTTCAACTGAATCTATCGGGGATGCTGAAGGCGCACTGATCGGAACGCCGATGTATATCGCGGCCTGTACCGCGGCTGGTATTATGACCGTGGCCGGTGGTCCGCTTGGCGCGACAATCGCTGCGATCGTGGCGGCTGGTGGAGCCGGAGCAGTGATCGGCGGTGTGCTTGCCTCATTACTTGGCAAGCATCACGCCCATTACTTGCAAGAGCAACTCGACCACGGAGGCCTGCTTCTTTGGGTCCGCACCCGGGACGATGAGCACGAGGAGCGGGCAAAAAAGATATTGTCGAAACACTCGGCCCATGACGTGCATGTCCACGGATTGCCCGGTGCGGGCAGCGGATCACACATTGATGCGAAATAAAGGCGAAACATGAATGAGCAGACAGTCGCGGCTCTGACGGAAGCGCTTGAGGATGAATACAAGGCCCGTGCTACTTATCGTAAGGTCATGGAGGTTTTTGGCCCCATCCGCCCCTTCGTCAATATTGTTGAGGCGGAAGGCCGGCATGCCGGGGCGCTGCTGCGTCAATTCGAGCGATTGGGGTTAGAGCCGCCCAAAGATGAATGGGCAGACCGTGGTGAAGCTCCCTCTTCCATCGCGGCGGCATGTGAAGCCGCCATTGTCGCCGAAATCGAAAATGCCGCAATGTATGATCGCCTTTTGGCGGTTGTTGATGATCCGGCGGTCCGCGACGTTTTGTTAAAATTGCAGGATGCCTCGCAAAAACGCCACCTGCCGGCGTTTCGCCGATGCCTGGAAAGGTCCAGGAGATAAGGCAGTCAAATCACCCTCTCCTCAACGCATTATGGATTGTTTCTGAAACGCGCCCACGGGGTCAAGCGCGCGGGCATGCTTTTGTCAATTGTGCTTTAACTTCCTGGCGTCTCTTCTTTACAAATCGGACAGGTCCGGGATCGCCAGGATATTGTAGCCCGAATCGACATGCAGCACTTCGCCGGTGACGCGGGCCGCCAGATCGCTCAGCAGATAGAGCCCGGCGCCGCCGACATCGGGCAGATCGACGGCGTGTTTGAGGGCCGCGTGTTTTTTGTTCCAGTTGAACATGGCGCGGGCGCCTGAAACGGCGGATCCGGCGAGGGTGCGCATGGGACCAGCGGAAATCGCGTTGACGCGAATATTGTCCTTGCCCAGATCCATAGCGAGATAGCGCACGGAGGCTTCCAAAGCGGCTTTGGCGACTCCCATCACATTGTAACTGGGCACCACGCGTTCTGCGCCCAGATAAGTCAGCGTCACAAGTGCACCGCCTTGTCCCATCAAAGGCGCGGCGCGGCGGGCAACATCGGTAAAGGAAAAGCAGGAGATGTCGAGCGAGCGCAGGAAATTTTCCCGCGTGGTGTCAACATAGCGCCCGCCGAGTTCCGCTTTGTCCGAATAGGCAATGGCGTGAACC
>JAJFIO010000177.1 GCA_021774915.1 Alphaproteobacteria bacterium
GCGGTGCTAATCGTTGACAAGAGGCATGGGGAGCGATAGTCAGACAGCCCACGCCCAGGTGGCGGAATTGGTAGACGCGCTGGCTTCAGGTGCCAGTGGCCGCAAGGCCGTGGAAGTTCGAGTCTTCTCCTGGGCACCATTTGGGCCTCGCTTTTGGTGGCGGGGCAGTCCGCATATAAGGTCGCGAGTTAGAACCCTATGACCGTTCAGCATCACATGGGCGATTTGCCCGCAGCGATTGATTTTGGATCAAGCGTTGCGGTCGATACAGAAGCGATGGGTCTGAATCCCCATCGGGACCCTCTGTGTGTGGTGCAGTTGTCCGCCGGTGATGGTGATGCACATGTGGTTCAACTCAATCGATCCACTTATGACTGCCCGCGGTTGAAAGCCTTGCTGGGAGATCCGCAGGTTACCAAAATTTTTCATTACGCCCGGTTTGATCTGGCGACCCTTGAGCGCTATCTGGGCATTGAAGCCAGTCCGGTTTATTGCACCAAGATTGCGTCTAAACTGGCGCGCACCTACACGGACCGCCACGGATTGAAGGATCTGTGTAAAGAATTGCTGAGCGTGGATATCTCAAAACAGCAACAAAGTTCTGATTGGGGGGCTGATACTCTCAGTGAAGCGCAGGTCAATTACGCCGCATCTGATGTGTTGTATCTGCATGCCTTGAAGGAAAAGCTGGACGCGATGCTTCTGCGTGAAGCCCGATACCCTTTGGCACAAGCGGCCTTCACCTTCCTGCCTGTGCGCGCCCGTTTGGATCTTGCAGGATGGGCGGACGACGATATTTTCGCGCATTAAGTTTCTTTGTGCGGCCTTGCAGCTTTGGTGAGTTGTTCGCACTTGTGCTCAAAGTGGGGCAGTTCTCTGGATGGGACTCCTTTTTGCTGTCACCGCTCAAGGTATCTGAAGAGGACATTTTCTGAGCTTTATTGACCAGAAAGCAGGATGCCCGCATACTTAAGGGGAAGCGCGATGGTCTGGTTCTGGCCCTTGAAGAGGGGGCTGAAATGGGGAGATGGATTGCCCGCGTGTGTTGAGAGTTAAGACCGAAAGGCAAATTAGTTGAACGAGGGTGATAGGCTAGTCAATAAAGGTCAACGTAGTGAGCCGCCTGATCCGTGTGATCTGGCTGTCGCGAGCCGTGTTTTGGAGACTGAATCGGGCGCACTGCTGAGGCTTTCCAAAGCGTTAGATGCACAGTTCTCCCAGGCGGTCACCGCCCTCTACAACACCACAAGCCGCATCATTGTCAGCGGAATGGGGAAAAGTGGCCATGTTTCCCGAAAAATAGCCGCTACCCTTGCCTCCACGGGCTCTCCCGCCCAGTTTGTGCATCCGGCAGAAGCAAGTCATGGCGATCTGGGCATGCTCACGCCCCATGACCGTGTCCTCATGCTGTCAAATTCGGGAGAAAATCGTGAGTTGGGTGACCTTATTGCGCACACCAAACGCTTTTCCATTCCCCTTATTGGGATATCTTCGAAGGCTTCCAGCACGCTGATGGAAGCCGCGGACATTAAGTTATTACTGCCCTCAGCACCTGAAGCCTGTCCGATGGGCCTCGCTCCGACGACATCCACCACCATGATGATAGCATTGGGCGATGCGCTTGCGGTGGCCCTGATGGAGCGGCGTGGCTTTTCCGCCGATGATTACCGTGTCCTTCATCCCGGCGGTCAACTGGCAAAATCTCTTGTCCGGGTGCGCGATATCATGCATGGATCAAGCGAGTTGCCTTTGGTGGATATCAATGCGTCTATGAGCACCATGCTGCTTGAGATGACAGCCAAGAGATTTGGCTGCGTCGGTATCCTGGACGAAGATCAACAGCTCATTGGGATTTTTACAGATGGGGATCTAGGGCGCCATATGAAGGCGGATCTTCTGACAAAGTCCGCTCGTGATGTGCTGACCAAAAACCCCAAAACTATCCGGTCAGGTGCGCTGATTGCGGAAGCCATGGGCTTCATGAACACTGCAAAAATCACCTGCCTGTTTGTCGTGGATGATGATGATGCACAGAACCAGAAACCGTGGTCGCGCCCTGTTGGTATCTTGCATATGCATGACTGTCTGCGCGCGGGCGTTATATAATATTCGTCTATGATGATGATCAGATGACCAATCCGCATACTCGAAAATACTCACGAGAAGGTAATGTGAGCCAGAGTACCGTTCAACCAGATCCGGTTGATGGTGATCCGGCGGATAGTGATATGCTTGATTGGACTTTGCGCAATACCACGCGTACTGAATCCGAGATCAAAACCGCCGACACTTATAGCCGTTTTGTCGAGTTTATGAGAATCGCTTTGCCGGTTGGTGCTGCGGCGTTGGTCATCAGTGTCGTTCTCTATTCAAGTTTTTGGAGGAACCGGGAAGGGATTTCATTCTTCCTGCCATCGGAAACTGATACAGGCAAAGAACTTCATATGACCAGTCCAAAATTTATCGGTCATGATGCAAACAACAGACCTATTGAAGTGACGGCGGCGCGTGCTATCCAGGATGCTGATGATCCGGATCTTGTCCACCTTGAGACGATCAATGGGAAACTGGTGATGGAAATCTCTGGCGTTCAAAATCCGGATGAAATAACGGAAGTAATGCTGTCCGCAAGGCAGGGTAATCTGAATACAAAAACCGAAAAAATTATATTACAAGGAGATGTATTGCTCCATTCGAATACGGATTATCTTTTTAAAACACAAGAAGTCCTGATTGATCTGAAAGAAAATGAGATACGGGGTTCTGTTCCGGTTCATGGCGAAGGTGCCTTGGGTATGATAGATGCGGAAACATTTCGATTATGGGATAACGGAAATTACATTCTCTTTTCTGGAAACGTCAAAACCCGGTTTTTTCCGGAGCAACTTGACGATCAAGCTGAGTCAGGCAAGTCTTCACAATGAGGTGGGTGAATCAAGCAGTGCCCAATGGCCTGTTAAGGAGTAGGAGCGTGGGGCGCTTTAGGGGAAGAACAGATATGACAGTTAGAACGCCGCGCCACATGAGATCGGTGGTTTTAGCCCTGAGCACCTTGATGGTGCTGGGGGGGGTGTTTGGAGGCGGGCAAATGGCCGCCCAATCACAGACCAGTGGTACGTTTGCCCCTCAAGGGCATAATATCAGACAGCCTGTCGAGATCACGTCTGATACGCTTGAGGTTGATCAGGAAAAGAAGATGGCGATTTTCGCCGGTAATGTGGATGCTATTCAGGGCGAGTTGCAGCTGCGCGCGGATCAACTTGAAGTCTATTATACAACCAAAAATGGTGGAGAATCCCCAACTGATTCCATTTCCCGAATGCGGGCACTGGGGAATGTGTTCATTGTGTCGCCTAATGAAACTGCTGAGGGCGCTCAGGCAGATTATGATGTCACCACTAGAACGATCACCCTCAAAGAAAATGTAAGGTTAACCCAAGGGACAAACGTGCTGTGTGGGGATGCGCTTGATTTGTACCTTGATACCGGACGCAGCCTCCTGAAAGGGGGATGCCGCAATAAAGACGGAACGCCACAACGTGTTCAGGGCTTGTTTTACCCCTCAGATTAGGGGTTTTGGCCATAGCTAGACAGTAGATGTCACCCGGATTCACATAAATTTAAAGACGCTCAGTGTCTCATAGGAAGCAGCCATGACACAGGAAAATCAAAATCAACCCTCTGCCTCGGCAGAAACAAAAGATAGTAAAGACAGCACCTCGTTGCCGCTTCGGTTGATCAAAGGCGAAGGTGGGCTTGATGTCAAAAATATTGGGAAGAGTTTTAAAAATCGCCCTGTCGTAAGAGGCGTGAGTTTGACGCTCAGGCGAGGTGAGGTTGTAGGCTTATTGGGTCCCAATGGCGCGGGTAAAACCACCACCTTCTATATGATCACGGGATTGATCCCCGTGGATTATGGCACTATTGAAATCGATGGACATGATGTGACGCGGCTGCCGATGTATCGGCGTGCCCGCATGGGGATCGGTTATCTCCCTCAGGAAGCCTCTATTTTTCGGGGGATGACGGTCGAAGGCAATATCCGGGCTGTGGTCGAATTGGTCGAACCCTCGGCAAAGCGCCAAAAAGCTTATATCGACCATCTTCTGGCGGAATTTTCCATTACCCATTTGCGGCGTACACCGGCCATTGCCTTGTCGGGCGGCGAGCGGCGCAGGGTCGAGATTGCTAGGGCCATCGCCACTCAACCCTCATTCATGCTACTCGACGAGCCTCTGGCGGGGATTGATCCCATCGCAGTGGGAGAAATCCGTAAACTTGTACGGCAACTCAAAGATCGGGGCATCGGGGTGCTTATTACCGACCATAATGTACGTGAAACCCTCGATTTGGTCGATCGTGCATACATTATTCATGATGGGCAGGTATTAAGAGAAGGGTCACCTGCCGACATTGTGGGTGACAAGGATGTGCGTAAATTTTATCTCGGGGAGAGCTTTCAGCTCTGACGAGTGTTTCACGATTATGAATAGAGTATGGCGTTAACACCAAGATTAGATCTACGGCAAAGCCAATCACTGGTTATGACGCCTCAATTGCAGCAAGCGATCAAGTTGTTGCAATTGTCTAATGTTGAACTCGGTGCGTATGTTGCCGAGCAATTAGAGAAAAACCCGCTCCTTGATGTTGATGACGGGGCCGGATCAGGAGATTCGCAAAATAAAGCGGAAACTCATGAAACCCGGGAAGCCGGTGCCGACCAATCCCAAAATGTTGAGAATTACTCCGAGGTTACAGCGGCGGATCAGGCGATATCACAAGATCAGCCCAATGGCGAGACTGAGGCCGCACTGGATACTGATCATGATAATCTCTATACAGATGAAGCGCGGGCAGATGTGCAGAGTAGTCAAGCGGCGGGGTCAGAATCTTCATCCACAGATTGGTCAAGTGTAAAAGGCGGTAGCAAAGGTTTTGATTCAGATCTTTCAAGCCTGGAGTCGACACTTTCCAATGAAATTACTTTAAGAGATCATCTTATTGAACAGCTGCATGTCAGTATAAAAGATCCTGCTCAGAAAGTGATCGGCATCCATTTGATCGACATGTTGGATGAGGCAGGGTATCTTGTGGATGCCATCGACGTCATCGCAGAACGTCTGGGCGCTTCAAAGTCTTATGTTCAGGAAACGCTTGAGATTCTGCAAAAGTGTGAACCAGCCGGACTGTTTTGCCGCGATTTGGGCGAATGTCTTGCTTTGCAGCTCATTGATCGGAATCGTTTTGATCCGGCTATGAAGGCTCTGATTGAGAATCTTGATTTGCTCGCAAAACGAGAGCTGAGTAAACTTGAGAAGATATGCGGAGTGGATCGCGAAGATATCACTGACATGATCCAGGAAATTCGTGAACTTAATCCCAAACCAGGGATGGCATTTAGTACCACCGTTGCGCAGACCGTAATCCCGGATGTTTTTATCAAGGAAACTGCGAATGGGGGATGGCGTATTGAACTCAACAGTGACACGTTGCCTCGCGTGTTGTTGAATCAGCGTTATTATGCCGAGATCACAAAATCAGCTCATTCCAAAGACGAAAAGGCGTATATGACTGATTGCTATAATGATGCCAACTGGCTGATAAAGAGCCTTGATCAGCGTGCCAAAACCATTTTGAAAGTTGCAACGGAAATCGTACGTCAGCAGGATGCTTTCATGATTCATGGAGTGCAGCATCTGCGGCCTCTGAATTTGAAAACTGTCGCGGAAGCCATCTCTATGCATGAATCCACCGTCAGCCGAGTGACCACTAATAAATATATGTCGACACACCGCGGAGTTTTTGAGTTAAAATATTTTTTCACATCTGCTATTGCTTCATCACAGGGCGGGGATGCTCATTCGGCTGAAGCGGTGCGAGACAAGATAAAAAAACTCATCGAGAAAGAAGAGATATCTTGCATTTTGTCCGACGATAGAATTGTGGATATTCTTAAAGACCAGGGAATTGATATAGCTCGCCGGACAGTTGCCAAATACCGCGAAGCTATGCATATCCCGTCATCCGTTCAAAGGCGGAGACTTAAAAAAGAACCGGCCTAATCAAGGTTTTGTGCGTCTTTTGAAGACAGCTTTTGCGTGGGTTTTTGCTGTGTTTAGGGCTGTGCCAGCCGGAACACAAAACAGTTATGAGGGGCATCCAACGCTTGATTGACACGGTCACCTCACCCATCTATGGTCCGCGCCGTTGGCACGTTTTTAGGATCAGACAGAAGCGCCATGGGCTAAGGGAGGCCCGTCTTTTATGGGAATTTGTGAGAATCCCGTGAAGGCGTTCTCACCGGCATATGGGTCACGGCCTGAACTGGGACCAGGACCACGCCGAGTGTTCCAGATTGAAAGATCTCAAAGCCTGACAGTGAGTCATTTCGGAAAAACAGGGTTAGAAAGTATGCAGATCAACGTTGTTGGAAAACACATTGATATTGGTGAAGCATTGAAAGGGCATGTTGAGACTAATATATCGGCGCATATTGGGAAGTATTTTACTCGGCCGGGTCAGGCGCATATCGTCTTTTCTCGGGAGGGAGCGACATTTCGGTGTGATTGCGTGGTTCATCTGGATTCGGGAATAATGCTTCGAAGCTCTGGATCTTCGAGTGATATTTATGCCTCTTTTGATGAGGCGGCCGAACGGATAAGCAAACGGGTGCGGCGTTATAAGCGCCGCTTGAAAAATCACCACAATGCAAAGCAGGCCGTTACCGAAATAGCGGCATTAGATTATGTTATTGCTGCTGAAAACGAGGCCGCTGAAGAGCCAGAAGACTTGCAACCCGTCATTGTAGCCGAGACGGCTACA
>JAJFIO010000178.1 GCA_021774915.1 Alphaproteobacteria bacterium
GCCCCCTTGCGGCGCGGCCCCGGCGATCCGCGCCGCCGCCGCGGGGAGGTCCAAAACCTCCGGCGGGGTGATGGCCTCAAGCCTGCTGTCAAACCCCTGCACATAGACCTCCCCGCGCCTTGCATCGAACACGGCGAAGATATGATCCTTCGGGCCGGCTCCCTCAACGCCGGCCGCCACCGCCTGGCACGTCGTCACACCGATAAGCCGCACATCCGTTCCCAGAACCATGGCGCGCGCCGCCGCCAGCCCCACGCGCTGCCCGGTGAACGTGCCCGGACCTATGGTGACGCCCAGCCGATCCAACTCAGCCACATTCAAATGCGCCTCTTCGCACACTTCGCGCACCTGGCCCATGATGGTTTCGGCATGGCCCCGAACCAGCAAGGCAGCGCGAAAGGCAATCACGTCGCCGTCAATCTCAATCGCCGCCGAACACGCCCCCAGCGCCGTATCCATCCCTAAAACTTTCATAAAAACTCACTCATGGTCACATACTGGATCAATTATTCCGCCTACGGATTTTATTGAACCGGCCCCGCGCGGCGAAATCGCAAAGCACGCCTACCAAGGCAGCTCCCGCCCATCATAAGCCAGAAAGTGACCGCTTTGCTCTAATGTGGCTTCGGCAATCACCTTGCGCATGCCCGCCGCGCCTATTGAAGGTTCGATATCGGCGTTTTGCCCGCCCAGATCTGTTTTGGCGAAACCTGGATGAAGCGGGAGGGCAATGATGCCCCGTGGCTTCAGGTCGATCGCCATGGATTTCATAATGGCATTGGCGGCCGCTTTGGATGCGCGATAGGCATACATGCCGCCAAAATTATTCTCGGCTATGGATCCGACAATGCTGGTCAGTGTAATGATTTTCTTTTGCTCGCTTGCCGCCACGTGTTCGATAAAGGCTTCCGCCATCTTCATCGGCCCCAGCAGATTTGTTTTCAGAACCAATTCCCATTCGCCAAAATCCGAGCGGCCGAAGGCTTGATCCTCCAGCAACCCTTGGTCAAAATTGCGTTTGCCGATCACCCCGGCATTATTGATGAGAACATCCACAGCTTGGCCTTGCAGCTCAAGAGCCAGGCCTTCAATGCGCACCAGGTCGGTCATGTCAACTTGATGAAGGGTGACCGCCCCGGGCGCGTCGGCAGCAAGGGCTTTCAAAGCGCTTGCATGGGCCGGAGCCCGGCAGCACGCCAGCACCCGCCAGCCATCAGCGGCATATTGCGCGGCGAGTTCAAAGCCAAAGCCGCGCGTAGCGCCGGTAATCAGAACGGTAGGCATGAATAAAGTCTCTTTCCCCCTAGATCAGGCGCAAGCTTATCGCGAAGCGCGACTTTTACCAAGGCAGCACGTCGCCATTGTGACGAATAAAACTACCCGTTTGCTCTAGGGTGAGACCGGCGATCAAACCTCGCAGATCGGCAATGCTCTGATGGGGTTCAAGCGACGCCATGGGGCCGCCAATATCTGTTTTCACCCAGCCGGGGCAAAACACCGCTACGGTAATGCCGCTGGCCTCTAAATCCCGTGCCAGCGCCGCCATGGCTTTATTGACCGCCGCCTTGCTGGATCCGTACGCGTAATACCCGCCGGCGGCTTGGGCGATAGACCCCATCACGCTTGAAATCGTGACAATCTTTTTTTGCGCCCCCGCTTCAATCTGCGTGATAAAAGCTTCCGCCATTTTGATCGGCGCCAACGTATTGGTGAGCAGAACCTGTTGCCAGATCCCGTAATCAATATGGCGGAAGCTTTGACGCAGATCATTGTCTTCGCTGATCTTGGGCCCAAAAACACCGGCATTGTTGATGAGCACGTCGATTTTTTCTTCCAACAACTCAGCGGCCAGCCGGTCGACCGCCACAAAATCTGAAACATCGAGTGTAAACAGGTGCACATCGCTACCGGCTTCGGCCACCTCGTTCAGCGCCGTCGCCTTGTCCGGGGTGCGGGCACAGGCCAGAACCCGCCAGCCATCAGCGGCATATTGTCGGGTGAATTCAAGTCCCAGACCGCGACTGGCTCCCGTGATCAAAACAGTCGGCATACGCGCATGACTCCCTCTTTTTCCGCCCGCAGGAACAGGCATGCATCACATCAAAATGCCTGTTCCACACGAACGACTTCCGGAATGTAATGCTTGAGAAGATTTTCTATACCCGATTGCAAGGTGATGGTCGAACTGGGGCATCCCGCACAGGCGCCGCGCATATGCAAAAACACCACGCCACCTTCATAACGATCGAAGGTGATGTCGCCGCCATCCTGCGCCACAGCCGGGCGCACGCGCGTATCAAGTATTTCTTTAATCTGATCCACAATCTCGGCATCTTCCCCCGCATAATCGGTATGAGAGCTGTCGCCCTCAGCCGCGCCGTCCGGCGCTTCGTCCGCGTCAGACAGCACCGGGGCACCGGACATAAAATGTTCCATGATCGCGCCCAGCACCACAGGTTTGAGATGCTGCCAATCTCCCTCGCCCTTGGTGACGGAAATAAAATCAGATCCCAAAAAAACACCCGCCACCGCCTCGATTTCAAAAAGTCTGGTGGCCAGAGGGGAACGCGCGGCAGCGCCGGCATCGGGGAAATCAATCACAGGCCCCGTGCCCGAGACCTCGCGGCCGGGCAGAAATTTCAACGTGGCGGGATTGGGCGTTGCTTCCGTTTGGATAAACATCAGTTAAGTCCCAGTCTATTTCATGTGCAACTTAAGAACCATTCTCAAGCTGGGATCCTATACATGGCCCGCGGGGCGCCAGAGATCAAGTCAAACCAGCCGCCGGGATCAGACCGCCCCAAGACCACAGCCACCTGCCCGCAGATGCGGTAGGTCTGTTAATATATTGCCTGGCGAAACAAAAAGCTGGCAATTACAGCCAGGAGTGGTATTTATGAGCCCTCATATCCTCACACAGACCCGACCATGGACACAGCCGATACATTATTCGCCACTCTTATCGCCATCGCCCTGCTGGCCCTGGTGGTGGTGATCGTCGCTCATTTTTTGATCCGGCATCTGGGCGGCCCCACCTACCGGCGCACCAAACCCTATGCGCTTAAAACCGGGCATTTCGAATTTCGTATTTTGGGCATTGGCGGTTTTGAAGATGCAGAAGATTTCATCACCTATCTTCTCCGATCCTCGCTGGGGCAGGTTCTTGAACATGACCTTGAACCCGATGAAGTGTGGTGGCGCGTGGGCGTGCCCACCGACTGGATCACGGTCATTTTCGATGACCCGGATGGCCTGCGCGTGCGCTCAAAAGAACGCGCGCAACATGGTCTGTTCGGCCGGTTGTTGCGCGATCTAAAACAGAATTAGAGCATTTCCGAGCGAAGGGGCGCCGGTTCGCGTGAAGGAAATGCGCCCAAACAGCACCTTAGAGCCGTTCTGTGAGTCAAATAAAGACGGAACGGCTCTATTTAAAGAGTAAAGACCACGATCAGCGAGTGGATGATTTGTGAACATGGTCTTGATACCGGCAGAAGAGAAAGACGCTCAATACGGGTTCAAGGATTCACATGTTCACGTGAACACGGGGGCGCCCCATCAGGTCAGGGCATCGATCTGCGCGCGGGTCAGACGGCCGGGCACGATGGTAAGCGGCACCGGCGGCGCACCAAAATCTTCGGCAAATCCACCCGTGGCAATGGCGTTAATCAATGGCCCCGGACCGCCTTTGCCGGACGCGGCGCCCAGAACCACAATTTGAATATTCGGGTCCTCAATAATCAAATGCTGAATTTGCTCACGCGTCTGCCCTTCGCGCACCACCAATTCCGCCATGCGGCCTGACAGCGCACACACCTCTGCCGCCAATTCCAGAAGCACGCGTTCCGCTTCCTCGCGCGCCTCATCGCGCATGACCTCACCCACCCCCTGCCAGTGCTGAAAGTCCGGCGGCGCAAGGACATAAAGCAACGTCACCACCCCGCCGGTATGATTGGCGCGGCGGCTGGCAAAATAG
>JAJFIO010000179.1 GCA_021774915.1 Alphaproteobacteria bacterium
GTGCGAACCCCCTGATCCAACTCATCAACCCGCAAGGCCGTAGATCCGGCCGGAAGGCTTTGAGTCGACTGAGGGCTGCTTGCTAAAGGCGTCGCCTCTGGTGCTGAGGGTGGCTTAGCAGCCTGGTTTTGGGTGCTGTAAGGGGAATAAACCTGCCTTTGTACATCCTGAAGATCGCGTTCCAGGCGATCAAGCTTTTCACTCAGCGATTGCACATCACGCGTTTGGGCGTTGCCGGGCGTAATGCCCAAGCCTAACAAAACAAGCGATATCGCCGCACCTCTTCCGGCATCACGCCAAACCTGGCCAAATGTCATCATCTTCATCACATCACTCTTCATCTTTACGTCGCAGCCCCTATGGCCCCCATGACTTGCCGACCATAGGCATAAGTTGGTCAAAATTGAGGCAAACCGGGGAGGCGGCTGGGCGCACATCCCATTAAAAGGGCCAGAGCCCCGGTACAATTCATCCTGTACCTGTACAGACAACCTCTTCACCAAAAGCTTAAGGGCGCTTTCTAAAAAAGAAGAAAGCGCCCTTAAACAATTCAGATCATCCGTAAATTGTCACACCCGTCATGAAACTGACGTCAATGACATGGATTTCCTTATGATGAAGGAACAGCACCGCTGGTCACGACAGCAACACCACGCCGATTGGCGGCCCATGCAGCTTCGTTGGAACCCAGCTCTGCCGGACGCTCTTTACCATAAGAAATGGTGGTCACCCGCGACGGATCGACGCCCAGGCTCACCAGATAATCTTTAACGGCATTGGCGCGACGGGCGCCTAAAGCAAGGTTATATTCCCGTGTACCCCGTTCATCACAATGGCCTTCAACGGTCAAAGTGACGCCGGAATAGGTCTTCAACCAGGCCGCTTGACGCTCTAAGGTCGCCTGAGAAGAAGATTTAAGGTTGTATTGGTCAAAATCAAAAAAGACACGGTCACCGACATTAACCACCAGGTCTTCGACAGAACCTGGTACTGGGCCGGTAGGACCCGTTGAGGCTGTAGACGAGGCGCAGGCTGACAATGCAAGCATCACCACCCCCAAGCCCGCGAGCTTCCAACTAAAATGACTGTGGCTCATCGCGTTATACTCCATTAAGTGTTCGGATCCTCGACAAAAAGGAACTTTGGTTAAAATGAATAGTCACCCGCCCCCCAAAGGTATGAAACAGCGTATTTCCGCTGTCCCAGCGCGAGCCAATGACAACTGTAACCGCCAACCCTCAACGGATCAAGGGCGACCATGCAGGATCTGACCCATCACCCGGGGTGGTCACACGTCGCTCGTTGTATCCCGTAAGGTCAACCGACCACAAAGTGGTGGTAAAGCCCCGTCCGGTATTATCCACGGAAGGTGTTTCACGGAAAAACAGAAGCACCCGTCCATTGGGGGACCAGGAGGGGCCCTCGGCGTGATAGCCTTCGGTCAAGATCCGCTCACCGCTTCCATCAGGCCGAATAACGCCAATGAAAAAACGCCCCTGATACTGCCGGGTAAACGCGATCAGATCGCCTCTGGGAGACCAAACGGGGGTCGCATAGCGGCCTTTTCCGAAGGTAATGCGCTCAATACCGCCACCACTGGAGTCCATGACATAAATCTGCTGCGTGCCGCCACGATCCGAATTGAAAGTAATCCGCGATCCATCCGGCGCATATGAGGGCGAGGTATCGATGGCGGAGACGGAGGTCAACCGTTCTACCTGGCGGGTCCGCAAATCCATCGTGTAGACGTCTGAATTGCCGCTGCGCTCCAGACTCATGATAATTGTTGTGCCATCGGGTGAGAATCGGGGGGCGAAGGTCATGCCGGGGAAATCTCCCACAACTTCCTGCTTGCCCGATTCGATATTGAACAGATAGACCCGCGGAACGCCGGTGAAATAGGAAAGATAGGTGATTTCCTGAGTGGTCGGGCTGAATCGCGGGGTCAATACCAGATCCTGCCCATCGGTTAAAAATGACGGGTTGGCGCCATCCTGATCCATGATGGCCAGGCGCTTAACCCTTCTGCCTTTGGAGCCGCTCTCCGCGATATAAACGATGCGTGTGTCAAAATAACCACTTTCCCCGGTTAAACGCTGATAAATGGCGTCAGAGACGAGATGCGCGACCCGGCGCCAATTTTCAGGGGTGGTAAAAAACTGCAATCCGACCATTTGCTGTTCGGCCAACACATCCCACAACCGAAATTCCACTTTGAGCTTGCCGTCACTTTCAAAAGTCGCCTGGCCCGTAATCAGGGCGGACGCGCTGATAATCCGCCAATCGCCAAAGCGCGGCGCGGCATTGGGCTGAATGGTGCGTTCGATAAAGGAACGCTGATCAAGCGGGCGAAAAAGCCCCGAACGCCCGAGATTGGCGCCGATGACCGACGCTATATTGGCGCCGATCTCACCTTCCTGCGGCGTGGTGCCGACAAAGTCGACGATCGCGACAGGCAGAGGGTCGACATTGCCCTGGGTGATGTTGATCTTGAGCACGGCATGGGCTGGCGATACGGCCATCAAACCAAGCACAGCAGCCATCAAGGCCCCAAATATTCTTACCCTCATGAATCCCGTCCATCGCTTGTTAATACTCTGAAAATTATACATAAAGTCTCTCCGCCCCCTGAGGCCCTGACGACCCATCAACATCGACAAGTCTCTTATCAATCCCACAAGTTTGTCAGGAATATGTCTGTCTCAGCGCCCCTCATCGGCCGACCATTTGCCGTGGATCGAAGGTCATCTCCGTCTCCTGCCAGATATCATATTTTCCGGTCGGCATGGTGAAGGGCTGGCAGCGCTGCAAGGCACGCAAGGCGCTTTCCGCCGCCGAGCGGTAAAATGGACTGGACCGCAACGTGAATGGACCGCTTTCAATGAGTTCGGGCGGGCGGGTAAGAGTGCCGTCCTCATTGAAGAAAATGCGGAACGTCACAATCAGTTCTTCCGGATTGGCCGCCCCCGCAGGCACGCTCCAGCAGCGCTGCATCTGAACCCTAAGGGCGTCTTCTTCACTGATCGTCAGACCGGTTTGCAGGCCGACGCCTCGTTTGGGCGCGTCCTCCACCTTCTCCGGTTCGCCCGGCACTTCGCGTGGATCGCGGATCTCTTGTTCTTCCTGCGGCATCTTATCGAGTAAGGCCGCAATCTGATCGAGATCAAACTCCTTTTTCTTCGGCGGCGGCTTGGGTTTTGTTCGTGGACGGACAGTTGGCAAAGGCTTGGGAGGCTCTATTGAAGCCACTTCCTTCTCGGGCTCGGGTTCCGGCTCGGGCTCCTCAACCTTCTCTGGCTCAGGAACTTTTTCAACTTCTTCTTCAAGAACAGGTTCCGGCTCGGGCTCGGGCGGAGGCTCAATAGCCGCTACCTGCTGGGGCTCGGGCTCAGGTTCATTGGCTTGCGGCTCGGGCTCGATTTCAGGCTCCTCCTCGCGGCGCGCCATGATATTGGTCATTTCATCGACGGTGAGAAGGTCCACCGGAATAATGCTCGGCAGTTCCGTGGGCGCAAAAGC
>JAJFIO010000180.1 GCA_021774915.1 Alphaproteobacteria bacterium
TGAATGGTTTCGTGCAGAAAGACACGGACGTTCCGCAAACCATCTCCCAACCAGATCAGGCCGAAGGTCTTCAGAGTGCATCTCAATCCAACAACCCTGACGCCTTTACGGATACGCCTCAGGATATTGTCTCGGAACTTGCTGAAAACCGAGAGCATTTTCGCGATTTCATGCAACAAGAAGATGAACCGGAACCTGCCCCTACCTTAGTCAGTGCTGACGGTGAGAATGCGGGAGATACTGAAGGTGAAAATCCGGGTTCTGGTGTGGAAGATGACACCGTCGACAATGTCAACGACGCCCCCACGGTCACCGGGATTACCGATCAGGCGGTGAATGAAGACGCTGCCTTCTCTTATGACGCCGCTGCGCATTTCGACGATGTCGATGCGGGCGATACCCTCACCTATGCCGTCGACGGACCCGACTGGATCTCCATCGATCCCGCAACCGGCGAGATCACCGGCACGCCGGACAATGGCGCTGTCGGCGGAGCCGCCATCACCGTCACCGCAACCGACAGCGCGGGAGCCGCCGTCTCAACAGAGTTCTCCCTCACCGTCGACAATGTCAACGACGCCCCCACCGTCACCGGGATTACCGATCAGGCGGTGAATGAAGACGCTGCCTTCTCTTACGATGCCGCTGCGCATTTCGACGACGTCGATGCGGGCGACACCCTCACCTATGCCGTCGAGGGACCCGATTGGATCTCCATCGATCCCGCCACCGGCGAGATCACCGGCACGCCGGACAATGGCGCTGTCGGCACTGCCGCCATCACCGTCACCGCAACCGACAGTGCGGGCGCAAGCGTCTCAACCGCGTTTGATCTCACCGTCGACAATGTCAACGACGCCCCCACGGTCACCGGGATTGTCGATCAGGCCACCGCCGAAGACGCCGCCTTTACTTACGACGCCTCGGGCGCCTTTGCTGACGTCGATGCCGGCGATACCCTCACCTATGCCGTCGACGGCCCCGACTGGATCAGTATTGACGAGACGACCGGTGTCATATCGGGTACAGCCGAAGGCGACGATTCCAGTGTTACAATCACTGCAACTGATAACTCAGGCGCCAGCGTCTCTACCTCATTCAATATTGATCTCACAGGAGATAGTGGCCCTAGTGGCGGCAGTAAAGGCAGTGGTGGCAGTGGTGGCAGCGCCGGTATGGCGCTTTTTGGAAGTGATGGCAACGACACCCTTGTGGGCGGCGACGGTGCAGATACACTCCATGGCGGCGACGGAAACGACGTTCTCATGGCTAGCCCCTATGGCGAAAGCGGATCCGGCGGTTCTGGTGGATCTGGCGGGTCTGGTGGATCTGGCGGTTCAGCCGGCGACATCCTTTTTGGTGATGCGGGATCGGACCTTTTTATTCTGCGAGATAATTCAAGCGACGACCATGTCGTTCATGGCGGCGACGGTGGCGGTTGGACGGACGTTGTTCAGGTCACCAACTCACTAGCCACCGGCGCCCCTGATGACGCTTGGACCGTCTCGATCGAAGGTGGCGACACCCTCAGCATGGACTCTGACACAGGCTTTCTCGATCTCGGTGCCGACCAAAGCGGCACAATCGATTTCAGCGATGGCAGTCAAGTCGTGTTCGACGGCATCGAACGGTTAGAGTGGTGACGGAGGCACCTGCGCCCGGATCCATCAAAGGGTTTCCGGTTAATACACAGAGCAAGAGCTGGTGGCCACAAACAAAGCCATTTCATTCTTCGAGAACCGACAGAGACTATCTCAAATTTATTCGAATACTGAGTGATTTATCTCCTATTTTGCCTGTTGCCAAGATCATTCCAGACAGCAGCCGCTTGCCTCATCACTCCCGTTATATCATGTTTATCAAGACTGACAGTTCTGATTTTCTTTGTTTTTCAAGGAGCCATCGCTCTCACCCCACCATACAAAGGCTTTTAGCAAACCGATTCCGCACATCAACCGTAAGCGCGCCTAATTCCAGCGGGCAAGATTATCATAAACACAACGGGCAAAGCAGTTTCGAATTCGGCTTCGATTTTGATACAAACGTCATTTGGCCAATTATAAAAAGGTCAACCAAAGATAAATCTATCGTTTTTCTGAGCGGATCCCAAAAACGCATTGCTTTTCACATCGATCAGAAGAATGGCCACATTCAATCGGTGATAAAAATACCCGATTGCGAGCCTACAGCACTGAATTGCAAGAAAGAACTCTCTCTTCTTGCGCATTTGCAAAAGCATAATCTGAAAATTGCCCCACGCCCTCAATCCATGGGTGCGTTAGACGCGCCGGGACGTTCGCGCCCCTTACCATATACTGTACAGCAATTCCTGCCAGGCGCCCGACCGAAATGCGTAAACTCCGCAGACGTTGCATCATTTTTAAGCCAATTGCGCCTGAAGGATGAAGTAATATCTCTGAATGAACTCGCAAGAGAGCTAGAAATCCGCCTCACGCATGTGGAACTGGGAATAGCAACCAAAGAGGCGTTATTTAAATTACTTAAAGGTGTGAACGATACCACGGCATTACCGGCATCGATCACTCATGGCGATCTACGCCCTGCAAACCTCATGGAGGATGCATCAGCAAGGCTTAGTGCCGTCGATTGGGAATTTTGCCATCGTAAGGGGCTCGAACTTTTAGATTTCACTCAATTGATCCTGGAAAGAAAATACAGTGCGAGGGATACCGCCACATTCGCCGATGTATTTCAGCGCCAAGACCTCAGACTCATCGAGCTCTACGCTGAAGAGTATATTAACGGCCCAACTCCGCCCTTAAGCGAACTCGTCACCTTACAGTTCGCTCAGCATTTTATCGATCGGTTTATCGGCTTTGATAGAATAGACACAGACAAATTGCGACGTCTTGCTCTTATGGCGAGAACAGACTTACCGTTTTAAGAACCGCCTTGAGAGCAATCAGCCCATTGCTCTTCTAACCATTCCGCAAATAGACTGTCGCGCAGGCGTCGAGTATAGCTTCGGCATCAATCCGGTAAGCATCATAAAGATCAATCAGATCCCCCGATTGGCCGAACGCCTCCACGCCCAGCGGCATGACCCTTTGACCTCGCACACCGCCAAGCCATGATAATGTTTGCGGCGCACCATCAGTTACCGTGACAAGCCCTGCCCCCGGCGCAAGCGGGGCCAGTAGTGTATCGATGTGCGAGGACTGTTTGCCCTCGCCTGTCCACGCGCTGTGCCGTGCCCGTGTCCAATCGCGATGAAGAAGATCCGCAGACGGAACAGCCAGCAGACCCGCCCCCGGAATATCGTCGAGAATCTGCTCATGGGCCGCGATGGCTTCAGGCGCGATGGCGCCGGTGTAAACAATGGCAAGCTCGGCGCCCGGCGCAGGGGCTTTATGCCAATACGCCCCTTTCAGAAGATCACCCGGCCATGTTCCCCCGCGCGAGCCCTGCACCTGATCTATAGTGCGCGTGGTGAGACGCAAATATACCGACCCGCCATTATCAGCCTGCATAAAGCCGAAAGCCCAGCGCATGATTTCAGACAGTTCATCGATATAGGCCGGCTCAAATGTCACGAGGCCCGGCTGCGCCATACCAATGAGCGGCGCGGTGATGGATTGATGCGCGCCGCCCTCAGGCCCCAATGTGATGCCCGATGGCGTTGCCACCACCATGAAACGGGCATCCTGATAGGCCGCGTAATTGAGAGCATCGAGCCCCCGAGCGATAAACGGATCATAGAGCGTGCCGATGGGCAGCAATCGTTCACCAAACAGGGAATGAGATAACCCTAAGGCCGCCAACAACACAAAGAGATTGTTTTCCGCAATGCCCAATTCAATATGTTGCCCTGATGCCGACATCACCCATTTCTGCGCGGAGGCGATATTCGCTTCACGGAACACATCGGATTGTTCGGTGCGGCTATAAATCCCGCGCTGATTGACCCACCCCCCGAGATTGGTCGAAACAGTGACATCGGGTGACGTGGTGACGACTTTCGAAGCAAGCTCAGTATCGGAGCGCGCCAAGTCATTCAGAATTTTCCCGAATGCAGCCTGGGTCGATTCTGTGTCAGCCTTTGGGGCCGGAAACTGATCTTCGCCAGGCACATCTATTCGCGCCGCGAGACGCCGCCGGTTCTTGGCCTGTGCAAAAGGAACTTCAGCCAAAATGGATTTGAAAAATTGCTGATCCGCTTGTGGTATGCCACTGAGCTTGTCCCACTCGCACCCGGAGGCAATATTCATACTGTCACGCAAAGACTCAACTTGAGACACGTTCATCAGGCCTGAGTGATTGTCCTTATGCCCCTGAAGGGGAAGTCCATACCCCTTCACCGTATAGGCAATGAAGAGTTTCGGCCGGTCGTCTGATACGCCATGAAAGGCCTCCAAAATGGTTTCCATGCAGTGACCACCGAGCTGGGTCATCAAAGCGGCCAATTCCGGATCGTTATAACTTGACAGGAGACTGCCAACACCAGACACGGAGCCGATATCGCCCAGCAATTGAGCGCGCCACGCTTCACCGCCCTTAAAAGTCAGCGCGGCATAAAGTGCATTCGGGCAGTTAGCGATCCAATCCCGCAACGCCTCCCCGCCTGGCCGGGCGAAGGCG
>JAJFIO010000019.1 GCA_021774915.1 Alphaproteobacteria bacterium
AACAAGCGGACGATAACTCGTTGGGTAATTATCCCAGGCGCGGCCCTGATCGCGCAGCGTCTCCTCACCGATTTTGCCCGCAAGGAAATCGTCAAGAACGGGCTGCACATCGGTTTCGAACTGCTCCAGAGAGAGGCTTAAATCAGGATTGCGCTCATACAGCCTTTTGTAAATCTCTAATTGCGCCAGATGGTTGCCGGGGTGCCGGTGAGCTTCACCGATAAACACCACATCGTAGGCGCTCAGCACATCGGCGGCCTGGTCGAGAGACACCACTTGGGGTGCGATTTTGCCGCCATCCGTTTGGACAAGCGTAAAATCATAAAAATCCGTGAGCGACTCACTCAACGCGTAGGTGTCGCCTTCTTGCTTCAGCGACGATATGCCTGGCAGCGATGCGCACCCGGCCATGAGAAACGCCGTGAATGCGCAGGTGAGCTTTGTGGCCGCTGCGCCTTTTTTTCTTTTCGACATCTTTTAAAATCTCCTTTGGTAATAGATGTTGACTGAAAATTGATCGTGCTGAAAAACCCTGTCGGTCACTAGTGATAAGGGATTGGGCGATAAGGAATCACGGTTTCCTTATCTCTGGATTAAAAGTGGATAGAATCCTGATGAAATCCTGTAAAACATTCCTGATTGAGGCCGCCTTGTCTTCCTCATATGTGAACGGAGGCTCGGAGGTCATATAACAGGCTTGAGACAGCTCCAGTTGGATCGCGTGAACGTCCCGCTCCGGCGCGCCATAATGGCGTGAGATATACCCGCCTTTGAAGCGCCCATTGAGCACTTTTGAATAGTTTGGGGAACGCGCCAGGTACGCCATTGTGCGATCGCTGAGCGCAGTGGTACACGAGCGCCCGTCATTGGTGCCGATATTGAAATCGGGGAGCGTGGCCTCAAATAGATTTGGAATGTGACTGCGGATGGAGTGGGCGTCCAGAAGAAGGGCAAATCCATGCTCGGATTTTATCCGCGCCAATTCGCCCGTCAGGGCCTGATGATAAGGTTTCCAGTAGGCTTCTAATCTGTGAGCCACTTCCTGCGGGTCCGGCGCTCCGCCGGGTCGGTAAATCTCGGCGCCGTCAAATGTGGTGCTTGGGCAGAGCGCGGTTTCATTTCCGCCGGGATAAAATGGCCTGGCATCGGGCGGCCGGTTGAGATCAATGACATAGCGCGACGTGATGGCTTCGATCACGGTCACATCCATGTCATCGAGAAAATCGTAAAGCCGCCCAAGATGCCAATCGGTATCGCGCAGCAGACGACCTTCCGCATTGAGGCGCTCTGCAATTTCCTCCGGCAGGGCAGTTCCGCCATGAGGAATGCTGATGAGTAGAGGGCTGGTCCCCCGTTTAAGATGAACTATCTTCATGAGCACTCAGGTTTGTAAGCTATGGGTACGGCCACTCAGCGATGTTCGCGTGAAAAATATCTTTCAGAGCGCCTGACCGGACCAGACGTTCGGCGTGCCCGATATCGTCGGCAAAAAACCGGTCTTTATCGTAAAAAGGCACTTGAGCGCGCAATACTGTCATCATGTCCTGGAGCGGCGCGCTGGTTTTGTGGGGCTTATGAAAATCAATGCCTTGCGCAGCGGCCAGCCATTCGATGGTCAGGATGCGTCTCAAATTATCTCCAAGGGGCCCAAGCCGCCGGGCGGCAAAGGTCGCCATGGAGACATGGTCCTCTTGGTTGGCTGAGGTGGGCAGAGAATCCACGCTTGCCGGTTGCGCCAGATGTTTGTTTTCCGAAGCCAGAGCGGCCGCAGTGACTTGCGCGATCATAAAGCCGGAATTGAGCCCGCCATGGGGGACAAGAAAGGCGGGCAGGCCACTTAAGGTCGGGTCAACCAGGAGCGCGATCCGCCGTTCCGCCAGGGCGCCGATTTCAGCCGCCGCGATTGCTATGGCGTCGGCGGCAATGGCAACCGGTTCGGCATGAAAATTACCGCCCGATAAAATGGCGCCGTCATCGGCAAAGACAATGGGATTGTCGGAAACGGCATTGGCTTCAATGATGAGACGCTGAAAAGAAAAATGGATAAAATCCAAAGCCGCCCCCATGACCTGGGGTTGGCACCGGATGGAGTAGGGATCCTGCACGCGGTCGCATGCCCTGTGAGAGGAGCGAATTTCGCTACCTTGAAGCAGCGTGCGCAAAGCGGTGGCCACATGGATTTGACCTTCCTGGCCGCGCACCAGATGAAGGCGTGGATCAAAAGGCGCATCGCTTCCCATGATCGCATCGACCGACAGCGCGCCGGTGAGCAATGCGATTTCGAGTAAATCCAAAATATCAAAACCATGGCTGAGCGCCAGGGCAGTGGAAACTTGCGTGCCGTTCAGCAGCGCCAGCCCCTCCTTGGGACCAAGCTCAAAAGGTTCAAGACTCAAGTGAGCCAGGCCCGCCGCGGCATCCATTTCCTGCCCGTCGATCCGTACACGGCCGACACCAATGAGAGCAGCTGCGATATGCGCCAGCGGCGCCAGGTCACCTGATGCGCCAACGGAGCCTTGCGCCGGTACGCAAGGGAGCACGCCGCCATTGATGAAGCGGATCAATGTGTCTATCAGATTTTGACTGACCCCCGAATAACCCCGGGCTAGAGAGTTGACCTTGAGGATAAGGATGAGGCGGACGATGTCGTCAGGCAAATCCTCGCCCACGCCGGCGGCATGGGAGAGCACCAGATTTCTTTGCAATTCTCGCAAATCCGCCGGTTCTATTTTTTCCTTAGCCAGAAGGCCAAAGCCCGTATTGACGCCATAAACGGCTTGTATGCCATTGGCAGCATTCTGAACGGTTTCATAGGAACGTTCGATGTTCTGCGTCGCATTGGAATTGATTTGAATATGGACCGGCTCTGTGGCTACGCGATGAAGGTCATCACATGTCATGTGTCCTGGATCTAAGACGTGTTTATGTACCGGCATGATCTGCTCTTGTCAGCATGGGAAGGTCGAGATGGTTTTCTTTGGCGCAGTCGATAGCGCTGTCATAACCGGCATCGGCATGGCGCATGACGCCGGTGGCCGGATCGTTCCAGAGCACCCGTTCTATGCGCTGTGCCGCATCCGCACTGCCGTCGCACACCACCACCATTCCGGCGTGCTGGGAATAGCCCATGCCAACACCGCCGCCATGGTGCAGCGAGACCCATGTCGCGCCGCTTGCCGTATTCAGGAGCGCGTTCAGCAAGGGCCAATCGGAGACGGCATCCGATCCATCCTTCATGCTTTCCGTTTCCCGGTTAGGGCTGGCGACCGATCCTGAATCAAGATGATCCCGGCCAATCACAATGGGCGCAGAAAGCTCGCCCGACGCCACCATCTCATTGAAGGCGAGACCCAGCCGATGCCGGTCGCCCAGGCCCACCCAGCAGATTCTCGCGGGCAAGCCCTGAAACTGAATGCGCTCGCGCGCCATATCAAGCCAGTTATGAAGGTGCGCATCATCGGGCAACAATTCTTTGACCTTCTGATCGGTTTTCCAGATGTCATCAGGATCGCCCGACAGAGCAACCCAGCGGAACGGGCCGATGCCTTTGCAAAAAAGCGGGCGTACATAGGCCGGCACGAATCCGGGAAAATCAAACGCATTGGCCACGCCCTCATCCTTGGCCATTTGTCTGATGTTGTTGCCATAGTCGAAGGTCGGGATACCCGCTTCATGAAACGCCAGCATGGCGCGGACTTGAGTGGCCATAGAGGCTTTGGCGGCGGCTGCGACGGCTTTGGGGTCTTTTTCGCGCATTTCATTCCAGTGTGCGACAGACCAGCCTTCGGGCAAATAGCCATTGGCGGGATCATGGGCGGAGGTCTGATCCGTGACTGCATCGGGGCGCACGCCACGGCGGACCAATTCAGGAAAAATTTCGGCGGCGTTTCCAGCCAAGCCAATAGAGCGCGCGTGCCCTGTCTTTCTGGCGTCTTCGATCATGGACAGTGCGTGATCAAGCGTCTCCGCCTTGCTATCGAGATAGCCGGTCTCAAGGCGTTTTTCGATGCGGTCGATCTGGCATTCCACGGCGAGCATAGAGGCGCCCGCCATGGTGGCGGCCAAAGGTTGCGCGCCTCCCATGCCGCCCAGACCGGCGGTCAAAATCCACTTGTCTTTTAAATCACCATAATGCTGACGGCCCATTTCAGCGAAGGTCTCGTAAGTACCCTGAACAATTCCCTGACTACCGATATAAATCCAGGAGCCTGCCGTCATCTGGCCATACATCATTAAGCCCGCTTTATCGAGCTGGTTGAAATGGTCCCATGTGGCCCAATGGGGCACGAGATTGGAATTTGCGAGCAGTACACGGGGTGCATTCGTATGGGTCTGAAACACCCCGACGGGTTTACCTGACTGGACGAGCAAGGTTTGATCTTCCTCCAGGGTTTTTAGCGTGGCGACGATCTGATTATAACAGTCCCAGTTGCGTGCGGCGCGGCCAATACCACCATACACTATGAGCTGTTCCGGGTGTTCTGCAACGTCAGGGTCAAGGTTGTTCATCAGCATGCGCAATGGCGCTTCCGTCATCCATGACTTTGCGTTCAGTTGGCGGCCGCGCGGGGCACGGATGATCCTCGCATTCTTATGAGGAGTTTCAGCAGACATACAAAATTCACTTGTATTTTAAGGATCAAAACGGCCAACGAGCTTGTAGGTTGACCCAGGATGATAAAGCCGTGCGTAGGACGCGATGTGGTCTTGCGTCCAGGTCCGGCGGGTGATCAAGAGGCACGGTTCATCGGGCTGCATGTCGAGCCAGCGCGCGATTTTTTTGGTTGGCATCAACGCTTCGACACTGTGTTCGACCTGCTGAAGAGGGGCCGCCTTGATGAGATGTTCATAAGGCGTTACTTGAGTGAAATCGCATTTTAGATAATCAGGTGCGATCGCTGGATTCACATAACGGTCTTCCAGTTGAAGGGGTTGCCCATTTTCCAGATGCACCAACAGAGTATGAAAGACATCCGCATTTGGTGTCATTTCCATCTGCCCCGCAACTTTGATATTGATCTCTTCTTCGCTGAGAAGCACGATCCTTGTGCTGTGGTCATGACCGCGCTCTTTAATCTCTTCGGCAATATTCCGGATCGTGAGGGGGTGAATCTGTACTTTAGATTCGGCCACAAATGTCCCGACGCCGACCACGCGCACCAGGTAGCCTTCCTCGGCCAGCTCCCGCAAGGCCCGGTTTACAGTCATGCGGGAAACGCCAAGTTGGCGGATGAGTTCGTTTTCAGATGGAATCCTGTCTGTGGCGCCCCAGACACCGGCGTTGATTTTCTCAAGGATGTGAACTTTGATTTTCTGGTAGAGAGGGCTGGTGTGGTCAGCGGTGAAAGACATGGGGCACAGATTCTGCGTAAAGGGTCAAATGTGTCTATGAGTATAGCTGATTTTTAGTTATATATACAACTGAAAAATCCACACTTTTCTGCCAAATTTTTAGCTAAAAAGGCGAGTTAGCGTGGATCTGTAGGCACTGGCGGCTTGCCTGTCCATAGGATGCTTACCCTCGCGCACCACCCATTGGCCGCCCACCATCACATCGCTCACGAGAAGACCGCAGCCGCCGAATAGGTATGTGTCGAGAATTTGGTCTGCGGAGCGGCCCGTCAATTGAGGGTGATCGATATCTAAAGTGATAAGATCGGCGCGGGCTCCGACCTCTATAGCCCCGGTCTGCCGGCCACAGGCTGAGGCGCCATTTTGGGCAGCGGCGCGCCAGAGCGTGGCGCCTACATGCCCGCTTCGGCCTTGCAGTGTTCCCGCGCGCGATCGGGTCATCATCCGGCCGGTATAGTCGAGAAGGCGCAGCTCCTCTGCAGCTTCGGTACAGACATGTGCGTCAGAGCCGATGGCATAGCGCCCGCCTGTTTTTAAAAAAATATCAAAAGGAAAAATGCCGTCTCCAAGATTGGCTTCCGTCGTGGGGCAAAGAGAGACCAGCGCCCCGCTTCCGGCAATCAGGTCACACTCCATTGGTGTGATATGGGTTGCGTGAACCAGCGTCCATGTAGAATCCACATCAATTTCATCCATAAGAAATTCAACGGGTCTCTTGCCTGTATGCGCCAGGCAGTCACTCACTTCTTTTTTCTGTTCGGCAATATGAATATGCTTGGGAGAAGTAGAATCACCTGTATTTAACTGGGTAATAACGCGCCTGATATCATCAGGGGAGACCGCCCGAAGGCTGTGAAAGCCAAGTCCGAGTGATTGATCTGGGTTATGATCGGCTTGCTCATTCAATGCACTGAGAAGTTCGAGGAAACCGCCGATGTCGTGAATGAAAGGTTTTTGCGAAGGAGTCGGATCCTGACCGCCAAAGTTTGAATGGCGGTAAAGCGTGGGCAAGAGAGTGAAGCCAATCCCTGCGTCTTCTGCCG
>JAJFIO010000181.1 GCA_021774915.1 Alphaproteobacteria bacterium
CCGGGCGGACTGGCGGCTGGGGAGGAATTGCGCCGCAGAGGCTATCAAGTTCATATCTATGACAGATATGACCGGGTCGGTGGTTTATTGATTTACGGCATCCCTGATTTCAAGCTGGAAAAAGATATCGTCTCTCGCCGCGCGGCGCGGCTTCAGGAGTGCGGCATTGAGTTTCACCTCAATTTTGAAGTCGGCCGTGACGCATCTTTGGAACAGTTGAGGACCACGCATGACGCAGTCCTGGTCGCTACCGGGGTTTACCGCGCGCGCGAGCTAGCCCTTCCAGGTGCCGGATTGAATGGCGTACATACAGCCATGGATTATCTAACGGCTTCCAACCGGAAATGCCTGGGCGATGAAGTACTGGCATATGATGACGGCACCTTAAATGCTGCGGGTAAGAATGTGGTCGTTATCGGGGGCGGTGATACCGCCATGGACTGCGTCAGAACGGCCGTACGCCAGGGCGCAAATTCCGTCAAATGCATTTACCGAAGGGATCGGGAGAACATGCCCGGCTCCTTACGCGAAGTTTCCCATGCTGAAGAAGAAGGCGTCGATTTTATCTGGCTGACAGGCCCCCGCGCACTGCTCAGCGATGGCACCACCCGAGGTGTGGGCCATGTGGCCTCTATACGCGCGACGCGCATGCGCCTCGGCCTGCCGGATTCATCTGGCCGCCAGACACCCGAAGTGATCGCCGATTCCGAATTCACCCTAAAAGCCGATCTAGTGATCAAGGCGCTGGGATTCGACCCCGAAGATATCCCGACGCTTTTTGGCGCTCCCGATCTGAAAGTCAGTCGTTGGGGAACCATCCAGACTGACTTCCGTACACTGATGACAAATATGGAGGGCGTTTTCGCAGTGGGTGACATTATCCGCGGAGCCTCGCTTGTCGTCTGGGCGATACGAGACGGTCGTGATGCGGCTGCATCCATAGAGACTTACCTGGAATCCAAAATCGCAAGAGAAGTGCCCAGTACCCAAGAAAAAGTTGCAGAACTTGTCGAAACCTCTTGAAGTGAGACGAGGATCAATGTCAAACGAACCCCAAACGGCAGAAGCCGAAATCGCTCAATACCGGAAAAATGCGGAAAAACTTGAGCATGCTCACGCGTATTCACCCACTTTCGAGCATGACGCCTGTGGCGTTGGCCTGGTGGCGGCCATTGACGGGAAACCAAGACGTGAAGTGGTTACCGCCGCCATTGATGCCCTCAAAGCGGTTTGGCATCGCGGCGCAGTAGATGCTGATGGCAAGACAGGTGATGGCGCTGGTATCCTTTTGGATGTCCCACAGGATTTTTTTCACGAACAGGTGGCGCGCACGGGTCATGAGTTAGGCAATAAACCGATAGGGATTGGAATGATTTTCCTGCCCCGGACGGACTATGGCGCGCAAGAAGTATGCCGAACCATTGTGGAAACAGAAATTCTACGATTCGGCTACTATATCTATGGGTGGCGTCAGGTGCCGGTTAACATCGATGTGATTGGCGCCAAGGCCAATGCCACCCGACCTGAAATTGAACAGATCATGTTTGAAAACCCCAATCGGGGAAGCCCTGGTGATCTGGAGCGGGAACTCTATCTTATCCGTAGACGGATCGAGAAACGCGTTCAGGAAGCCAATATTGGTGATTTTTACATCTGCTCTTTATCGACCGGATCCGTAGTCTATAAGGGAATGTTTCTGGCCGAGCAGCTTTCTGTTTTTTACCCCGACCTGCAGGACGAGCGTTTCACTTCTTCTGTAGCCCTGTTTCACCAGCGCTATTCCACCAACACATTTCCTCAATGGTGGCTGGCGCAACCATTTCGCATGTTGGCACATAATGGTGAAATCAATACCATCCGTGGTAATATCAACTGGATGAAAAGCCATGAGATACGGATGGCCTCTGAAGCGTTTGGCGAACATGGCGAGGACATCAAGCCCATCATACAATTAGGAAGCTCTGACTCGGCCGCTCTGGATATGGTGTGTGAAGTTTTGGTACGCGCCGGGCGAACCTTACCAATGACTAAAACATTACTGATTCCGAAAGCCTGGTCAAAACGGGCAACCAGGATGCCGGAAGCGCATCGGGCGATGTACGCCTATTCCAATTCGGTGATGGAGCCGTGGGATGGTCCGGCGGCCATTGCGGCCACGGATGGCCACTGGGTTGTCGCCGGGATGGACCGCAATGGGCTGAGGCCCATGCGCTATTCCGTCACCGAGACGGGTCTGCTTCTTGTCGGATCAGAAACCGGAATGGTGCCCCTGGAAGAGGATCACATCACAGAGAAAGGGCGTCTTGGCCCAGGACAAATGATCGGCATCGATCTCAAAGCAGGCGAATTCTATCACGATCATGAGATTAAGGATCTCCTTGCCGCTTCGCAGCCTTTTGAAGATTGGGTGCAGAACATCACAGCCCTGGACGAAGAAATTCATCCCGGCGATGAACCGCGCCTTTTCGATAGAAACGAATTACGCAAACGCCAACTGGCAGCCGGATTTTCCATTGAGGACATGGAACTTATTTTGCACCCTATAGTGGAAGACGGCAAAGAAACTTTGGGATCAATGGGTGACGATACCCCGCTGGCGGTCTTATCCAAATTCTATCGGCCCTTGCCGCATTTCTTTCGGCAGAATTTCAGTCAGGTGACCAATCCACCGATTGACAGTCTCCGGGAACACCGGGTGATGAGTCTGAAAACACGTTTTGGCAATCTGGGGAATGTGCTGGCGGAAGATTCGCCACAGACGGATGTCTTCACGCTCGAAAGTCCACTTCTCACCAATGGCAGTTTCCGGAAAATGAAGGCCTATTTCGGCGAAACCGCTTATGAGCTGGATTGCACTTTGGCTCTGGGAGAACAAGGCGAACTGAGCGAGACCGCGCTTCGCGATGGGCTGGAGCAGATTAAACTGGAAGCCGAAGACGTCGTGCGGCAGGGGTTTAGCCATCTTATCTTGACAGATAAAAAGTGCGGCCCGCAAAGCATTCCCATGCCCATGACTTTGGCCGTGGGAGGGGTGCACACGCATCTGGTTGAACAGGGTTTGCGTACCTATACATCGATCAATGTCCGATCAGCAGAATGTCTGGATACGCACTATTTTGCCGTCCTAATTGGCGTAGGCGCCACAACGGTGAACCCTTATCTCGTCCTTGAATGCATTGCCGATCGTCATGAACGGGGCCTTTTCGGCAAAATGACGTTGAAAGAGTGCGTCGAGAATTATTGCAAAGCTGTGGATTTGGGACTTCTCAAGATCATGTCCAAGATGGGTATCTCCGTTATTTCGTCATACAGGGGGGGATATAATTTTGAAGCTCTGGGGCTTAGCCGTGCCCTGGTGTCAGAGTTTTTCCCGGGCATGCCCAGCCGAATCTCAGGTATCGGACTTGCCGGAATTCAGAAGAAACTCGCCAATATTCACGCGCGCACATTCGACGAGAAAATAACGACATTGCCCATAGGTGGCTTTTATCGCTATCGACGCAATGGGGAAAGTCACAGCCTGGAAGGTCAACTTGTGCACCTGTTGCAACATGCGTGTGACACAGACAGTTACGCGACATATAAAAAGTACACGCATGCACTGGGCCATCAGCCGCCCATCGCCATTCGGGATCTTCTGGATTTCAAAGATCATCATACACCTGCCGCGCTGGATGAGGTGGAATCCATCAACGAAATCCGCAAGAGATTTGTCACGCCAGGCATGTCCCTGGGCGCACTGTCTCCCGAAGCTCACGGCACTCTGAACATCGCCATGAATCGTATCGGCGCAAAATCCGTGTCCGGTGAAGGGGGCGAAGATCCGGCGCGTTACACACCGTTGCCCAATGGCGACAACCCCAACTCCGCTATCAAGCAAGTGGCAAGCGGCCGGTTCGGCGTCACCGCCGAATATTTAAATCAGTGCCGTGAAATTGAAATTAAAGTGGCGCAAGGCGCAAAACCTGGCGAAGGTGGACAATTGCCGGCTTTCAAAGTTACCGAGCTGATCGCAAGATTACGCCATTCTACGCCAGGGGTGATGCTCATCTCACCGCCTCCTCACCATGATATTTATTCCATCGAAGACCTGGCACAGCTCATCTATGACCTGAAACAGATCAACCCTATCGCCAAAGTCTGCGTCAAACTTGTGGCGTCCACCGGAATTGGCACCATCGCCGCAGGTGTAGCCAAGGCCAAGGCTGACGTAATTCTGATCGCCGGACATTGCGGCGGCACCGGCGCCAGCCCCCAGACCAGCATCAAATATGCTGGCATCCCCTGGGAGATGGGCCTGACGGAAGTCAATCAAGTTTTGACGCTGAATAATTTGCGCCACCGCGTCACCTTGCGCACTGACGGCGGCCTGCGCACAGGGCGCGACGTGGTGATGGCCGCCATGATGGGTGCGGAAGAATTTGGCATTGGCACCGCATCGCTGGTGGCCATGGGCTGCATCATGGTGCGTCAATGCCACTCGAACACCTGTCCAGTGGGGGTCTGCACCCAGGATGAGAAACTGCGAGAGCGCTTCACCGGAACAGCGGACAAAGTGGTTAACCTGTTCAGCTTCATGGCCGAGGAAGTGCGGGAAATATTAGCCTCGCTCGGGTTCCGCTCACTGAATGAAATCATTGGCCGCACTGATCTTCTGGCTCAAGTCAGCCGGGGCGCGGCCCACCTTGACGATCTCGACCTCAACCCCCTGCTGGTTCAGGCCGATGGCGCGCAGGCGCGCTATTGCACCAATGAGGGGCGCACGGAGGTGAGCGATACTTTGGACGCGCAAATGGTCCTTGATGCCAAACCGCTTCTGGACATGGGTGAAAAAATGCAGCTCACCTATACGGTGCGCAATACCCAGAGAGCGATCGGAGCGCGGATTTCATCGCATATCGTCCGTAAATACGGCATGTTTGGTCTCAAACCAGGTCACCTGACAGTGCGGCTACGCGGCTCTGCCGGACAGTCTCTGGGCGCTTTTGGCGTTCAGGGCATAAAACTCGAAGTGTTCGGCGATGCCAATGACTATGTGGGCAAAGGATTATCGGGCGCCACAATCGTCGTACGGCCCATGACCTCCAGCCAACTGGTTACCAGTCAGAACACCATAATCGGCAACACGGTGCTTTATGGCGCGACCAGTGGGAAGTTGTTTGCAGCAGGTCAGGCCGGTGAGCGCTTTGCGGTTCGTAATTCAGGCGCGGATGTGGTTGTGGAAGGCTGTGGATCAAATGGCTGCGAATATATGACCGGCGGCACCGTGGTTATTTTAGGATCGGTTGGCGATAATTTCGGTGCAGGTATGACAGGGGGCATGGCGTTTATTTACGACCCCGACAACACGCTGATCGAACAGATCAATGATGACACGGTTCTGTGGCAACGCATTCAATCACCGCATTGGGAAAGTGTCGTGCGCAATTTGGTGCATGAGCATGTACGAGAGACAGATTCGATTCATGCCGCCAATATCGAAAACCACTGGGATCTGGAGGTCAGCCGTTTCTGGCAGGTCTGCCCCAAGGAAATGGTTGACCGCTTGGAACACCCTTTAAGCGGCGAAGAATTAGCGAAGGCTGTTTCCTAGAAAAATTTCAAGCTGTGTGAGAAACAAAGTGCGGTTGGTTTGCGTCATCAAAGAATGGGCGCTGCCTTCCAGAATCAGCAATTGAACTGGTTTGCCCGCTCTTTTCAACGCGCGCGCCATACGCCGCGACTGCTGGGCAGGCACGGTCGCATCCAAATCGCCATGGGCCAGGAAAATAGGGATGGTGATATCCCGCACCCTCTTGACCGGTGAATAGTTATCCAGGCGGCGCCGGTCCTGCCGATACGGGCCGATATGCGAAACCCGCGCCTGACCTACAGTGCGCGACGCATATTTGATAAATCCGCGCAGATCAAAAACCCCATTCAGACTTGCCGCACAGGTATAAAGATCTGGCGTTTTGACCGCGCCCATCAACGCCGAATACCCCCCATAAGAGCCGCCAAAGATGCAAATGCGGGAAGGGTCTGCAAGTCCGTTGTCGATCAGCCACAAAGTGCCATCAGTAACATCATCCTGCATGGCCTCGCCCCAGGCACGATAACCGGCGCGTTCAAAAGCAGCGCCATAACCTGACGATCCGCGAAAATTCATCTGGAACACTCCATAGCCCCGATTGGCGAGGAACTGAACTATATAATCATAGCGCAGATAATCGCGTGATGACGGCCCCCCATGGGGAAAAACTATCATAGGCAGCGGCGCCTGGTGTTCAGCCTTAAAATCATCTCTGCTCCTGCCGGGAGGCAAAGTGAGATAGCCTTGAATGGCCAAACCATCACGCGCGCTATAGTGAACGGGAAACATGGAGCTCAGTGCGCCCCCTTCCAGGGTTGGGTTGACGGCGCCAATTTCCGTGAATGTACCCCTGTTGCGATCGAACAGATAATAATGGCCGGGATCTGTCGGAGAGTCAGTGAAAACTACTGAGCGGCTTTTGCCACTCGTCGTACTCTGCAGTGTTATGGACTTTCCGGGAAAAGCTTTTTTAAACGTCTCCATATCGCTGCGCAGCGTGTCGTCGAACAGGAACGTTTCCTTGCCATCAAGAATATAGGTGACGCCGAGTATATCACGCCCAAGAGGCCCCAGAAGTACATTATCAACATCAACTTGCGCGTGACCGAACAGACGCCGCGTAAACACATGGGCACCAAGATCATATTCATAAACACCTCTGGGACCACCTTGATGATTAGAGAGCACCAAAAGGCGGTCCGGATCTTGGGAGAATCCGATTGGGGTAAAAACGTCTGATGACGCCAGAGGCGTTTGCCATAATTGTTGCCAGGGCCCACCATTTTTATCCCTCAAGGAGACGATAAAGACATCATTCACCACGCCCACCCCAAGACGGATCCGGTTCTGCTGGTCAGTCATCCACAATGAAACGCCTTGTTTACTATCAAATATTCGGGTGGCAGCGCCGGTCTCAATATTAACTTTGTATAGTGCCGGGCGGCTTGCATTTTTCTTACCTACACTCATAAGAATATGCGTGTCGTCCTCTGGTAATAAATCTGTCACCTGATCCAGCTTGAGGATTGAACTGCTCCCTTGTGGTGCAAAAAGTTGCACCGCATTGGCCCCATCCGGATCCATGGCAATGATCCGTGTCGCAGCGGCAAAACGGCCACCCACGGCGACAGGCATGGTGGTTCCGGCCAGGAGGCGGGTTGAAGAGGCCCAATGAAGCCAACGGAACGAGCGGCCTTCCCCTGGGTCTATTCCGTTCACGCTGACATCCTGCCGGCCATTCAAATCCTTGACGAGCACAAGATAGCGGTCCTCACGCCAAGTCAGCGCCGCGAGATAACGGCCATCGGGCGACAGGGTCGGCTCGGCCATCTGGGGGGGAAGTGTAAATCTGTGGGTGGGCAATGCCCCGGGCGGCCTGACTTGCCGGGTTTGCGCTATCGCCGCCGTGCTGAGAGCCGCCAATACCAGCAAGACACCGGCCAACTTGCACCATACTGTGTCAAATGACCTGAACATAAGCCTCTGTAATCAGAGCCGATCCCTGAAGGTTATGGAGCGGGCGAAGGGAATCGAACCCTCGTCTTTAGCTTGGGAAGCTGCTGCTCTACCATTGAGCTACGCCCGCATTTGTTGGTAAAATAATGTAGAACAATATTCACAAAATTGCCAAATCTCTTGAGCATAAACGAATAGCGATCATTCAATTTCTCGTCAACAGGCGTTATCCTACTTGAGTCACCTTGAACTTCTATGCTCCACTCACCCTTATGACACTAACCGATCTTGATATAATGAGCGCGCCGCCACGCGGCATAGAAAAATTTCGGGATCCCGCGTTCACCGCAACAGGTGCACGGCGCGCCTCTGTGCCCTTCACCTCACTTGAAACGTTATGGATCAATACAGGAACGCTGTGTAACATCGCCTGCGTCAATTGTTATATTGAATCGAGCCCCACCAATGACCGCTTGGCCTATATGACAGCGAGCGAAGTAGTCTCATTTCTTGATGAAATCACAGCATTGAATCTGTCAACCACCCAAATAGGGTTTACCGGCGGCGAACCGTTCATGAATCCACAATTTTGCGACATGCTATCGGACGCATTGGCGCGTGGATTTAACGTCCTCATCTTGACCAATGCCATGCAACCCCTGATGCGCGCCCACACCATGAAAGCCATGCTCACACTCAAAAATCTTTATTCCGCGCAAATTACTGTTCGTGTCAGTCTGGATCATTATACCAAAGCATTGCATGAAAAAGAGCGCGGCGCGGACACATGGGGTGTTGCGCTTAAGGGTCTGGCCTGGCTGACTTCGAACGGATTTGAACTGGTTATTGCCGGGCGCACCTGTTGGGGAGAAAGCGAGGAAGCAGCGCGCGCCGGCTATGCTCGCTTCTTTGAACAAAATGAATTCAAGATTGATGCCTTTGACCCGGCCAGCCTTATTCTGTTTCCGGAAATGGATGAACGCGCCGACATCGCTGAAATCACTGAGGCGTGTTGGAATCTTCTGAACAAAAGTCCGGGCGACATGATGTGCGCTACAAGCCGCATGGTGGTGAAACGCAAAAACGCTAACAGCCCCACGGTTCTCCCCTGCACGCTTCTGCCCTACGAGGGGCAGTTCGATATGGGCGCCACCTTAAAGAGCGCACAAAAGACAGTAGCGCTCAATCATCCCCATTGCGCGAAATTCTGTGTGCTTGGCGGCGGATCCTGCAACGGCTGATTTAATCCGGCGCTGACGGCCACGGCTTAAAATGCTTGGAGAGTTTCAGGCCCTGGCGCTGGTAATTCGAACCGATATCTTGGCCATATACTTTTTCAGGAATCTCGGTCAACCGCTCATAGATCAGCTTACCGATGATCTGCCCATCTGTCAGAATAAAAGGAACTTCGTGGCTGCGCACCTCAAGCACGGCGCGAGACCCTTTCCCCCCTGCTTTATCATGCCCAAAGCCGGGGTCGAAAAAACCGGCATAGTGCACACGAAACTCACCAACAAGAGGATTGAACGGCATCATTTCCGCAGCAAATTCAGGCGGCACATGAACCGCTTCTTTGGACGCCAGAATATAAAACTCATCAGGATCGAGAATCATGCTGCGCGTCTCGTCCACATAAATAGGTTCCCAGAATTCTTTGGGATCTTGTGCGCCCGCTTTGTCAACATCAATCAGACCCGCATGACGCTTCGCGCGATAGCCTACGATACCCGTTTGCGCTTCGCCGGTGAGATCAATACTGAGGCTGATGCCCTGATCGATATCAACCGTATCAGCAAGGCCTTGAATAAGACTGTGCTCGACCTGAAGGTCACGCAGCTCGGCATCGGAATAGATAGAGCCGCCGCGGCGAAACCTGATCTGATTCAGACGTGAGCCCGAACGCACCAGAATGCTGAATGTCCGCGGTGATATTTCAGCATAGAGCGGCCCTTGATAACCAGCTTCGACCCGGTCAAAGGCCGCGGCGCCATCGGTAATGAGCCGCGTAAAGACATCGATCCGCCCGGTAGAACTTTTGGGGTTGGCCATGGCGGAAACATCTTGAGGAAGATTAAGGGATTCTTGTAACGGCACCAAATAGACGCATCCTGTCTCCAGCACTGCGCCCTGCGTGAGATCAATTTCATGGAGAGCCAGAACTTCGATTTTCTCGCGCACTGTAGCAGTGGCGCCGGGCAGAAAGCTGGCGCGTACCCTGTAGGCCGTCCCGCCACATCGTAAATCAAGACTGGCCGGTTGTATCTGTTCCGGCTGAATCGTCTCTGACGGCGCAATGGCCCCCTCATGGATCAACGCACGCAAGGCGTGGGCAGGCAAAATACCATTTCCATCGCCTGTCTTGCGTGCGCCCGCGTCCTCCCCTGCTTCGTCCATTCGTGCCATCATCGTCTCTTAGATCTCACAGTAGCGCGGGTCAAGCGCCGCGGGGTCCGCGCAAACTCGGGTGATCACCTTGACCCTCCGCGCCAAGCACCCTAAAGTGCGCCGCATCGTGGGATTTGTGCCGGCCGGCTTGCGACCACATGATCAAAATCGCTAAAAGGCTGGATGCAAACCTCGCTCTCACTTGGGCGGGGTTTTTGATTGGATGACAGATATGTCGGGAAATAAGGTACAAAAAGGCGCCATCGGGAAAAACCCCGAGGCCCATAAGTGGCGAGCGGCCACACAGGCGGTCCGGGGGGGAACCAACCGTTCCGGATTTGGCGAAACCAGCGAAGCGCTCTTTCTCACCGCCGGCTATGTTTATGAAAGCGCGGAAGAGGCCGAAGCCCGGTTTGCCGGGACACGTGAGGGGTTCGTCTATAGTCGGTTCGCCAACCCGACCGTAACCATGTTTGAAGAGCGCATGGCTCTTCTAGAAGGCGCCGACGCCGCCAAGGCAACTGCCACGGGCATGGCCGCAGTTACGGCCGCTTTATTGTGCCAACTTGCCGCGGGCGATCATATTATTGCAAGCCGCGCCATGTTTGGTTCGTGCCGCTACATCGTAGATACATTACTACCGCGCTTCGGGGTTGATTTTACCTATGTTGACGGTTGCGACATACCTCAATGGAAAGCGGCCGTGCGGGGTAATACCACAGTGTTTTTTTTGGAAACGCCCTCCAACCCGACATTAGACATCATCGATCTAAAAGCGGTGGCGGACATCGCCCACGAGGCGGGCGCCCGGCTGGTGGTGGATAATGTTTTTGCTTCTCCTGTTCTGCAAAAGCCTATGACGTTCGGCGCGGATATCGTGGTCTATTCTGCGACAAAACATATTGACGGTCAGGGGCGGTGCATGGGCGGCGCCATCGTAAGCGATGCCGGGTTTATTGAAGACCATGCATCGAATTTTCTGCGTCAGACCGGTCCGGCTCTCAGTCCATTTAACGCGTGGATCATGCTCAAAGGACTGGAGACGATGGATTTGCGCGTTCGCCAAATGAGCCGAAACGCCGCCGAAATCGCTGATTTTCTTGCAGATCACCCCAAACTCTCCAAGGTGTTCTATCCAGGCCGGACAGACCATCCACAACACGAACTGGCTAAAGCACAGATGGAAATGGGCGGCAACATCGTGACAATCGATGTGATCGGCGGCAAGGATAAGGCGTTTCGTTGCCTGAATGGTTTGTCGATCATCGATATTTCAAACAATCTAGGCGATACAAAAAGTCTGATAACCCACCCCACAACCACAACGCATCAAAGATTGTCGGAAGATGAAAGGCTGGATCTGGGCGTGACCCCGGGAATGCTGAGATTGTCAGTTGGCCTTGAAGATGTGCAAGACTTGAGAGAAGATCTAAGCCGAGCTCTGGACTTAGCGTAAAATCAAAAACGGATCCGAGATCCAAAGAAAAGAATTTAGGCGGTATGATGTATGAGGCTGTGACGCGGGACATTGCAGTGATGGTAAACCCGGTTTTTCTGGAGGATCAATCTGAACCCGAAGAAAACCATTACGTATGGGCCTATACGATACAGATTGAAAACCAGGGCTCTGAGACTGTGCAATTGCGCACCCGCACCTGGGTGATCACGGATTCAACAGGCAATGTACAAGAAGTGCATGGCGACGGCGTTGTCGGCAAACAACCGGTTCTGCATCCAGGAGAGCGTTTCGAATACACCAGTGGCGCGCCTTTGGCGACACCCACCGGTTTCATGGAAGGCCGATATCAGATGGAAACCAAGGCCGGCGATGTCTTTGATGTTCAAATTCCCGCTTTTTCTCTGGACAGTCCGCACCACGCCATCAATGTGCACTAACAATCGTAGGGCACGACACCCAATTGCAAAGTTAAGGAGCGCAGCTCCCAAGTGCTTGACCTTCGACCGATTCTTCTCGTTAACGGCATTCTACTGGCTCTACTCGGGCTTGCCATGCTGGTCCCTGCTATGGTGGACCTCACCGTCGGCCATTCAGATGCTCAGGTCTTTCTGGCCGCCGCTGCAATCACGCTTTTTGTCGGCGTCAGCTTCGCCCTCACCAACTGGGGCCATGCGGGCAGTCTGAATGTTCAGCAGGCCTTTATTCTGACCACATCCGCTTGGGTTTTTGCGCCTGCTTTTGCGGCGTTACCTTTCGCGTTCTGTGAACTGGGATTGGATTATACCGACGCTTTTTTTGAAGCCATGTCGGGATTGACCACGACCGGATCTACAGTGGTGACCGGACTCGACACAGCCCCGCCGGGCATCCTCATATGGCGCGCTTTGCTGCAATGGTTGGGCGGGGTTGGCATTATTGTCATGGCAATAGCAGTCCTGCCGATGTTGCAAGTGGGGGGGATGCAACTCTTTCGTCTCGAATCCTCCGAAGCATCTGAAAAAATACTCCCAAGAGCTACCGAAATTGCCGGCTCCATAACCTTGGTTTATGTGAGCTTTTCGATTCTATGTATGCTGTGCTATTGGGCGGCAGGAATGTCCAGTTTTGACGCCATCGCCCATGCTATGACGACCATTGCTACGGGTGGTTTTTCCACATCCGATCAGTCCATTGGTGGATTTGACAACGCCGCCGTTGACGCCGCCGCGGTCGTATTCATGGTCATGGGCAGTTTGCCTTTCTTGCTTTACTTTCAAGTGTTGCAAGGCAAACCAAAGCCTTTGTTGCAAAACAGTCAAGTCCAATGGTTTGTGGGTATCGCTGTAATCCTTGTAACGATCATGACAGTCTATCAAATATCGATAGGGGCTAATGAAGGATGGAAAGCGTTACGCTATGCCTCTTTCAATGTCATCTCGATCATGACGGGAACGGGGTACGCCACCACCGATTATGGCGCCTGGGGGCCTTTTGCCGTGATGGCGTTTTTCTTCATTATGTTCATCGGCGGGTGCGCCGGGTCTACATCATGTGGAATAAAAATTTTCCGCTTTCAGGTCATCTATGCGGCAGGCTGGCAACAAATCCGCCGCATGGTACACCCGCATGGCGTTTTTTCCCCTAAGTATAATGGCCGACTCATCAGTAACGATGTCATTTCATCCGTCATGAGTTTTTTCTTTTTGTTTTTCCTCTGCTTCACTGTGGTGGCCATCGCGCTTTCCGCACTAGGGCTGGAACCGCTGACGGCCCTTTCGGCGGCCGGATCCGCCATTGCTAATGTCGGGCCGGGCCTGGGCAATGTGGTGGGACCTACGGGAACGTTTGCGCCCTTGCCGGATATGGCAAAATGGCTGCTCTGTTTCGCCATGCTGTTGGGACGGCTTGAACTGTTCACTGTTTTGGTTCTGTTTGCGCCCAGCTTCTGGCGCGCATAAAACCCTAAAAGTTGCCAAGATATTAGGCAATAACGACTTCACATAAAGCAGGCTAGAGTATGAAAGCACACTACACACCGCTCGAAATGATCGAGAAGCTGGTCTCGTTTGACACCACCAGCCGCGTTTCTAATCTCGAATTGATCGAGTTTGTTTCCGGTTATCTCGCCTTCCACGGTGTTACCAGCCAGCTGATCCACAATGATGACCGCTCAAAAGCTAATCTCACTGCCACTTTAGGTCCTGCCTTGAATGGCGGTATTGTTCTGTCGGGGCACACGGATGTGGTGCCTGTGGACGGTCAGGACTGGACCACGGACCCCTTTACGCCCGTTCAAAAAGATAACCGGCTCTATGGACGCGGCACGACGGATATGAAAAGCTTTTTGGCAATCGCGCTGGCGCTGGTCCCGGAATTTTTGAAGCGCGGTCTCCACACGCCGGTACACCTGGCGCTTTCCTATGACGAAGAAGTCGGCTGCCTTGGCGCGCCACGACTGGTTGAACATATTGTCAAACATGTTCCCCGCCCCAAACTGGTGATTGTGGGAGAACCGACGGACATGAAAGTGGTGTGCGCCCATAAAGGCATTCATGCTTTTCGCACCACGATAAAGGGAAGAGAAGCCCATTCCAGCGCCACACATAAGGGCGTGAATGCAGTTATGGTGGCTGCCGATCTGATCGGGTTCATCTCGAAACTGGCCCAGCAATGCAAAGAGACTTCCGATCCCGCCAGCCTGTTCGATCCGCCTTACACCACGCTTCAGGTCGGGACCATCACCGGCGGCACCGCGCTCAACATCATTCCCAAAACCTGTGTTTTTGATTGGGAAATCCGCGCATTACCGACAGAAAGTTCTGAGGCCCTTTTTTCGCAATTTGACCATTACGTACAGGCTGAGATTTTACCAGGGCTCAAGACCATTTCTGAGGAGGCGCATATCGAGACGAAGGCTCTGGCGTCAGTGCCGGCCTTTTTGTCACGTGCCGATTCAGGCATTGAATCGCTTATGTTGATGATCGCACGGCAGAACGAAATGACCGTGGCCTCATACGGCACCGAAGCCGGTATTTTTCAAACCGCCGACATCCCCACTTATGTGTGCGGACCCGGCAACATCTCGCAAGCGCACCGGCCAGATGAATATATCGAACACGCCCAGATTAACGCCTGTATCAGTTTCATGCACCGACTGATGGATCAGGTCTGCGATTCTTAAGTGATAATCTCCGCGGGATCGAAAGTGTAAAGCGTATTGCAAAATTCGCAGCGTGCCGTGATCACGCCCTTTTCGATCATCTCCTTTCGATCGCCCGCATCAAAAGTCAATAAAATGCGTTTGATTTTTTTTCGACTGCAAGCGCACGAAAAGGAAATGTTCTTAGCATCAAAAACCCTCACACCATCTTCATGAAACAGACGATACAACAATTTGTGTGAGCCGAGGCCGGGGTCAGTCAATTCCAGGTCTTCAGTGGTGTGCATGAGAGCCGAGATTCTTTCCCAGTCATCAAGAGATGTGTCACTCACCCCTCTTTCCTCATCACCTTTGGGAGGTAGCAACTGAATGAGAAGACCGCCACCATGCCAAGAGTGCTTACCACCAGGTTCAAAGAGCTCGGCGACGGAGAGTTTCACGGCCGTGAGAATCTGTTCCGATTGGCCAAAGTAGACCAGTGCACAGGCGCTTAAATCAGAGCCGCCAAGAGCCACAATGCCCTGATAGCGCTCCATATCGGGTCCTTGATCGACCGTAAACGCCAAATGCCCTTTATCACCCATCAGTTCGCTGCAATCAGGCTGGCCGCGCGCATCGCTGCCCTGAGCACTCTGATCCAAGAGCAGCCTGTCGAGCGCAATCCTGTCTACTTGTGCATATCCGCGCAGCGTACCGCATGTCTGATAATCAGCAATCATCATGCTCACCGGGCCGTCACCCTGAATTTGCAAGGTCAGTTTGCCATCGAACTTGAGAGCGGCTCCCAACATGGAGGTGAGCAGCAGTGCCTCGCCCAATATTTTTGAAACGGGCGCTGGATAATCATGACGGCTCAGCACATCATCAAGAGCGGGCCCCAGACGAACAATTTGCCCGCGTATATCCGTGTTCTCGATGCTAAAGGGAAGAACGTGATCACTCATCAAACAGTCCCGTGATGACGACGTATTGAGGGCTCACTTATCCCAACCGGACAGACACCACACAAGGATGCTTTTTTGTGCATGGAGGCGGTTCTCGGCGCCATCCATCACCACAGACTGAGAGCCGTCGAGAACCTCCGCCGTCACTTCCTCTCCGCGATGCGCTGGCAGACAATGCATAAAAATAGCTTGGTGGTCCGCCAACGTCATCAAAGCGGCATCAACCTGATAAGGGGCTAACATTTCCATCCGTTGTTCAGCGTCGTTGTCGCCCATGGACACCCACGTATCAGTCACGATACAATCAGCATGGACTGCCGCTTCTTGCGGGTCCTCAGTGAGCAGAATATGCCCTCCTTCGCGCCGGGCCCAGTCCAGAACTTTGGCTTCAGGTTTCAAACCTGCCGGACACGCCAGACGCAATTCAAAGTCAAACTTGACTGCAGCATGAATCCATGAAGTGGCCACATTATTACCATCGCCGATCCACGCCACAGACCTGTTCGTGATCGGGCCTTTGTGCTCTTCAAAAGTCAGAATATCCGCAAGGAGCTGACAGGGATGGCTGTGATCGGTCAAACCGTTCACCACCGGAATGCGCGCCGCAGCGGCAAGCTCCAAAAGGGTATCGTGCGAATCCGAACGAACCATCAAGGCATCGACATAACGCGACAGAACACGCGCCGTGTCGGAAACGGTCTCTCCTCTGCCTAATTGCGTAACATCGCGATTGAGAATGAGCGTTTCTCCGCCAAGCTGACGCATTCCCACATCAAAGGACACCCGGGTCCGCGTGGAAGGTTTTTCGAACAAGAGCGCCAAAACTTGACCGGCAAGAGGTGCATCGTCGTCAGGCGCCCCTTGAGAGCACCCCTGCCGCGCCTGTTTACGCTGACGGGCTTCATCCACCAGATGGCGCAACAGGGCTGCATCCAAAACATCCAAATCCAGAAAATGCCGAATGTTTTCAGTCATGGGGCGCCCCTGCTATATCGTTCGCCTGTGCTTCCCGCAGAGCAAGACAAGCCTTCTCAATTCGACCGAGCGCGTCGGTCACATGGTTTTCCTCGATAATCAGGGGTGGCAAAAGCCGAACGATGTTGTCACCGGCCGGAGCGGTCAGCAGACCTTGATCGAGAAGCGCTTGCCTCACAGCTGTGTTTTCGGCGCGGCACTTCAACCCGATCATCAGCCCGCTTCCTCGACTGTCCTCAATAATATCGCCATAAGTATCAACCACCATGGCCAGGCCTTGGCTTAGCCGACCTGCCATTTGCGTAACATTGTCAAGGAAACCCTCTTCTAAAATCACATCCAAAACCGCATTGCCGACCGCCATAGCCAGTGGATTACCACCATAGGTCGACCCATGCGTCCCCACCGTCATGCCTTTGGCGGCCTTCTCAGTGGCGAGGCACGCTCCCAAAGGAAATCCCCCGCCAATACCCTTGGCGATGCCCATAATGTCTGGCGTGATCCCGGACCATTCATGAGCGAAAAGCTTGCCTGTGCGGCCGGCTCCCGTCTGCACCTCATCCAAAATCAACAGCAAACCTTTTTGGTCGCACAAGGCCCGCAAGGCCCGGAGGAATTCAGGTTCGACTATGCGAATACCTCCCTCCCCCTGAACGGGCTCAATGAGTATCCCTGCGGTTTCTTCTGACACCGCCGCTTTGACAGCTTCGATATCGCCTAAGGGGACGGGATCGAAACCGGGCGTGAGGGGCCCAAAGCCCTGGGTGAGCTTTTCCTGGCCCGCCGCCGCAATGGCTGCCAGCGTGCGCCCATGAAAAGCACCCTCAAACGTGATCAGCCGGTACCGCTCAGGCTGCCCTTCAGCAGCATGGTATTTTCGCGCGGTTTTAATCGCGCATTCGATGGCCTCTGCTCCGGAATTCGTGAAAAAGACCGTGTCCGCAAAGGTGTGACTCACCAGACGTCGGGCCAGTTCTTCCTGCCCTGGGATACGATAAAGATTAGACGTGTGCCACACACGTTCAGCCTGTTTCGTCAGAGCACTGACGAGGTGTGGGTGAGCATGCCCTAAAGAATTTACGGCGACACCAGCCCCGAAGTCCAGGAAGCGCCGTCCATCAGTCGTTTCCAAAAAAGCGCCTTCTCCCCGCTCAAAGCTGAGATCGGTTCGCCCATAGGTTGGCATGATAGGTGAGGTCACAGTGCACAAACTCCCAATACGGGCTCCCCGCACGGCATTCATTAAACATTCAAATAATTGATCTGCCGAAACGAATTAAGCCGCCCGCGATGAAGCAGACGGCTCTATAACACAACAGAAACAGTATCCTCCGCAAGGGACCCACTTGTCAATAAGTTCTCTTAAAGTGCTGTTCAAGTTTTGAGCTTATATCCCGATCTGAACATGAGAAAGCACCAGAGAATGCACAGGGCATTGAGCGTCAGCATTCCCACTACGCCGATCCATATGGAACTGTCCGCCTGCCCCACCACGCCATAACGAAACCCATCAATCAGGTAAAAGAATGGATTGAGCTGGCTCGCCGCAAAAAAGAAGCCCGGCAATATTTTTACCGAATAAAAAGTCCCTGAGAGAAAAATCAAAGGCGTGATCAGAAAATTAGTGACGGCGGACAGGTGGTCGAATTTATCAGCCCAGACCCCCGCCAATATACCGACTGAAGACAAGAGCAATGATGCCATCAATGCGTAAAACAGCACGGCCCACAGGTGGACAATGGGAAAGGAGACGAAAGGAAGCATGGCCAGCGCGGTCGCAACGGCCACCATCAACCCCCGCGTCGCTGCGCCGGCAATAAATCCAAATGTCAGCTCCCAGGGTGATAGCGGCGGCATCAGTATATCGACCAGCGTACCCTGGACTTTGGCCATAATCAGCGAAGAAGAGGAATTGGCAAAAGCGTTGGTGAGAATTGCCATCATGATCAGCCCGGGAGCCAGAAAGTCGGCAAAAGGGATGCCGTTCACATCCGGACGCGCCGTGCCCAGGGCCAGTTTGAAAATCATCAAAAACAGCAAGGTCGAGACCACCGGGGCCGCCACCGTCTGAGTCCCCACCTTCAGAAACCGGCGCACTTCCTTTTTATACAAGGTCCACAGGCCCAGCCAGTTGACCCGACCAAAACGTCTTGTACCCGTTGGTGGATAATAGCTGCTGGTCATATCGCCCTCTCTTGATCTCGCAACTGATCCCTCGAAACGACTAGAGGTAAGGCAAGCCTGGCCGTGCTTCAAGGGGGCCTGATGAATCCATTCGGGGGATCTGGCCATTATTCAGACCTTTTATCGCGATTTTGTTGTGGAAAAAGTCCAAATGGAGAATCGCTCATCTTGTATATTTCAAAAATACAGCTACGATATCTAGTGTTCCTGGATGCGGGGGCTGCACACCTTGAAACACGTGTTTAGGGCCAATGCACAAACGGCAAAAAGCAAACCAATAAGGATATGAGGCGGACATGGCATGGACCGAGGAGAGAGTTGAACAGCTCACTAAGCTCTGGGCAGAGGGGTTGAGCGCCAGTCAAATTGCCCGCACGCTGGGCGAGGTGACGCGGAATGCTGTGATTGGGAAAGTGCACCGGCTTGGCCTGTCGGGTCGGGCCACACCAGCCCGAGCTGAACGACCAAGGGTCACTATACGGCGCACACCCGTGCTCAGCAAGCCAGTGATGGTCGAACCTGAAATCATCGAAGAAGAGGTTCTGGAAGACGGAGAATGGGCAACGGTGATGACTCTGACCGAACGCATGTGCAAATGGCCCATTGGAGACCCCGGCGCAAATAATTTTCACTTTTGCGGTCGCAATGCGCCGACGAGTGCGCCATATTGCGATGCTCATGTCCGTCTGGCGTATCAGGCCTCCACCTCGCGGCGCAGCCCCAAACGCGCGGCGCCGCAACCCATGCAGATCGAACGCCGCCGCGCGGCAGGATAAGGGGCCGCTTCGCCGTGGGAAGCAAAGCCATGGAGCCGTTCGTTTAATCGGAATTAAGCAATCTCGCTCCCTTGGCGCAGGCGCAATAACGGTGCGAGGTCTTCATCGCCTTGCCTTGTGGCGATCACATCTTGTGCGCCGGTGGTAACGAGCACTTTACGAAGCCGCTGTTCACCATCACTCCAAAGGTGCACTTGCCGGTGCGGTGCTGGCGTCTTCCCCTGTCCGCGCTCCATCACCTGTTCTTTGCCAGAGAAATAATGAATCTGTGTCCGCTTCCCCTTTGGGACCGACACCTCAAATGTGCGCATAAAGGCCAGAGATAAATGTATTTTGGTCAGAGTGAAAAAATCATCCATCGCCGACGTGCGAAGAAGAGTGAAGCTCTGCCTACCTTGCCCTTTCATGTCATAACGCCCGAGCATAATTGCATAAGGCATGACGCTGGGCTCTATGGCCACCAGCCATCCGCTCTCATACCCAACATTAAGGGTGGTAAGGTTGCTCTTGGGCCCCATTTTGAGCTGAGCGTTCGGAGCCTTCAAGGAAAAAACCGCGCGCCTGTCTTGGCCTCTTTCAAGCGCCTTGGTGCGGTTGATCATTTCCAGACTGGTAGGATAGAGGCGGGCGTCATAGTCCCAACGGCTTTCCAGATCGAGAGAGCCGTCGGGGCTTGTCACCGACGTAAAAAGCCTCAGGCCCGTGCGCTTTTTCTTCCAAAACCCGCGCTCACTCGTCCGCAGCATGGTAAAATGCTCAAAGGCCAGCGTCGCCCCGTCAACTTCCCAGACAAAGGTTCCCTGATCCAGTATCGCGTCATCCTTTTGCGACTGGTCAAACCTATGGGGCGGCGGGTGATCCATGCACTTTCCTCTCAGCCCGGAAACCTAGCAGAGGTTCGGCTCCAATCAAACAGGGACACAAGACCTTGTTAAGGGTATTTAAGACGCGCGCACGCGATAAAATTCAACTTCCGCCGCACCTGCATCCGCATAGACATCCGGCTTTTGAAGCGAAACGCGGGCAGCTTCCACCCGCTCATCCTGAAAGCAAACCGCGATCAGCTCTTCCGCCAGCGTTTCCAGGAGATCAGTATGGGGACGGCTCGGCCATTGCGAGATAATAAATTCATGTATGGGGTCATAATTGATGCAGGAAGAAATATCGGACCCTGTATGCACACCTTGATGCGCAAAAAGGTCGACATTAACAACAACTCTCTGAGTCGTGTCCCGCTCCCATTCGGCAATACCGATCTGCATTTCAACCACCACATCGCGCAAGGCCACTCTATAGTAATCACACCGTGAATCCCAAAGCGGCAGCGATGGACTGGAGGTACGAGACAGATCAGACATGGGCGGTTTAATCCTCAGGCTTGATGGTATCACTGTAATCCCGTGCGCTCTGGAACCGCTCGCCTCCATCGACAAAGAGCACTTGTCCGGTCACGGAACTGGCGTCCAGCAAATAAAACACGGCCTGCGTGATGGCCTCCACGGAACTCGCCTCGGGCAACAGCAGGCGCGCACGTGTCTCTTCAAACTGCGCTTGGGTCTGGGCGCCGCTGGGAAGCGTGAGCCCCGGCGCCACCGCACAGACGCGGATTTGAGGCGCCAGCGCCTGCGCCATAAGCTTCGTCACCGCCTCCAGCGCGATTTTCGACACCGTATAGGAAAAAAACTCAGGATTGAGATTGTCAACCTTCTGATCCAGAAGATTGATGATGCAGCCCGGCTTACCCGATGGCAGCGCCGCTGCCATGTCACGACTCAACAGCGCGGGGCCGCGCAGATTCGTATTGAACTGCTCATCCCAGAGAGAAGACGTGAAAGATGTGGCTGTGTCATATTCAAAGGTGGAGGCATTATTGATCAGACAGTCGGGGGGGCCGAGAGACCGGACGACAGACGGGATCAGATTTTCCGTCTGAGAAACCGAGCTCAGATCCGCCCCAAAGGCCCGCGCCCGTCCCCTTTGCGCGACAATTTCATCCACAAGCTCCTGCGCCAGATCTTTCGACTGATGATAGTGCACCGCGATGGCGTAGCCCCGCGCCGCCAGCCCAAGCGCCAGACCACGGCCCACGCGTTTTGAGCTTCCTGTAATAAGAGCGGTTTTCATGAAGGCTGGCTCTGATTGTTAAAAAAATACCTTACAATGTTTTCAGAAAAAGTGGCCAGCGGTTTTCCGCCGGAAACTCTCTAGACACAGATTTCAAGCCAGGTTTTGAGCCGCGACGCGTAAGTGAGAAGGGAAAACCGATCTTCCGCATGGGCACGGCACGCCGCCCGCGAGATTTTATCCAGATGCGCTACTTTTTCAGCCGCCAGGGCCCACTTGTCCGCAGGCACGAGGAAGCCTGTGAGGCCATCAGCAACCAATTCGCCATTAGCGCCCCGATCATAAGCAATGACAGGCGTGCCGCAGGCCAGAGATTCGACCGTCACAATACCGAACGCTTCGCTCCACTTCTGCGTTTGCAAAAGCACACGGCCGGAGCCCAGAAACGCCATCAACTCTTGACCCACAAGAAAACCGCGATAGTCGATCTGATCGCTGTATTCTTGCCGAAGCCTTTGCCAATACGCCTCATCGTCCACCGCCCCGGCAATGGACAGAGATGCGCCCGTTTGGGCAGCGATTTTAAGGGCATCCTCCAGTCCCTTTTCCTTCGATATGCGCCCGGCCCAGATAAGACCGCCCGTGGGCTGAGCGCAAAAAGGATAGGCGGCAAAATCAAAGCCGAGAGATAACAAAAAAGGCGCGCACACAACCTTGAGATCCGCGACCTGCGCTTCAGACAGAACCGCGACACGTCCTGGAAAGATACGCGAAACGCGCGCCATTTCGGCACAGGTTGTGGCATTGACCGCTCCCATATTGGCAATATGGGCCACCGGAGTGTGAAAAAACTCGGTCAAATAATAAGGCAACCAGTCCTGAGCGAAGTTTAGAATCAGGTCATACTGCGCCTGGAGGCTCAAAGCCTCGCGCCACATGGCGGCGAGAACGCTTGTCGGAGGCACGGGATAAATGCTGTGCGCATCGCAAGGCTCTCCGGCCGCAGAGGGTTGGAGCGTGCCTTGAATGGGGATCAGCGTACAAGCTTCTATATGGGAGCCGTGAGGCGCGATAACCTGCACCTGGTGACCGAGATGACGAAGGGCTTTCAGGGTCTGGCTAATATGTGTGGTGATGCCGCCTGCGGCGCCGTGACCGAGCGGCGCTGCGGGAGGGGCCAAAACCAGAATATGCATGGGATTGCGGGAGTGCCTTTTTTCGAGGGTAAGAAGGCCCTGCAAAAACACAAAGCTACAGGGCCGGAAAAGTCGAGGATAACACGGACACGGCCAAAGGCTTTGAGTTAACTCCCCCGCTCATCCCTTAATCGGGCGACCAGCCAGTGAGGACGGTGGCCAAGTTCATAAGCCTGATGCCAGTCCTCAAGGGCTTGCTCATGTTGGAGAAGAGCTTCGTACGCATTCCCGCGATTGACATAAGCCAAAGCGTCAGTTTGATCAATCTCAATCGCTTTGGTGAGATCTTCAATCGCCAATTCACGCAAGCCCCGTTTGCTATAAACTAGGGCGCGGTTACTATATGCTTCGGCAAAGCCCGGCTTCAGTCTGATCGCGCGGGTATAATCCTTAATGGCTTTTTCTTCCCGATCAATCTTGAAGTACACATTGCCGCGATTGTAAATAGCAATCGCCTGGCTATGCAGCGGCAATTCGGCCGACTTAATGGCCGAGTCATAATACTGTAGTGCAAGATCATAATTCTGGGCGATCTCAGCACTCACGCCACGCGCCAGATCGGCTTTGCCATCCGCCCAGGCGGGTGAGATCATTGCAATTAACAGTGCAAAAACTATTTGTGTCCGTATCATATCCCGGCATCCTTGTTGTTCTCATTGCGCGCAAGAAACGAAGGGGCTAATACTTAAGCGTACCATAGACTAAGAGCACATGTTAACACACAGTAACATGTTGTTCATTATACCACCCTTTTTCAAACTTCCCAAATGCAGGCAAAAGGCTCAGGTTCCAGCGAATTTTCATGGGTTTCACTCATCCAGGCCCATGTTAGGATGGTTAACTTATTGATTCGATTCAGCAAGGATAGCGTGTGATGGGCTTTTCAACGTTTGCGCTTATGGTATTGGCGTTAGGTATCCTCATCGTCTTCATGGGG
>JAJFIO010000182.1 GCA_021774915.1 Alphaproteobacteria bacterium
CTTTCAAGAAATAGACATCCATAAAGTTAAAGAGATGGTGGATCAACAAAGCGCCAATATCATAGACATTCGTGATCCGGGTTCTTTTTCAAGCGGACACATCCCAACGGCGGTCCCGGTGAGCGACGATAACGTTAAAGAGTTCTCCGAAAACACCAATAAAGAAACCCCTCTGGTGGTTTGCTGCTATCACGGCATCTCCAGTCAGGGAGCCGCCGCTTATTTCGCCAATCAGGGATTCAAGGAAGTCTACAGCATGACTGGCGGTTATGAAGCCTGGGGGGGAGCTTACCCGGCTGAGAGAGGTTGATGTTTTGCCATCTCATTCAAGGAGAGACCCATTCGCGCCAATCGTCACCGATCATTCCTTTGTCCTTATAACGCTTCAACGCGTGCGGGCAATCGCAGGCCCGGTCCATTGCTTTTAACGTCCGTAAGGAATCACCGATCAAAGCCGGGAATCGGCTGATGGATGCCGCAACCGACACGCGCTCCTCTTCCGTTTGCATGCCCTCGAAAAGTTTCCCTTTTTCAAATTTTCTCGGCGTCACCCCTTCCGCGTAATTGGTCAGGTAACATATAGACGCATAACACATCTCCAGTTCTCTGGCGAGAAACGTTTCCGGGATCAGAGTCATGCCCACCAGATCCGCTTCCAATATCCTCAATTTTCGGATCTCAGCCGGAGTCTCCAGTCGCGGCCCCTCGGTGCAGGCATAAACCGCGGCCTCATGATGCGCCACACCACTGTGATGCACCGAGTCGTGTAGAACATGGCGAATCTCCGGGCAGAAGGGTTGGCTCTGGCGAATGAAGCCGATGCCCTGGTTTTTGAAAAAGGTGCTTTCGCGGTTTCGGGTTTCATCGATCAGATCGTGCGGCACCACAAACTCGCCTGGCTTGAACGCGGTATTGATAATGCCGGGGCCGGACCACGAGATAATACGCTCGACGCCGCATTCTTTAAGCGCGTAAACATTGGCACGGTAATTGACGAAGGGCGCGGTGAGGGAATAGTCCTTTTCCCCATGACGGGACAAAAACAGAAATTCGTCACCTTCAAATTCAAAGCGATGAATGGGAGCGCTGTCTCCGAACGGCGTCTTTACAGTCATGCAATCTTTTTCCGCGCCCAGAGATTTATCCGCGAGCAGATGATACGCGCCGCTCCCACCTATGACGGCCAATGAAACTTTCATGATTTTTAAATCAGTCCAAATAATTTTCGATATCGCCGACGTAGTTTGCCGCCGACTCGCGGATGCCGCGAATTTCCTCTTCAGTCAATTCACGCTTCACTCGCGCCGGAGAACCGACGACCAGACTGCGAGGCGGAATTTTTGTTCCAGGCGTCACCAGAGAGCCCGCGCCGACGATCGACTGCTCGCCAATGTCCGCACCATCCATGACGATAGCTCCCATGCCGATCAAACATTGCGAGCCGATGGTGCAGGCGTGCAGAATCACATTGTGGCCGATCGTCACTTCATCACCAATGATCAGCGGCAGGGTTCTACGGGCCACGTGCAGAACACAGCCGTCCTGAATGTTGGTGTACTTACCAATGCGTATGTGGTTGACATCTCCACGGATCACAGCGTTGAACCAGACACTGCTCTCTTCTCCGATGACCACATCGCCTATAATTTGAGCGCTTTCCATGATCAGCGCGGATGCGTCGATTTGCGGTTTTTTTTCTTTGAAAGGATGAATCATTTTCTCCACCGTGAATGAATTTTACTTGTGACAAGCTGATCAGGTTATTTGATCTGCCTGTATTTTCATTGCCAATGTTCCATTTCTCTGCGATGCGTTGCGCGGATGATGCGGCCACTGGTTTCTGCCAGAACCCTGCGGCTATTGTCTCCGGTTATAGGTTCGTGAACGAAGACGGTAACATCCAACCGGCTATTTTTCAACAACCCTAATATATGAGCAAGAAAATGTATTTCATGCCAACAGGCAATCGAGGGGGGCGGACGGTCACGGTATATGATGGTTATCGGAATCACCGGGCTTTTGGACAGAACCGCCGCCTGAAACGGGGAGGAAATAAAATCCAGAACCCGCCGCCCGTCAGTCGCCTTGCCTTCGGGAAACAGGACCACCGAACTCCCATCCGCCAACCGTGCACGCATTTGGGCAACGATTTCTTTCACTTGCTGTCGCTTGCTTCTCTCTGCAAATATTGTTCTGCCTATTCGGGCCAGCCATTGAAACAATGGCCATTGAGCGATTTCCGCTTTGGAAACAAAAAATCCAGGAAAACAACTTCCCAACACAAAAATATCCGGCGTCCCGATATGATTGGCCACGATCAGGGAACCGGGTATAACTTTTGAATCGCCAACCATTTGGACCCGGATGTTAAAAATAAAACAAGAACTTTGCGCCCAGTGCCTGGTAAAAACAGCAAGCAGATGATGGCGGCGCTTTTCGGATAAAAAACGGGCCTGCCTCAACACCAACCCTATGACTGTAAACACCGGATAGATTACTAAAACAGCCGCCGTTCTGACAATC
>JAJFIO010000183.1 GCA_021774915.1 Alphaproteobacteria bacterium
TTCTTACATCAAGGATCTCGAAGAAAAAGAAAGTGACGCCCTTCTGGCTTTTCTCATCAGCCACGTGAACAAACCGGAATTCCAGTGTCGCCATCGCTGGCGGGAACACGATCTCGCATTCTGGGACAATCGCTGTACACAACATTACGCCGTGGTGGACTACACAAAAAGGCGCGTCATGCATCGTGTCACTATCTGCGGCGACGAACCCTTCTAATGGGGTAGACAGATGCCCGCCTGATCAGGCACAACAGAAAACCTCAGGATCAAGCCCTTCGAGCGTGTCAAAAGGCCCGTATCAGAGTAAGGAAACCCCATGGTGCATATTGTCCCTAAAGACCAACTTAAAGATTCTATCGGCAAGGAGCCCCGCCTGTCTGACTGGCTCCTGATAGACCAGGATAGAATCAACCTTTTCGCCGACGCCACGCTTGACCATCAATTCATTCATGTCGATGCTGAAAAGGCAAAGCAGACCCCCTTTGGCAGCACCATCGCTCATGGCTATCTGACGCTCTCTCTTTTGTCCCATTTGACCGAGAAGTGCGCCATCATGCCGGAAGACCTAGCCATGGTGATCAATTACGGACTCAATAAAGTGCGTTTCCTGCAACCGGTAAAGGTGGGTAGCCACGTGCGCGCCCAGGTGCAAACAAAAGACGTCACTGAGCGCAGCCCGGGGCAATTTTTGGTCACGTCGACAATCACCATTGAAATCAAAGGCGAAGACAAACCGGCATTGATTGCTGAAAGTCTCGCCCTGTTCATTGTGAATGAATGACGAGCATTGCTTCTTCCCCCTTTCTTTCTTGAAACATAAAGTGAGTTAGTTATGACCATACGTTTTGATAATCGCGTTGCACTTGTCACCGGCGCCGGCAACGGCCTTGGCCGCTCTCATGCACTGGGACTGGCCGCGCGCGGCGCTAAAGTTGTCGTGAACGATCTTGGCGGCGCTCGCGATGGCTCCGGCACATCCTCAGATGCCGCCCGAGCCGTGGTGGAAGAAATTACCTCAACGGGGGGCGAAGCCATCGCCAATGGCGCCAACGTCGCTGACTTCGATCAAGTGCAAGACATGGTCAAGCAGACCCTGGATACATGGGGGCGGATCGATATTCTGGTCAATAATGCCGGAATATTGCGCGACAAGACCTTTGTAAAAATGGAAATGCAAGATTTCGCCCAAGTCATGAATGTTCACGTTATGGGAAGCGTCCATTGCACCAAGGCGGTTTGGGGCGTGATGCGCGAGCAGACCTATGGCCGCATCGCCATGACCTCGTCATCATCTGGTCTCTACGGCAATTTCGGTCAGGCGAACTATGGCGCGGCAAAAATGGCCTTGGTTGGTTTGATGAACACCCTTCACCTGGAAGGCCAAAAATATAATATTCACGTCAACACGCTGGCGCCATGCGCCGCCACACGCATGACGGAAGATGTCATTCCGGAAAAAGCGCTCAGCTTACTCACACCCGAAGCCGTCACTGCGGGCCTGCTCTATCTGGTGTCTGAAGAGGCTCCAAGCCGCACCATTCTTGACGCCGGCGCGGGCACTTATGCCTGCACGCGGGTTTTGGAAACCAAAGGGAAATATTTTAAACCACAGGATCAGACACCCGAGAACATCGCGGCGCATTGGGAAGAGATCTCCGACCCCGCCGGTCAAAATGAACCCACGCAAGGCGCCGACCAGACCATGAAGATGCTGGCAAATGCCGCCAAGGATCACGGAATCAGTTTGGGTTAAAGCGGTGCTTTCATGTTTGCCCCCTCACCCTCCCACGAGCCCATTTGGCCCGCAAATCCATGGATAACTTCCTCATGGTGAGGGGGGATAAAAATGGCGCGCAACCCCTCTGATGGTTCATTTTGGGTACGCCTATGTATCTCTGCGGGGACGCTGATGTGCGGGCCAGAGCGCCGTGCGCAAAAGCATGCCCTCGGACTTGATCCGTGGGTGTGTGCGGTTTTGCGCTTAAAACGACGCAACCAACAAGAAAGAGAGCATCGCAAGTGATTCCAAAATAACAAGTGATGCTCCAGGGCAAGGCACGGGAGTGCAGGGTAATGAGGGAAACGCGAAAAAGACAAGCCGGCTAAAACATGAATTCCGTATAAGGAATAAAATCCACCAGATCCCCGAGCCGCACCCCTTCCACCTCTTCGGATAATTCGACCAGACCGTGGGTCCGGGTCAACGACGTTAAAATGCCGGACCCCTCAAGCTCAAATTTCTGCACAGACGGCCCCGCCTCGTCTTTTGCAAGACGACAACGCAAAAACTCGCGGCGGCCCGGTTTTTTATCCATGGAAAACGCCGCGCGCACCTTGTAGGCAAGCGGATCAAGCCACGACCGTCCGGCCAGGCCCCCCAATACCGGCCGCGCGATGCGTAACAAACAAACCAGCGCCGCCACCGGATTGCCTGGAAGGCCGATAAATGTCGCCGCTCCGATTTGGCCAAGCGCAATAGGGCGGCCCGGTTTGATCGCCATCTGCCAGAAATGCACGTTCCCCAATTCAAGCACGGAAGGGACCACATGGTCTTCAGCGCTGCGCGAAGCCCCGCCGCTGGTGATCACCGCGTGGTGAGTCTGCGCGGCGCGGGCGAGCGCACCGCGCACCTTGATCGGATCGTCAGGCAGAATACCCAAATCCGAGACCGCGCAGCCCCACGCCTCCAGCGCCGCACGCAGCATATGGCGATTGGCGTCATAGACGGCGCCTTGGCGAAACGGCGCGCCGGGCTCCACCACTTCATTGCCGGTGGAAAAAAGCGCCACTGTCAAAGACTGATAAACGGCGACCTCAGCCAGGCCAGTGGCGGCGATCAGGCCGATGTCTTGCGGCCTCAGACGGCATCCCGGCGTCAAAATTTGGCTCCCCGCACGCATATCCTCACCCGCCCGGCGAATGTTTTGCCCCGGCTTGATGTGCGCGGGCAGAACGACGCTGTCCTTTTCCACATGCGTGTCTTCTGCCATCACCACCGCATCGGCCCCGGTGGGAATCGGCGCGCCGGTGAGGATCTGCGCCGCCATGCCCGCCTTAAGCGGCGCGGCGGACCCCGTGCCCGCCGGGATGTATCCAGAAACGGGCAATCGGCGCGGGGCCTCAGCTTTCAGATCTTGCGTTCTCAAAGCAAACCCATCCAAAGCGGAATTATCTACCGCCGGGACATCACGTTGGGCAATAATTGGCGCGGCCAGGATGCGTCCGGCAGATGAAGCCAAAGAAACAGTTTCCACCTCAGCAACAGTTTGCACCCGCGCGCGCAAGAGATCCAAAGCTTGGCGCAATGTTTTGCGATTAGGGTCCGGCACATAGCACTCGTCTTGTGTATGGGTCATGGAACGATACGCAAGTGACAATGCGTACAAATAAACGCGGCCACAGCCTCCACATCTTCCAAACCGAAGACCGGGACTTGGGCGCGAGGCACATCCACCGCACTGGCGAGAGCGACAATATTTTGATCGGTGTCTGCCAACAAAGGCTCGGTCGTTATCTCCCTCACCACTTCTATTTTTTCGTGCGTGCCGGACTTGAAGCCCTCGACGATCACCAGATCAACCGGGGACATATGCGTTAACAATTGCGCAAGGTCTGGCTCCGCCTCCCCTTGCAATTCATGCATCAGCGCCCAACGCCGCGCCGACGAGACCAGAACTTCCGCGGCCCCGGCGCTGCGGTGGCGGTGGCTGTCGCGTCCCTCCTGATCGACATCAAAGTCGTGATGGGCATGTTTCACGGTCGAGACTTTAATCCCTTTGGCCGTCAGGGTGGCGACGAGCCTGGTGACAAGCGTGGTCTTCCCGCTGTTCTTCCAACCGACAATGCCGATGATTTTCACGTGTTTTTTTCCTTATCGGCCAAGACTTGCATCGCCAGAAGATTTTGCGCCTTGCTCAAATCTTCGCGGTGGTTGATGTTGAAAAACGGGTCGACCGGCGTGGCGACAAAAGGCGCCGCGCTGATTTTATAACGCGCGGTCCATTCATCAATTTTTCGAATGCCCTCGCTGACCAAAGCCGCTTCAAGATCCGCCATCCGCGCCACAGGCCACAGGCCAATCACCGGGTGCGTGCGATTTTGTGACGCAGCGCACGCCATTTCAGACTGCTCCACCGCCATGGCCAGCATCAATCGCGCCACAAGATCTTTAGGCACGAAAGGCGTATCGGCAGGAAAGGTCGCGATCCATTGGCAATCAGGGGCATTGCCGCGCGCCCACGCCATGCCCGCCAGAACGCCCGCCAGAGGCCCAAGATGACTCGGCGCAAAATCAGGCACCACGGGCAGATGGTAATCCGCGAACCGGGCCGGATCGCCATGGGCATTCAAAATCAGGTGACGGACCTGCGGCGCTGCGCGCTCAATCACAAAATCAAGCACCGTCCGCTGACCCAGAGCTTGCAACCCTTTGTCGCCGCCGCCCATACGCCGCGCCTGCCCGCCCGCCAGAATTACGCCAACCACGGCGGGCGCATTTTCGCTTTGCTTGCTCTTACTCATACATCGCCTTTATTTTCACGCGTTCATGCCCGTTTTTACATCGGCATCAAAGACCAGGCGCGTCTCACCGGAAAGCGCCACAAAGCGATGGCCCCGCGCGCGTCCGATCAGCGTCAGCCCTGCTTTTTGCGCCAGTTCCACCCCCCACGCGGTAAAGCCGGAGCGGGAAACCAGAATGGGGATGCGCATCTGCACCGTTTTAATCACCATTTCAGATGTGAGGCGGCCGGTGGTGTAGAGGATTTTATCCTGAGATGAAATTTTATTCTGATATATCAGCCCCGCGATTTTATCGACAGCGTTGTGACGGCCGACATCCTCCATATAGATAAGCGGTTCATCCCGGCAACACAAAACACAGCCGTGAATGGCGCCTGCACTCAAATAAAGACTGGGGATTTGGTTGATCTTGGCAGTCAGGGCGTAAAGCCAGGACGTGCGCAACTCAGCCGATGCCTCCAACTCAATCTCGTCAAAGCCTTCCATCATGTCACCAAAGACCGTGCCTTGGGCGCAGCCTGACGTGCGGATTTTCTTGGCCAATTTTTCTTCATAATTGGTCTCATTCTCAGTGCGCACCACAACCACGCCCAGATCGTCGTCAAACGCAACATCCGTAATGACGTCGTCCTTTCGCAACATATGCTGATTGAGCAAAAAGCCGATGGCGAGCGCGTCCGGGTGATCGCCAATGGTCATGAGGGTGACAATCTCTTGTGCGTTAAGAAACAGCGTCAACGGACGTTCCGTCACGACAGTGGAGCGCACGGGCTGACCCGTTTGATCAATGCCGCTGACTTGGGTCGTGAGACGCGGATCATCCGGATTGGGCATGTCCGAGAATGCAGAAAAGGTATTTATTGGAGACTTAGTCAACAGGTTCCACCCTGGCGGCGCAAAATTTAAATTCAGGAATTTTGCCAAAGGGATCAAGCGCGGCATTGGTCAGCAGATTGGCCGCCGCCTCAGCATAACAAAACGGAATAAACACCGCGCCTGAAGGCACGGCGCCATCGGCACGCGCCATCAGTTCGATTGCGCCGCGCCGGGTCATCACGCGGACCTGATCGCCGGGCTTGATATTGAGTTCCTCAAGATCCGACGGCGACAGGCTGGCCACCGCTTGGGGCTCCAGCGCGTCAAGCACCGTGCTGCGCCGGGTCATCTCGCCGGTGTGCCAATGCTCCAATTGCCGTCCGGTGGTGAGGATAAAAGGGAACGTCTCATCGGGCTGCTCATCGGGCGGGATAATCGACACCGGCACAAAAAGACCGCGACCTTCAGGTGTCGGAAAGCCATCGCCGAACACCACATCATGGCCGGGAAGGTCCGGCCCGTCGCACGGGTAAGTCACCACGTTTTCGCGCGCCAATCTTTCCCAACTGATATTATTGAGCGACGGCATGGCGCGGCCCATTTCTTCATGGACATCCGCCGGGCCATCATACGCCCAGTCAAGCCCGATACGCCGGGCAATCTCCTGAATGATCCACCAGTCTTCCCGCGCGTCGCCCGGCAGAGGCAGCGCTTTGCGCCCGCGCTGCACTTGCCTATTGCTATTGGTTACCGTGCCGTCTTTTTCGGGCCAGGCGGAGGCCGGCAAAATGACATCGGCGTAAGCCGCCGTCTCAGTCAGGAACAAATCCTGCACCACGAGATGTTCGAGCTTGGCCAGCGCCTTGCGGGCATGATGCACATTGGGATCAGACATCGCGGGGTTTTCACCCATAATATACATGGCCTTGATCTTACGGCCATGAATGGCGCCGATGATCTCGACCACGGTGAGGCCCGGCGCATGGCTGAGAGGCGCGCCCCACAGATCCTCGAATTTGGTCCGCATTTTTTCATCATCGGGCAGCTTATAATCGGGCAGGAACATCGGGATGAGCCCGGCGTCCGACGCCCCTTGCACGTTGTTTTGCCCCCGCAGCGGGTGCAGCCCCGTGCCCGGCCTGCCCACATTCCCGGTCATCAGGGCCAGGGAAATCAGGCACCTGCAATTATCCGTACCATGAATATGCTGAGAGACCCCCATACCCCAAAAAATCATGGCGGCTTGCGACCTGCCATAGGCCCGCGCGGCGGTACGGATCAATTCAGAGTCAATGCCGCAAATTTTGCTCATAGCCTCCGGTGTGAACGCCTTCAAATGTTCTTTCAGGCGGTCAAACCCTTCCGTATGCGCCTTGATATACGCCTCATCCACAAGCCCCTCTTCGATGATGACATGCATCATGGCGTTCAGAAGAGACACATCACTGCCCGGCTTGAATTGCAGCATATGCGTGGCATGATGCGCTAAAGCCTGGCCGCGCGGATCAATCACGATCAGCTTCGCGCCGCGGCGCACAGCATTCTTGAAGAAAGTCGCCGCGACGGGATGGTTTTCCGCCGGATTACACCCGATGACGACGATAACATCGGCGTTTTCCACTTCAGTGAAAGGCGCCGTCACCGCGCCCGAACCGATGGTCTCAAACAGCGCCGCCACCGACGAAGCGTGACACAGCCGCGTGCAGTGATCGACATTATGTGTGCCAAACCCCGTGCGCACCAGTTTTTGAAAAAGATACGCTTCTTCATTGGAGCATTTGGCCGAGCCAAAACCCGCCAGCCCGGCGCCGCCTTCCCTCTCCCGCACGGCCAGGAGTCCTTCAGCCGCTCGAGCTAGCGCCTCTTCCCAACTGGCTTCGCGAAATACGCTTGAAAAATTCGCCGGATCGACATTGGGGTCGACGCCTTTAGGTGCGTCATCCCGGCGGATAAGCGGGCGGGTCAACCGATGCGGATGGGTGATGTAATCAAAACCGAAGCGCCCTTTGACGCACAGACGGTTTTGATTGGCCGGACCCGGCGCGCCTTCCACAAAGGCTATTTTGTCATCACGTATATGATAAGTGATCTGGCAGCCAACCCCGCAATAGGGACAAACGCTTTGGACCTGCCGGTCCGCCTTTCTGTCGCCAGAGCCATCCGATTTGACCAGAGCGGCGGGCATCAGCGCCCCGGTGGGACAGACCTCAACGCATTCACCGCAGGCGACGCATGTGCTGGCGCCCATGGGATCGTCAAAATCAAAAACAATTTTAGACTCTGCATTGCGATGCGCCATGCCGATCACATCATTGACCTGCACCTCCCGGCAGGCGCGCACGCACAAATTACAGTGAATGCACGCATCTAAATTGACCGCTATCGCCGGGTGACTTGCGTCGGAGGCAGGTGCGTTGCCGCGCGGCAGGCGGCTCGTCTCCACACCCATCCGCTTGGCCCAGCCCCAAAACGGGGACGTGGTATCATGCGCCTCGGCAAGGGGCGGCTGATCGGCTACCAGCATTTCCATCACCATGGCCCGTGCGCTTGTGGCCCGTGCGCTTGATGTTGAGACCTTCATGCCCTCAATGGGCTCCCGGCGGCATGAGGCAGCCAGCGCCCGCTCGCCCTCGATCTCCACCATGCACACGCGGCAATTGCCGTCCGCGCGATAACCGGGTGCAGGCCGCCAACACAGATGTGGAATGTCCGTGCCTTCGCGCGCCGCCACCTGCCAGATGGTCTCAAAGGGCGCAGCGCTCACTCTTTTACCGTCGAGCGTGAAAGAGATGGACCCACTCATCGCAGGTCCCCTTTGATCGATATGTCTTCAACAAAATATTTTAACGTACAGTCAAGCGGCGCGGGCGCGGCCTGCCCCAGACCGCAAATCGACGCGTCCCTCATGACACGGATTAAATCTTCCAATAAACCTTCGTCCCACTTATCTTGCGCCATCAAAAGAGCGGCCTTGGCCGTTCCCACCCGGCAGGGCGTACACTGGCCGCAGCTTTCATCGGCGAAAAAGCGCATGAGCCCCAGGGCGATCTCAGCCACATTATCTTGGTCCGACAAAATAACGATAGCCGCCGATCCGATCAAACCGCCATGGGGCTCCAGCGCGCCGAAATCAAGCGGCAGGTGATCGAGACGCGCGGGCAATATGCCGCCCGAGGCGCCGCCGGGCAGATAGGCTTTGAAAACGTGCCCTTCTTCCATCCCGCCGCAATGCTCATCGATCAACTGGCGCACCGAGATCCCCGCCGGGGCGATCTTCACCCCCGGATCCCTGACCCGGCCTGACACGGAATAGGCGCGCAGGCCCTTGGCCCCGTTCATGCCTTGAGAAGCAAACCAGTCCGCGCCTTTATCCAAAATATCGCGGACCCAAGCGAGCGTCTCAACATTATTGATCAGCGTTGGCCGTCCGAAGAGGCCAATTTCAGCGGCATAAGGCGGGCGGTGGCGCGGCAGGCCGCGTTTGCCTTCCAGGCTTTCCAGCATGGCCGATTCTTCACCGCAAATATAAGCGCCCGCTCCCCGGCGCAGATGAATGCCCCCTTGCGGCGCCAGGCCCGCACGGGTCAGCGCCTCGATTTCGCACGACAGAATTTCATGCGCGGCGGGGTATTCGTCACGCAAGTAAATATAAACCGTCTCAGCCCCCACGCCCCAAGCGGCAATGAGCAGGCCTTCCAGGACGCGGTGGGGATCATGCTCCAGAAAATAGCGGTCTTTGAAGGTGCCCGGCTCGCCCTCATCGGCATTCATCACGACAATGCGCGGGGCCGCTTGCGCCCGGACTGCACGCCATTTGCGCGCGGTCGGGAACCCGGCACCGCCAAGACCGCGCAGACCTGAACGATCGAGCGCCTCCAAGATATCGTCGACTTCGCGCGCGCCCGACCGGCAATCCCGCAGAAGCGCATACCCGCCTTCCTCCGCATACTGCTTATAAGTCGTATAAGGCGGGATTTCGGGCCTGGTCTTGCCAGATGAGACGACGTGGTCGATTTTTTCCGGTGTGGCGGTGTCCACATGGGCCTTGCCCACCTGCGCCACGGGCGCGGTATCGCAGCGGCCCATGCAGGGCGCGCGCACCACGCGCACACCACCCTCAAGGACAGAGGGCAGGTCACGCATTAATTCCCGGCCCCCGCGCATCTGGCAGGCCACCCCGTCACACACCCGGATTGTGAGAGGGGGCGGCGTGTCAGAATTTTCTTTTTTGACGTCGAAATGCGCGTAAAACGTCGCTACTTCATAAACTTCCGCCAGGCTCAAACGCATTTCATGGGCGAGCGCCGCCAGATGCGCCCCCGACAAAGCCTGATATTTGTCCTGAATGAGATGCAAGTGCTCGATCAGAGAGTCGCTTGTGTGAGGACGCCCCGCCAGCAAGGCCTGAATATCGTTGAGAGCGGTTCCCGAGACCTGACGGCCTTTGGGCGTGCGGCGGCCACGTTTTTTCGACTGCCCCGGATGGTGACGAGCACCCGGCTTTTTCGTGAGACTATCTTGAGTGTCTTTGGTCATGCCTCGCCCATGTCTGAACGGCTCCTGTTTTGGTTCTCGCCGATTGCGCGTAAAGTCGCTTTACTATAGCAATGGCGCGGAGCGGCACAAAGCAAGAAAGCAATAAAAAGAGAGCGATATCTCTGATGGCTGAGATTCTCGACACCACAGGCCTGAAATGCCCCCTGCCCGTTCTTAAAGTCCGCAAAGCCATGCGTAACGTGCCGGCGGGGACACGCCTCACCGTGCTCGCCACGGACCCTCTGGCCCCTTTAGACCTTCAACATTTTTGCAATGAAACCGGCCATGAATTTGAACAGGTGGCTTCAGAAGAAGACGGCGTGATGCGCTTTGTCATTCGCCGGACCGGATAACCAATCCGTGCTGCCTGACGTTATTTTGACTTAGGGATCACTTGGTCAAGGTCATCGCGTATCGATTTGAGCACGCGCGCTACGTAAGATTCATGGCGC
>JAJFIO010000184.1 GCA_021774915.1 Alphaproteobacteria bacterium
CAAAACCGTCGAGCGCAACACCGCCAGTGACATGGACGATGATGAAGAAGAAGATGATGATGACATGCGTTTCATCATCGACCGGTTCATCATCACCAAGGGAGAAATCAAACTTGCCACTGGGGGCGATAAAATCGCTTCTTCCGATTTGCCGGCCATCCGCATCAACAATATCGGCACGAACAAAGGCGGCGTAACGGGAGAAGAATTGGGCCAGATCATTATTGGCGAGATGAGTGGTCAGGTTCAAAAAGCGGTGGCCAGCGGGGCGCTTAATAAACTTCTCGGTCCGGTAAACGATAATGTAAAAAGCTTTACGGACAAGATCTTTAAGCCCTAGAGCGCCGTGCGCAAAAGTGTGTGCGGTTTTGCGCTTAAAACGGCGCGACCAACAAGAACTAGAGCATCGCAAGTGCTTCCAAAATAACGAGTGATGCTCTAGGTCATAGACTCATTAAACCGTCATTCCCCGGGTCGAGCCCGAGGACAGGCTCCGAAACCAGTTTGCCTCAAATCTTTGATTTGACTGGCAAACTGAGTTATCTGGGATCCATGGAGGTCAGCTTGGCACTCGGAGTTATGGATCCCGGATCTAACATTCGCTACCAAAAACCTTTGAGTTTTTGGGCTCATGTAACGTCTGGGATGACGAAAAGGGATTAATGGGTATGTGACCTAGAGTCGTTTTCGTTTCCGTGTAAACGGAACTTGCTCTAAGACAATTGGAACTAAAATAAAAAAACGGATATGTTATCCGTTCTGCGCCAACACATGCCCAGCGAGATACAAGGAACCACAGATTAGAATTCTCGGTGACGCCATAATATTCTGCGCATTCTGACTTGCCTTTGGTGATTCTGATTTTTCTTTAATAAGCGCAAAAGCAGAAGCCAGCGTCTCGGCGGGTGTGCAGGCCAAACCAACACCCTCCGCCGCCGCGCAAATATCCTGCACGCTGGCGCCCGCGGAACTGCCGGGGACAGGAAGCGCAACAACCCCGCGCGCCAATGTGCGAAAAGGGGCAAGGAAGCCCCTGATATCCTTATTCTTCATGATACTGACAATAAGATAGAGAGGAAGGGAGGCCACTTCCTCAAATTCAGCCAGCGCATTGGCCAGCGCGCGTGCCGCCATGGGGTTATGTCCGCCATCAAGCCAGACTTCCGGCAAGCCGTCTCTCCAGGGAAGCGCCGCAAAAGGGGGCTGAGACAATCTTTGCAGCCGGGCAGGCCATGTCGCCGCCGCCAGCCCTAGATCCAGCGCCTTGTTCGAGACGGGAATGGCGCTTAAATGGCGCACACCGGCAATGGCGATACCGGCATTATCAAGCTGGTGGCGTCCCTTCAGACTGGGCAAAGGAAGATCCAACAAGCCTCTATCGTCTTCAAAGATCAATCGTCCGTGCTGCTCATAGCTGAAGAAATCTTGACCGTGGATACTCAGGGGCGTTTTGAGGCGGGCCGCCTCCTGTTCAATCACGGCCAGAGCTTCGGGGATTTGAGGACCAATAATGGCAGGCACACCAGATTTCAAGAGTCCGGCTTTCTCAAAAGCAATCTTGCCGAGCGTGTTGCCGAGAAAGTCAGTATGATCATACCCAATCGGGGTTATCAGCGTCACTGCGGGCGAGGCAATCACATTGGTTGCATCGTAGCGTCCCCCCAGGCCCACTTCCAGGATAACAGCATCCGCAGGATGACGTGAAAACGCCAACAGGGCAGCGGCAGTGGTAATTTCAAAAAAAGTGATGGGAGCATCACCATTAGCCTGCTCGCATTCGGCAAGAATATGAGCAAGCTCTTCTTCTACTATGGGGCCGCCGGATGATCCACCGCTCGCCTGTTCTCCAATAACGATGCGCTCGTTAAACCGCATCAGATGCGGTGAGGTATAGACGTGGACGCCATATCCTTCGGCGCGCAACATGGCGCCTAGGAACGCAGTGACCGAACCTTTGCCATTGGTCCCCCCCACTTGAATCACCGGGGGCAGCTTGCGTTCAGGATGACCCAATGCCGCCAGCAACCGTTCGATCCGGTCAAGAACAAGATCAATTTTTTTAGGATGTAGTCGTGTCAGACGGTCCAATATAGCATCGGTTTGAGACGTCAACGCATTTAGGCCTTTACGAATGAGTTAAGGCGTCTGCCCGGCAAGGCGGGCGCGCTGTTCTTCTTCTTTGCTGATTTCACTGTCGATCGAGTGGTCCGCTTGAAGATTATTCCGATCAACGCCACTTGGGATCTTATGCGCGCCAGGGTCAAGAGCGCGCGGCGGCGTGTCAGATTTTCCTGGGGAACGATCCATCAACAAATGTGTGATGTGCGATAAAGTTTTGCGCAAATCATGACGATGAACAACCATATCCAACATGCCATGTTCAAGAAGGTATTCCGAGCGCTGAAATCCCTCGGGCAGTTTTTCGCGAATCGTTTGCTCAATCACACGCGGACCGGCAAAGCCGATGAGCGCGCCTGGCTCTGCGATTTGAACATCGCCCAGCATGGCGTAAGACGCCGTCACGCCGCCGGTGGTAGGGTCCGTTAAAACCACAATATAAGGCAGTTTTGCTTCATGAAGTATCTGAACGGCAATGGTGGTGCGCGGCATTTGCATCAAGGACAAGATGCCCTCTTGCATGCGGGCGCCGCCTGCAGCGGTAAACAAGATAAAAGGCGCCCGTTTCTGAATGGCGACTTCGGCTGATCGAATCAAGGCCTCGCCAGCCGCCATGCCGAGAGACCCGCCCATGAATTTGAAATTTTGCACGGCCATCACAATACCAAGGCCGTCCAAAGTTCCGGTTGCGGAAACCACCGCATCTGTTTGGCTTGTCTTGCTGCGCGACTCCTTGATGCGGTCCGCATATTTTTTTTCATCTTTGAACTTGAGGGGATCGGGCAAAACATCCGGCAAATCGAATGTCTCATAGAGTCCCCCATCGAAGATGGCTTTGAAACGCTCCGTCGGTCCTATTCTCATGTGAAATTGGCAAGAGGGGCAGACAAACTGCTGTGCTATCAGATCACGGTGAAAAACCATGCTTCCGCAATTGGTGCAATTAACCCATAAATTGTCTGGGGTATTCCGTTTACTGAAGAATGCCTTTACTTTGGGGCGGGCAAAGTTTGTCAGCCAATTCATGTCTTTTTAACTCCCATCAACCACGTGAATGGCCATGTCTTACACTTAAAATTGCATCAGACCCGCGCCTGTTTGACGCCCGCCGAAAGGCTGGAAACAAATTCCAAAACTCCCTCAACCAGGCGGGGCGTGGGTCTACCTTTATCATCCAACCCTTCCGCAATCCGGTCAACTATAGCCGACCCAACTACAGCCGCATCTGCAATAGAGGCGATCGCCGCGGCATCTGCAGGGGTTTTGATGCCAAAACCCACGGCCACCGGCAGGGATGTCTGGCGCTTGATGCGTTCAATGGCTGGCTGCACATCGGCGGCTTTTACCGCCTCAGTTCCAGTAACGCCGGCGATGGATACATAGTAAACGAAACCACTGGTGTTTTTAAGAACGGTGGGCAGGCGCTTATTATCCGTCGTCGGTGTGGCCAGACGGATGAAATTCAGCCCGGCAGCGAGCGCCGGAAGACACAGTTCCTCGTCTTCTTCAGGGGGAAGGTCAACCACGATCAAACCATCGACACCCGCTTGCTTTGCATCGCGAAGAAACGCATCCACTCCATATTTATAAATCGGATTATAATAGCCCATGCACACAATCGGCGTCTCAAAATCGCTCTCGCGAAAGGCTCTAATCATCTGAAGGGTTTTCTTTAAGGTGATTCCTGCATCCAGCGCGCGCAGACCCGCAGCCTGAATAGAAGGCCCATCGGCCATGGGATCGGTGAAGGCTATGCCCAGTTCGATAATATCCGCGCCGGCCTTGGCTAAGCCTTTCAGCAGATCAAGAGAAACATCTAGGCTAGGATCCCCGGCGGTGATGAAGGTCACTAAACCCGCGCGGTTTTCAGCGGCTAATGCATTAAAACGCCGCTCTAGTCGATTGCGCCCCTCACCATGGCCTGTCTCACTCATGTTAGGGATACCCCCAAGGCATCGCTGACCGTGAAGATATCCTTGTCCCCGCGTCCGCACATATTCATGATGAGGATATGATCCTCCGGCAGATCCGGGGCTCGTAGAATGACTTCGGCCAGGGCGTGAGCCGGCTCCAACGCAGGAATAATACCTTCCTGTTTGGCGCATAACTGGAACGCCTCCAGAGCTTGGGCATCCGTGGCCGCTGTGTAAGTCACCCGGCCGGAATCATGAAGCCAGGCATGTTCCGGACCGATGCCGGGATAATCCAATCCGGCTGAGATGGAGTGGGCATCCTTGATTTGACCGTCATCAGTCTGCAACAGATAAGTGCGATTGCCATGCAAAACCCCCGGCGATCCACCAGCCAAAGAAGCGGCGTGGGCGTCCGTATCAATGCCTTTCCCCGCTGCCTCGACGCCAATCATCTCAACCGGATCATCAAGAAAGGGATAAAACAGGCCCATCGCGTTTGATCCTCCCCCGATGCAAGCCACCAGAGTGTCGGGAAGGCGGCCTTCAAACTCCAGAATTTGCGCCCGCGCTTCGCGCCCGATGACAGATTGAAAATCGCGCACCATGGCCGGATAAGGATGAGGCCCCGCAACGGTCCCGATAATATAAAACGTGTCCTCCACATGCGCGACCCAGTCGCGCAGGGCCTCATTCATGGCATCTTTGAGGGTGCAGGTACCGGAAGTGACGGGCCGCACTTCAGCGCCCAGCAGTTTCATGCGAAAAACGTTCGGCTTTTGCCGCTCGATATCTTTCGCGCCCATATAAATCACACAAGGCAGTCCAAACCGCGCCGCCACAGTGGCGGTCGCCACGCCGTGCTGACCGGCGCCCGTTTCCGCAATGATCCGCTTTTTGCCCATACGCCGGGCGAGCAAAATCTGTCCGATGCAATTGTTGATTTTGTGCGCCCCGGTGTGGTTCAGCTCGTCACGTTTGAAATAAAGCTTCGCCCCACCCAAATACTCCGTCAGCCGCTCTGCATAATAGAGGGGGCTAGGCCGGCCGACATAATGGGTGAGGAGGGACTCAAATTCAGCAGAAAAGGTCGGATCGTCTTGCGCCGCTCGGTAGTGAGATTCCAGATCCAAAATCAGGGGCATAAGCGTTTCGGCAACGAAACGGCCCCCGTATATCCCAAAATGTCCATTGGAATCGGGGGCGGCGGTGTTTGTTTCCGGTGGAGTATCTTTAGGCTGCGTGTGATTTGACTGGGACATGAGGCTGATATTTGAGTAGGGGCAGGGCCAAGCGTCCGGCAAGGGAGCGCTTTAGAGCTCGGCAACTGTTTTCAAAAACTCCGTTATTGACGCCGGATCCTTATGCCCTCGGCCCCGTTCCACACCAGATGATATATCGACACCCGGCGCGCCTGTCACTTTGAGCGCCTCAGCGATGTTTTCTGCGTTCAGTCCACCGGACAGGAACCAGGGGCAGGCCCAGTTTTGCCCAGCAAGCGCACGCCAGTCAAAGCGCCTCGCATTACCGCCAGGCAGAGATGGCTCAGATGTAAGGGGTTTCGCATCAAACAGCAATATGTCGGCAACGCCTTCATAGTGGCGAGCAGCCTCCACATCGGACACATCCTCAACCGCAATGGCTTTGATGACAGGCAGATGAAAACGGGACTTCACCTCGCGCACGCGGGCAGGTGTTTCGCTGCCGTGAAGCTGAAGATAGTCAGGCGAGAAATGCCCCATGATCTCGTCCAAAAGAGCATCATCCGCATTGACGCTAAGGGCGACTTTAGCCGGCAAACGGGGACTATCCGCACACAGGTCCCGCGCCGCCTGTGGTGTCACATAACGTGGGGAGGGCGGATAAAATACAAAACCGACATAATCGGCCCCGCCCTGCACACAAGCTGCCAGCGCATCAGCAGTGCGGATTCCACATATTTTTACACGTATTGCCATAACCGATAAGGGATCTCATTTTTTGCCGCGCGGCTTGGCGTCAGACAGGGCGCGTGTCCGGCAAGGCCGGCGTAGTGACTTCAGGCTGCGCGGCGTCTCTTTCTTTTTCCAGCCCCCGAACTTGCCTGCGATAGGTTCGCGCTTTTCTTCGCACGCCTGTTCCAGAGCGCCAAGCCACACCTCCACCTATCAGTATACCGATGAATACCGCCCCAAAAACGATGACGAAGAGCGGCAGTTCAATCGACAGCGCAGGGGCGTCAGGAGAAAAGGGATCAAAAACAAAAGTGGCCGCATGCCGATTGGCAACAGCAACAATTACGGCGATCACACTGGCTGGAAGAACAAAAACCCAACGGTAAAAATGTTTCACGAATGTTTCCAAATCCATCAGCTAGGCCGCGCATAAAAAGCGCCCGCACATTCCCATGACCGCCTGCATGGGTGAATACTTAAAACCTCATCAGGTGTTAAGCCTTTCGCGCATCTCTTTGCCCGCCTTGAAAAACGGTACGGACTTGGATTCGACACTGACCGCGTCACCCGTGCGCGGATTGCGCCCCGCGCGGGCCGGCCGGTGCTTGACGGAAAAAGCCCCAAAACCACGAAGCTCAACACGGTTCCCTTGAGCCAGGGCGCCGCTGATTTCATCAAAAATGGTATTGACGATCCGCTCCACATCCCGCTGATACAAATGTGGGTTGGACTGGGCGATATGGGCAATGAGTTCAGACTTGATCATTAAGTATACCTTCCGCTCTTAGTGAGCGCTCACCAGCGCGACTATACATAACCTCTTTATGCGCGTGGGGACCTTCTTTGCGAAGGGTGCCAAACGCGGCGGCGAGCGTCAAGAGGCGTATTGTGACCGGCTCACCCCCGCCCTTAAAATCAGGGCAGGGGCTACTCTGTTTAAAAAGGTTCTAGCTTTCCTTAGCCTCTTCTTCGTCGGCTTCAGCCATTTCGGCTGTGTCCGTATCGGATTCTTCGCCGGCTTCCTCGTCAGCCTCCTGTTCACCATGCTCATTGGCTTTGTTAAGGGCCGAGCCCAAAATATCGCCCAATGTCGCACCTGAATCGGATGAACCGTACTGAGCCACCGCTTCTTTCTCTTCGGCCACTTCACGGGCTTTGATGGAAAGTGCAATCTTGCGATTGGCTTTATCGAAATTGGTCACGCGCGCATCGATTTTATCGCCAACGGCAAAACGCTCAGGCCGCTGTTCGGAACGGTCACGCGACAAATCCCCTTTGCGGATGAAAGATTTCATTCCCTCATCCCCGACCGTAACCTCAATACCATTGGAAAGAATGGCGGCCACGCTACACGTCACCACAGAGCCTCTGCGAATTTCGCCCATGGCATCAAGTGGATCTCCACTTAGCTGCTTAATGCCAAGGCTGATGCGTTCTTTATCTGGATCGATATCCAGAACCACGGCTTTGACTACATCCCCTTTATTATAATCCTTGATGGCCTCTTCACCCGGTTTACTCCAATTCAGGTCCGACATGTGAATCATGCCGTCAACGTCTTCTTCAAGGCCGATAAACAATCCAAACTCGGTGATGTTCTTGATTTCGCCTTCAACTTCCGTCCCCAGAGGATAAATTTGAGCAAAGGACTCCCATGGATTATCCTTGCATTGCTTAAGACCTAAGGAAATGCGGCGTTTAACGGGATCGACTTCCAGAACCATGACTTCAACTTCCTGGGAGGTCGAGACAATTTTTCCAGGATGTACATTTCGTTTGACCCAGCTCATTTCCGAGACATGCACCAATCCTTCAATGCCCGGCTCCAACTCAACGAATGCGCCGTAATCAGTGATGTTCGTGATCCGTCCGGTAAATTTGGTATCGACGGGATATTTAGCATCCACGCCTTCCCAGGGATCGGTTTCCAATTGCTTCATGCCAAGGCTGATGCGCTGCGTGTCTTTATTGACCTTGATCACCTGGGTCTTGACAGTTTCTCCGATAGTTAGAATATCGGAGGGGTGATTGACCCGGCGCCAGGCGATATCAGTGACGTGCAACAATCCATCGACGCCGCCCAGATCAACAAATGCGCCATAGTCGGTGATGTTTTTGACCACACCTTCCAGCACATCGCCTTCGGCCAGTTTCGCCACCAGCTCGCTGCGTTGTTCCGCGCGGGCTTCCTCCAGAACAGCACGGCGTGACACGACAATATTGCCGCGGCGCTTGTCCATCTTGAGAATCTGAAACGGTTGGGGGATGTTCATCAATGGCGTGACATCGCGCACCGGGCGTATATCAACTTGACTGCCTGGTAAAAAGGCCACGGCGCCATCAAGATCCACAGTAAAGCCGCCCTTAACCCGGCCAAAAATAACGCCTTCAACCCGCTCTTCAGCTTCGAATTTTTGCTCGAGCCGAACCCAGCTTTCCTCACGACGCGCCTTCTCACGAGACAGAACCGCCTCTCCGAGCGCATTTTCCACACGCTCCAGAAAAACCTCCACCTTGTCACCCACAGTAATGCTGACATCCTGACCGGGCATGGCAAACTCTTTCAGGGCAACCCGCCCCTCAGTTTTGAGACCGACATCAATGGTCGCCAGATCATTTTCAACGGCGATGACGGTCCCCGTCACAACCGACCCTTCCAAAGTCTGGTTCTCGTCCATGGTTTCGTTCAGTAGGGCAGCAAAAGCTTCGGTAGTGGGGTTAAACTGGGTTTCGGACATTGTGGCTCCTTGAAGTGACTTTTCAAATTATGGCAAAACGCCATTGATTAAGACCGGTTCAACAAATTCTTTAAGAGCCCGCCGCTCACCCCTCGCCAGAGGAAGATCGCTTCAGGCAGGCTGAAGTTCCGGAAAAATATCAGAGGATTTTTAGGTTCGCAGGAATTACGGTGTGATAATGCCAACGTCAGCTTCCCCAACCAATATGGGGTCTGTTAAACTGTCGCTTGATCGACAAGGTCACATGCCGCCTGGAACGCGGCTTCTATACTCAAATTACTGGTATCAAGCAAGAGCGCATCTTCAGCGGGCTGCAGCGGGGAAATGGCGCGCCCCCGATCGCGGGCGTCGCGCTCGATCAAATCCGCCAACACTTCCGCTTCATTTGGAGAGGCGCCCCCTGATTTTCGGGTCTTAAGCTCCAAATACCGCCGTCTGGCGCGCACATTGACATCAGCGTCAACAAAAATTTTAGCATCGGCATCCGGGCAGATCACCGTGCCGATGTCGCGGCCATCAAGCACGGCGCCCGGCTTGCTCCCTGGGGGGGCTTGGGCGAAATGACGTTGTACATCCTTGATCGCCAAGCGCACGGGCGCCATGGCCGCGACAATGGAGGCCCCTCGCGCAACGTCATCGCCACGGATCGCGGGCGCGTCGATGGTGGTCAAATCCAGCGCTTCAGCCGCTTTGAGCGCCGCTTTGGGGTCGGACGGCTCAGCCCCGGATTGCAGCACCGCCAGCGCCACCGCCCGGTAAAGCGAGCCTGTATCGAGATAGGCAAGATTATACCGCTCAGCCAACCGGCGCGCTAATGTACCTTTGCCGGACGCGGCAGGTCCATCGACGGCGATGATCATGATCGAACCTCTTCCGCTTCGCTTTGAATGTTCGCGCCGAGTGCTGTCATCGTGTCTACAAATCCCGGAAAACTGGTGGCGATCATATCAGCGCCATCGACCGTGATCGGATCCTTCGCCGCCAGCCCCATCACGAGAAACGACATGGCCAGACGGTGATCGTGATGGCTGAGGATCTGCGCACCGCCAGGGATGGCCACAGATGCCGGGCCCTCGCCCCCGCGGCCATGAACGGTCAGGCTGTCAGTCCCCTCCTCGACGCGCACGCCGCACGCCTGCAACCCCGCAGCAATAGCGCTGAGACGGTTGCTTTCCTTCACGCGCAGCTCAGCCAGACCCGACAAAACCGTGGCCCCTTCCGCATAAGCCGCGGCAATCGCCAGAATGGGATATTCATCGATCATCGAGGGCGCCCGTTCAGCCGGCACACTAACCCCTTTTAAAACGCTCGCCTGGACATGAAGATCGGCCACCGGTTCACCGCTCACCTCGCGTTGGTTGGTAAAGGTGATTTTAGCCCCCATCTCCCGCAGACTAAGGTACAGGCCTATCCGTGAAGGATTCACAAGGACATTGGTGATCGTGATTTCCGAGCCCGGCACGATCAAGGCCGCGACGGTCATAAATGCCGCCGAGGACGGATCACCGGGTATACGGAGCGCGCAAGAGGTGAGAGGAGCGCGTCCCTGAAGGCGCACCCGCCGATGGCCCTCGGGCGTGGTGTCTTGCACGAGATCAACGCCGAAGGCTTTGAACATCCGTTCCGTATGGTCGCGGGTGGCCTCGGGTTCGATCACGCAGGTCTCGCCCTCTATGTTTAACCCGGCGAAAAGAAGGGCTGATTTCACCTGAGCCGACGGCACCGGCAAGCGATATGTAATGGCCTGAGGCCGGGACGCGCCAGTGACGGTCAAAGGCAGATGGTCGTCTTGCCCGGCGTCGTGCGTCCCGCTCACTTCAGCCCCCATAAGCCGGAGAGGTTTCAAAATCCGGCCCATGGGGCGCGCGCGCAAAGACGAATCACCGCTGAAGGTGACCCTAAGGGGCGCGCTCGCCATAACCCCCATGATCAGGCGTACTCCAGTGCCCGAATTGCCGAAATCCAGTGGCGCGGTGGGCTGACGCAAACCCCCACTGCCAACGCCAACCACAGACCAATGATCATGGTCGGCTTTGTTGATCCTGGCGCCAAAATGCTCCATGGCGGCAATTGTGGCCAGCACATCGGCGCTTTCCAACAAGCCATCAATCACCGTCTCCCCCTCAGCCAGGGCGCCACAGATGATGGCGCGGTGGGAGATGGATTTATCACCAGGGGCAGTTATTGCGCCTCTCAAGGCGCCACTGTGAAAAGCCGTTGCTGTGGGGTTCGATTCCATTTGAACTGAGATGATTTTCGCTCTATCAGGGTTTCGGTCATATCCGTACCGACGCTCTAACATATGAAGCCGTTCATGGGGAGCGCCGGGCGTGGATTATCTTTTGACAGGCGCGGCGGTTCATGGCAATCCGTCTTGGGTGTAGGGATAGTGAATAAGGGGCGATCAGCGGTGGCAAATAAAAAGCTGGGCGTTAAGCGCGAATGTCCAAATTGTAGCGTCAAGTTCTATGACCTGAATAAGGTACCGGCGGTATGTCCAAAATGTGAGCATAGCTTCGAAGCGGCCAAGGCGGCAAAGCCCAAAAAGGAACGGGCTGAACTACCCAAGGAGACGCAAAAAGAACCGGTTGTTGTTCCAACAGAAGCGGTGTCGCTTGAAAGTGCGGTGACGTTCGAAGAGGCGGATGCTGAACAGGCGACCGCCTCCAGCGCCCGGATCGCCGGTTTGGACGAAGAAGAAGAGAGTGATGAGGATGATAATTTCGTCGGGGCGAGTGATGGCGATGACAGTGATGCTCTCTTGGCCACAGATGACGAAGATGATGAAGATGTCAGCGCTATGATTGATGCTGATATTACCGTTGACGAATAAAAGGGAGTTTCACGAGTTCAGGGGAGAGACCATGAATTCGTGCCAGGTTTTACTTGATCGGCAGAGCCTGTCACCCTAGTTTCCCTCATCAGATCCCCAAAAGCGTTGGGGCATCAGACTAAGGGGCCATAGCTCAGTTGGGAGAGCGCTTGCATGGCATGCAAGAGGTCGGCGGTTCGATTCCGCCTGGCTCCACCAGTTTAGCAAAGGTCCGACCCGGAGACATAGGTAACAGATTGTACCTAAGACATGGGTGACATCCTCGTGCCGAACGGGTTGTCGATTGTTTGCAATGTTCTTTGCTCCAGGTCAATGTATCCTAAATCGTAATGCATGAAGCTGATCAGCCAGATGCCATCGTCCACCTCCTTTATTCCAAGCCGCTGACCGGCCATGACGGATGATATGTTGATCTTCTTGCGGTGCATGCAGATGCGCCCGCATGAGGTGACGAGGATGTCTTTGTCATGGAACGGGTAATCTACCTCCGGCAGGCCGCGATAGGGTCTGGATGACGGTTGATAGACCACGCCGGGCGTTTTCATGTCGAGTGCTTCATGGGGCCTTTCAGTGTTGAATTCGTTCATGAATTCATCGAAGCGGGCCTGCTGCTGCAGGCTGTTCATGCCCGGTGGACGGGTTGTTTCCTTCTTCAGGGTCAAGTGCATGCGTTCATGCCGGCCATTTTGTTACGGATTACCCGGTTTGATGCGCTCGATTGATATGCCCAGCCTGAGCCACCAGACCGACAGTTTTGACAGATTGTAGAGCCCGTTGGGGCTGGCGAAGGGCACGCCGTTATCGCTTCTG
>JAJFIO010000185.1 GCA_021774915.1 Alphaproteobacteria bacterium
TGGGGGACGCATATTAGCGTCATCGCCGGAGCGGGGTGACGTCATCGTGTTCAAGTTTCCGCCTGATGGGCGTACCGATTACATCAAACGGCTGATTGGAATGCCGGGCGATAAAATTCAGGTGATTGACGGCGTGCTTCACATCAATGGGCGGGCGGTCAGGCGTGAACATATTAAAGATTTCATCGATATCGATAAATTCGGGCGGATTAATGTCATTCCTCAATATCGCGAAACTCTCCCCAATGGCGTCAACTTTACAACACTCGACAGCCGTAACAGCTCGGTCGATAACACCATTGTCTTCAATGTCCCTCAGGGGCATTATTTCATGATGGGAGATAATCGCGATAATTCATCCGACAGTCGCCTTGATGTTGGTTATGTGCCTTTTGAAAATTTTGTCGGCCGGGCCGAGGTTCTTTTCTACTCAACCGACGGATCGGCTAAAGTATGGCAGTTCTGGAAGTGGTTCGGCGCCATGCGCTGGCCACGCTTTTTTACTTCAGTTCAATGAATGCCGGGGCTTCAGACGCTTCCCTCGAAAGCTTGCAGGCCCGTATTGGTTATCAATTTCAGGACCCCCGCCTTTTGTCCCAGGCCCTGACCCATGCCAGCGCAATCGGGTCCGATCCTCACGCCAGTAATGAGCGTTTGGAGTTTCTGGGCGATCGGGTTCTCGGTTTGGTGATCAGCGATGAATTGATTAATCGCTATCCGAACACGGCTGAAGGCGGCCTGGCGCCCCGACTGAATGAACTGGTTCGCCGGGAGACTTGCGCCGCAGTAGCGCAGGAAATTGATCTGGGGTCGGCTTTAATTCTGGCGCCTTCGGAATGCGGAGCCGGGGGGCGGCAAAAGATAGCGATCCTGGCTGATGCCTGCGAAGGGCTCATTGGTGCACTCTATCTGGATGGGGGGCTGGAGGTTGCGCAGGCGTTTATTGATCGCTATTGGTCTGAGCGGTTGGCGACTTTAGAGCATGCGCCGCAGGACGCCAAAACGGCTTTGCAGGAGTGGTCGCAAGGAAAAGGATTGGCCCTTCCTGAGTATCAAGTAGTCTCGCAGTGCGGCCCGGATCATCAACCAATTTTTTCTGTACGGGTTGAGGTGCGGGGCTGTGATCCGTGTGAAGGTGAAGGAACAAGTAAGCGCGTGGCTGAACAGGCTGCAGCGTTGGCGTTGTTGGTCCAGGAAAGGGTATGGTCCCCAGATGATGTGTTGTGATGATTGAGTTTCATAAAGATCAGACACGGTGTGGCTTTGTAGCCATCATTGGGGCGCCCAATGCGGGCAAATCGACGCTGGTAAACTTCATGGTCGGCGTCAAGGTTTCGATCGTGACGCATAAAGTGCAAACCACACGCACGCGCATTCGCGCGATAACGACTGTGGAACAAACCCAAATTATTTTTGTCGACACTCCCGGTATATTTGCGCCGCGCCGACGGCTCGATCGGGCGATGGTGAATGCGGCCTGGGGCGGAGCGGCAGATGCCGACGCTATCATTTTGCTAGTAGATGCGCCGCTTTTTGCCGAAGCACTCAAACCCAGTCCCTCGGCTCGCGCGAGGGTCAGTCGCGAGGATACGCTAAAGATTATAGATGGGCTTGAAAAAAGCCACCGCAAGGCAATCCTTGCGTTCAACAAGATCGATGCGTTGCCTCGCGAGATACTGCTGGAATTGGTCGATACCTTAAAAGATGAGGACAGATTTTCTGATATATTCTTGATTTCAGCGGAGAAGGGCGATGGCGTTTCGGATCTCAAAACCCATCTGGCAGGACTTATGCCCAAGGGTCCCTGGCTTTATGCCGAAGACCAATTGGCCGATCTGCCTCTCCGGATGCTGGCGTCTGAGATCACCCGTGAAAAATTGATGGTCCGTGTGCATCAGGAGTTACCTTATGTCACCACTGTTGAAACTGAGCGCTGGACTGAGAAGAAAGACGGCTCAGTACGCATGGAGCAGGTCATCTATGTGGAGCGGGATTCACAAAAATCCATTCTGCTCGGTAAGGGCGGACGGACCATAAAGGAAATCGGGCAACAGGCTCGTGTCGATATGGAGAAAAGTTTTGACCGACGCGTGCATCTTTTTCTTTTTGTCAAAGTCCGGGGAAAATGGCTTGATGATCCCCAACGCTATCAGGAGATGGGGCTGGATTTCCCCTCAGCGTAAAATATGGAATGGAGCGATCAAGGCCTTGTGCTTAGCGTTAACCAGCATGGCGAATCATCGGCGATCGTTCAGCTCCTCACGCGCACCCATGGCCGTCATGCGGGGCTGGTGCGTGGGGGTGCATCACGCGCCCAACGCGGCACACTGCAGGCTGGCAACAAAGTGCGCGCCACATGGCGCGGCCGCCTGGCTGAACATCTTGGTTCTTATACAGTGGAGAGCGATATTGCTTATGCTGCGGGCCTGCTCGATTCTCCAATCGCCCTTGAGGCGCTCAACACAGTATGCGCGCTGACTCTGACCCTTTTGCCCGAACACGAACCCCATGAAGCGATTTTCGATGGCCTTGATCTAGTATTGGATGCGCTTCAGCAGGAAGATGTGTGGCCGGCCCTTATGGTGCGATGGGAGGTGGGCTTTTTGCAGGAACTGGGTTTTGGCCTTGATCTGGAAACATGCGCTGTTACGGGTCAAAGGCATGATCTGACCCATGTTTCGCCCCGTACGGGCCGTGCGGTAAGTCGCGCAGCAGCCGCCCCCTATAAGGAGAGACTGCTCCGTTTGCCTGCTTTTCTAACGAATAATGAAACGACATCGCTTGAACCTGACGACCTCTTGGATGGTTTCCGCCTAAGTGGTTATTTTCTAGAATCGCGTGCGCTCGCGCATCAAACCCAAGCCCTGCCGCCTTCCCGGACGCGGATGCTTGAGCGACTGTTTCGTTGAATCCAGCACGTTTTACCTATACTGAGTGTATAAGTATTTTGATCTCACATGATATGGTGATTTTACATCATGACGACTGCGACCATTCCCAAAGGCCATATTGTTGACGAGAGTCTCGGTGAGGCTCTAAGCACGCGCTATCTCTCCTATGCACTTTCCACCATCATGAACCGGGCGCTGCCGGATGTCCGTGACGGCCTGAAGCCTGTCCATCGGCGCCTGCTCTACGCCATGCTTCAGCTCAAGCTCGACCACAACGCCAAGTTTAAAAAGTCAGCGCGCGTGGTAGGAGACGTCATCGGCCGGTTTCACCCACACGGGGAGCTTTCCATATATGATGCGCTGGTGCGTCTGGCGCAGGATTTCTCCGTTCGTTATCCGCTGATTGATGGCCAGGGTAATTTTGGCAATGTGGATGGCGATAATGCGGCAGCCATGCGCTATACCGAAGCGCGGTTGACTGAACATGCGCAAGCCCTGCTCGAAGGCATCGATCAGGACACAGTGGATTTCCGGGAGACTTATGACGGAGAAGAGCTTGAACCTGTCGTTATGCCGGGTGGCTTTCCGAATCTTCTGGCCAATGGCGCCACGGGCATTGCGGTCGGGATGGCGACCAGCATCCCGCCTCACAATATCGGCGAGCTATGTTCCGCGCTGTTGCATTTGATCAAGCATCCCAATGCGAGCATCGAAAAACTGATGAGTTTCCTTCCGGGGCCGGATTTTCCCACCGGTGGAATCATAGTCGAATCCCAGGCCGCCATACAGGCAGTCTATGAAAGCGGGAAGGGCGGTTTTCGTGTCCGTGCGCGCTGGCACCGGGAAGAAGGCGCGCGGGGCTCTTATGTGGTGGTCGTGACGGAAATTCCTTATCAAGTGCAAAAATCCCGGCTTATCGAAAATATTGCCGAACTTGTGATGGCGCGAAAATCACCGCTTCTTGCAGATGTGCGCGATGAATCAGATGCTGCCATACGTTTGGTTCTGGAGCCAAAAAATCGCACCATTGATGCCGCAGTTTTGATGGAATCGCTCTTCAGACAGACCGAATTAGAATCACGCTTCTCACTCAATATGAATGTGCTGGATGCCCATAAGGTGCCCGGCGTGATGAATGTACGCGAAGTTCTGAATGCCTATCTTGCGCACCGTAGGGAAGTGTTGGAACGCCGATCCCGTTTTCGCTTGGACAAGATCAACCATAGATTGGAAATCCTCAAAGGGTATCTGATTGCCTTTCTTAATCTTGATGAGGTTATCCGCATCATCCGCGAGGAAGATCATCCCAAGCAGCAGATGATCGCGGCATTCAAGCTGACCGAAACGCAAGCTGAAGCCATTCTCAATATGCGTTTGCGATCCTTACGCAAGCTGGAGGAAATGGAACTTAAAAATGAGAATCGCGCTCTCACCAAAGAAAAAAAAGAGCTGAGCGCCCTTCTCAAATCGGATGATCTTCAATGGAAGCGGATCGCCGGAGAAGTGCGCGAAGCGCGTGATAAATTTGGTGACGCCTCACCAATAGGCAAACGTCGCACGAGCTTTGAAAAAGCGCCAGAGTTGGAAGTCGGGCAAGATGAATTGCTGTTGACGCGTGAGCCGATCACCGTCATCTGTTCGGAAAAAGGGTGGATCCGAACCCTGAAAGGACATGCCGAGACGGATCAGGAGATCAAATACAAGGAAGGCGATAAAGGCCGCTTTTTCTTTCATGCGGAAACCACGGATAAGCTGGTGCTCTTTGGCACCAATGGTCGGTTTTACACACTGGATGCGGACAAACTTCCCGGCGGGCGTGGACATGGCGAGCCGGTGAGGCTGATGGTCGATCTGGGTAATGATCATGAGATTATCAGTCTGTTCAAACACCAGCCGGGGCGCCGGTTGCTGGTGGCCTCAACCAAGGGCCATGGTTTGCAAGTCGATGAAGATAATGTGCTGGCGGCAAAAAGAGGCGGTAAACAGGTCCTCAATGTTTCCAACGATGTGGAAGCGCGTGCCTGCACCTTTGTTGAGGGGGATATGATCGGGGTGATCGGAGAGAATCGGAAGCTTCTGGTTTTTCCTCTTGACGAAGTACCTGTTATGCCGCGGGGGCGCGGTGTTTTGCTCCAGCGCTATCGTGATGGCGGCCTGTCTGATATCACCGTTTTTGATCGTGCCCAAGGCCTGACCTGTCTTGATAAAGGGGGGCGGGTGCGCACTTTTGACACTCTGAGGGACTGGACCGGAAAGCGCGGCAATGCGGGCCGTCTGCCGCCAAAAGGCTTTCCCCGCCGTAATAAGTTTCACTGATTCAGCAGAGCTATAGGAAGGAAGATTTCGATTTTGAACTTACTTGCTGACGTGGTCAAACCCACCTGGGTCGATGTGGCCAAGTTTATTATGGGGGAAGAGGTGTAATGAAGCCGGAAATAAAAGAATATGCTTCAAAAATTGTTGCGGCCCTCATGTCTTCGCGTGCACAGACCACGTTTGTCGCAATAGCTTTGATGTTTATGACTTTTGTAGCCGGCACTGCTGTGATGTACTTCAAGGTCTATCCCGCGATTTATTTTCGTAATGCCTTTGAAGCGGCAAAATCACTTTATATTTTGGAATCGGAATATAATGTTCCCTACACAGCCTTTCGGTGGGGAGCGGTTCGTCCAGAAACGAGTGAGCCGGGCGTTTTGGTTTATGATGTAGCGAAAGCCTATAACGGTTACACACTTTTTTCATCAGCCCATGATGAAAAAGCCTCCCTTATGGCGATGGATGGCCAAATTCTACATGAGTGGCGTCTGCCTTATCAGGAGTTCTGGGATGAATCGGGGTCAGTGAAAAATCCTGGGGCCGATAGCGAAAATGTTATTCGTGATGTTGTGCTTTTTCCTAATGGAGACCTACTGGCTCTTTATATCGGCAATGGTTTAACCCCATGGGGGCTCGGTATGGCCAAGATGGATAAAGATTCTAATCTGATCTGGAAATATCTCGAGCCGGTTCATCACGATCTTAATATTGCTCCAGACGGCAAGATTTATACCCTTTCCAACTACTTTGCCACAGAACCCGCGCCTGGACTGGAAGAAATCACACCTCCTTTTATGGAAGATTATGTGGTTGTCCTTTCCGAAGATGGGAAAGAGTTGCAGCGGATATCACTGAACAAAGCAATTTACAATTCGCCTTATCGTTATCTGCTGGATGTGCCGTCAATCTTGAGTAAACCATGGGACCCTCTCCATGCGAATTCGGTGACATTCATTACTGAGGAAATGGCGCGGGTTCTTCCTTTTGCGGAGGAAGGGCAAGTACTCATTTCTATGCGGAGGATAGACGGTCTGGCTGTGCTGGATTTAGAGACAGAGCAATTGGTCTGGGCTCTGAGAGGACCGTGGCAGGGGCAGCATGATCCGGATGTTCTGCAGAATGGAAGTCTGTTGCTATTTGATAATCTTGGTGATCTGGACAGGCGAAACGGACGCAGCCGCATTCTTGAATTTAATCCGATCACGATGGAAATATTATGGAGTTATGAAGGAAAGGGAGAAGAAAAATTTCAAAGCGTTACGCGGGGCACTCAACAAAGACTACCTAACGGGAATACGCTGATCAATGAAACCAATGCTGGACGCCTTGTTGAGGTGACGAGAGGGGAGGAAGTCGTTTGGAAATATTCCAACCCCCATCGCGCCGAAGTTCTGAAGGATGGCAAAGAACTTATCGCCATACTCAACGCCGCGCAACGCGTGGCGCCTCAGAATCTCGATTTTGAATTTAATGGAGAGGTGGAGTGAAGCTGGAGTGCACTGCACCGGCTTTAATAGAGAACACCTGGAAGCCATGTCGCTAGTTCCGGAAAGACTGAAAGAATTCCAAGAGCTGCTATTTGAATCAGCACAAATGGAATGGCGCCATGATATATCTGGCTGGTCTTGACTTCGGCGGGCGCCACGCCGCGCAAATAGAACAGGGCGAAGCCGAAAGGTGGCGTGAGAAAAGATGTTTGAAGGTTGATCGCCATCATGATGCCGAGCCAAACTGGATCAATCCCCATTTTAAGCAGAACCGGCGCGACGATCGGGACGACCACAAAT
>JAJFIO010000186.1 GCA_021774915.1 Alphaproteobacteria bacterium
AGCACGCGTTCCGCTTCCTCGCGCGCCTCATCGCGCATGACCTCACCCACCCCCTGCCAGTGCTGAAAGTCCGGCGGCGCAAGGACATAAAGCAACGTCACCACCCCGCCGGTATGATTGGCGCGGCGGCTGGCAAAATAGGTCGCGACCCGGCATTCCGGGCTGTCGTCAACGACTACGAGAAACTTGCGTAACGCGGGTGTATGGTCCGATGACATCGCAAGCTCCTTCATGTCCTGAACGTTCCACTTTACCAGGGGCTCTGGTTGCAGGGAAAGATGCTGCCACCAGGAAGCACGGGCGGCAAGAGAAACCGCCATCACTACGCTAATACATTGTTATTTCAAAAGAATATTAGTGACTTCCCGCAATTGCGTTCGCGCCCGCAAGAGGTAAAAACCCTGCGCAGCCAGGTGACTGGGAAAGACTTGAGAATCAGGCGCACCGTTGACGACGATCCAGGGATCCAGAGCGGCGGCCTGGACAAAGCTTTGCAGCATCTGATCATAGGCGCCCTCAAGAGTGCGTTCCTTGATCGCGCCGCCAAAATCCGTGCGTAAAGCTTTAAGGATCAACGTATAGGCATACATTTGGCCTTTAACGCCATAAAAAATATCATCCGCCTTGGTATCGATCAGTCGCATGGAGTTTGAAGAAATGCGGTCATCAAGAACGGCGGAGGAAGAGCCGATATCGAACGCGATGCGGTCCAGCGTTGCCATCAAATTGTCATTGCGCCGCTCAAACACTGCCTCGCCCTTCCCCAGGCGGGCATTATAGGCCAGCAGCGCTTTGCGCGCTTTTCGGTATTGCGCTTCGGAGGAGGCTGTAGGCCACAGACTGACGCTGGGGTCCCAAACCCAGCGCGTGCCACTATATTGTAGCAATCCCGCCGCTTCCTCGAGATCCGGATCGGACTGGCTGGAGCCGCGCGTGCGACCGATCTGATCTCTCAGTTCGACGCTGACGCGCGCCAGCGCCCCGATCAACCCTATCTGAAAATTGGGCATGTTATCGAGCGGCGCCGAGGGCATGAAAAATGGATTGTTGGCAACCCAACCTGCCTGATTAACTTCACGGTCGATCAACGCCGCGACCACAGCTACGGCTTGGGCTTGGCCTGGGGATAGTGCAGCGGGCGTAAAATCCAGATCATCATTGATGGTGTGCCGCCACGCCATGCCGAGCGGGTAATAGAGCAGCAGAAATCCGAGCAGCAAAAAGCCGGCGCGTTTACCCCAGTGGAGCCAAAAATCAGGATCAACCCCGCGAACCCTGACAAAAAGTCCCGCAAACCAGTTCCGGCACTTGGCGCTGATGTGCCTATAGCCCTGAGCCCATTGCATGATCTGTCTGTCCCTTTTTGCCTTTCGCGGGGGCATGATGCTGTTGCCGATTGTGCTTTAGAGTCGTTTCCGTGTACACGGAAACGGCTTAAGGTTGCAAGCGCAGCCCGGCGCTTTGCGCCGCTCCCGCGAAGCCGCGCGCATAAGCCGGGACAACCTATTGAGGCTCCACATCTAGCGGATAAACCCGACAATGCGTTTCACGTCATCCATAATCGGCGTGGCAATGGCGTCTGCGCGGGCCGCACCGGCGCGCAGCACTTCATCAACATGATCAGGGGCCGCCATCAAACGCGCAATCTCTTCACCGATAGGCGCCAAAACCGAGACCGCCAGATCGCTGAGTTCTTTTTTAAAGTCGGCAAATGACGTGCCGGCAAACCGCGTGATGACTTGCCCCCGCGTCTCGTTGGACAGGGCGGCAAAAATACCGATAAGATTGTCAGCCTCCGGACGGTCTTTGGCCTGTTCTTCGTTTGTCGGAAGCGGATGAGGGTCGGTTTTGGCTTTGCGAATTTTTTTGACAATGAGATCGGCGTCATCGGTCAGATTAATGCGCGAATTATCCGATTTGTCCGATTTGCTCATTTTTGCCGTGCCGTCACGCAAGCTCATCACCCGTGTCGCAGGTCCTTGAATCAGAGGCTCAGGCAAAGGAAAGAAGTCCGGCACATCAAAATCCTTATTGAACTTCTGCGCAATGTCGCGGCTCAGCTCCAGATGTTGTTTTTGATCCTCGCCCACAGGCACGTGCGTGGATTTATACGCCAGAATATCCGCCGCCATCAGATTGGGATAAGCAAACAGACCAACAGAGGCGTTCTGCTGATGCTTGCCCGCCTTGTCTTTGAACTGGGTCATGCGCCCCAGCCAGCCCATCCGTGCGACACAGTTAAAAATCCAGGCCAGTTCCGCATGCGCCGACACCGCACTTTGATTGAAAATGATCTGGTTTTTGGGATCGATACCGCAAGCAATGAACGCGGCCGTCACTTCACGCGTATGCCGGGCCAGAACGCTTGGCTCCTGCCACACCGTGATGGCATGCAGATCGACAACGCAATAGAGACATGCATAGTGCTCCTGCAAGGTAACAAAATTTCTGATCGCCCCCAGATAATTGCCCAAATGAAGATTGCCCGTCGGCTGCACGCCTGAGAAAACTCGGCCGCCACCCACTGCGCTGTTTTCAGGTTTATTTTCCATGGCCTTGAAGCCTCCTTCACTCATCACTTTATGGGCGAACTTTTGGAAAAAAGGCCCCGTACGTCTTCCAAGCGCGCCGCACCCAGGGCCAACGCCAGCCCTCCATAAACCGCCAGACCGCCCAACACCAGCCCCCCCAGCACCAACATCTGCGCCACCGGCAAATCCGGCACCAAAGGCAGCACCGCGCCAACCGCCCAGTGAAGCCCGACACCCATGAGAATGCTGGCAATCAGAATGCGCGGCAGACGTTCTTTCAACCGTGCATCCACTTTGAAATAACCCAGTTTTTGGAGCTTGACCCCCAGCAATACGGCGTTCACCCAACTGGCCAGAGTGGTGGCGATGGGAATCCCCAAAAACCCGATCTGCGTGAACAGAATCAGACTCAAAACAACGTTCACCGCCACCGAAATCGCCGCATAAATCATGGGCGTCTTGGTGTCCTCCCGGGCAAAAAACCCGGGCGAAAACACTTTGATCGAGACGAAAGCAGGCAGCCCCGCGGCGAACGCACCCAAGGCTTTGGCTGTCGCCCGGGCGGACTCATGGTCGAAGGCGCCATGCTCAAACAAGACCATAACAACGATCATCGGAATCGCCAGCAGCGCCGCCGCCGCAGGCAAGGTCAACAACATGGATAGTTCCAGCGCCCGGTTCTGGCTGGCATGAGCCTCAGCCTCACGGCCCGCCCGCAATTGCCGGGCGATAGACGGCAAGAGCACCACCCCCATGGCGATGCCGATGATCCCCAGCGGCAATTGATAGACCCGTTCGGCATAATACAAAAAGGACGCCGCCCCCGATTCCATCGAGGCAATCATGGTGCCGATGACAATATTGATCTGGGTGATACCACCCGATAGTGCGCCCGGAACGCCGAGCCGGATCAGACGGCGCACGGCTGGCGTCAATCGGGGCCGGCGCAAACGCAGCGCATACCCCGCCCGCGCTGCGGCCCACACCAGGGAGAGAAATTGCAGAACACCTGCCACAATCACACCATAGACCAGTGCATGACCGGCCGTGGCCAAAAGCGGCGCCACCACCAGCAATGACGTGATCAACACCACGTTCAGCAAGGCGGGCGCGGCAGCGGCGGCGGCGAATTTGCCCAGCGAATTGAGCAGGCCGCTGTAAAGCGCCGTCAGCGACATGAACAAAAGGTAGGGCAATGCAATCCGGGTGAAGAGAACCGTCAGTTCAAATTTCTGTCGGTCTTCGACAAAACCCGGCGCCAGCACCATCACCACAGCTGGCATGAAAATTTCCACCACCAGCGTAAAAACAATCAGCGACGTCAGCAGAACGGCCAGAGATTCTTCAGCAAAACGCCGGGCGCTGTCTAAGCCGTTTTCTTCAAGGCGTTTGGCAAAAAGCGGCACGAAGGCGGCATTAAACGCCCCTTCGGCGAAGAGGCGGCGGAACAGATTGGGAAACCGAAAAGCCACCACGAACGCATCGGCCACGGGCCCTGCCCCCAAGATCGCCGCCAGCAAAATATCGCGCACAAACCCCAGCACACGGCTGATCAAAGTCATGCCGCCGACAGTGGCTGTGTCTTTCAAGAGAGTCATGGCAGGGCTTTAAGAGTAAGTTTTAAGAGGACTTAGGGGAATCATTTCATAATAGCATTACTCAGCGGCATCCGCCGCCGTGCTGGCATAATCCGGATCGAGCGCCGCAAGCAAGGTCTTTTGGATGTTTTCAAGCGCTCCTTGACGCGTGATTTTCAGGCCCGCCCGATCTTTGACATAAAACACATCCACCGCCCGCTCCCCATAGGTGGAGATATGCGCCGAAGCGACGGTCAAACGCAAACCCCTCAGCGCGCGGGTGAGGTCGTAGAGCAATCCCGGCCGATCGCGGCCATTGACCTCGATCAGCGTGTGGATATCGGAAGCTTTGTTATCAATCAGAACTTGAGGTTCGACCGCAAACGCCTGCTCACGTTTCTTGAGCCGCGGCGGCGACAAATGCTGATGCGGCGCCATATCCTCTTTGACAACCTGCGCAATGATGGCGTCCAGGGCCTTCAGGCGCGAGGGCTCATCGAACGGCGCGCCAGTGGCATCCTGCACATAAAAGATGTCCAGCGCCATGCCGTCGCTGGTGGTGAAAACCTTGGCGTCCATGATCGTCGCCCCCGACAGAGTGAACGCCCCGGCGAGCTTCGAAAACACCCCCGGATGATCCGCCGTATAAATCACCACCTCAGTGATAGATTTGAACCGGTCGATGCTGTGCTGAATAGCAAGCCCCTCACCTGAAAGGCTTGCGGCCCGCATGAAGGCGGCATAGCGCAAATGGGTATCCTCATCAAAGGTCAGCCAATAAGTATCCTTATGGCGGTTAACGGCCTGGGTGCGCTCTTCCTCCGGCCAATCGCCAAGACGTAGCGCCAATTTGTCTTTAAGCCGCGCCACCCGCACGCCGCGTCGTTTGCCTTTATCGGCCGTGGCATCGCCCTGCAGGACATCACTGGCTTCCGAATAGAGCTCGCGCAGCAACTGACCCTTCCACCCATTCCATACTCCAGGCCCAACCGCCCTTATATCGGCCACGGTCAAAATAAGTAAAAGGCGCAAGCGCTCCGGGCTTTGAACCATATCGACAAAAGCTTCGATGGTTTTGGGATCCGATATATCGCGGCTTTGTGCAAACTCGCTCATCAACAGATGGTTTTCCACCAGCCAGGCTACAGTTTCCGTCTGGGCAGAGGTAAACTTCATCCGTGGACAAAGCTCACGGGCGACCATAGCACCGGCCTCTGAATGATCTTCTTTACGCCCCTTGGCAATGTCATGAAGAAAAAGAGCCATATAAAGAACTTCACGACTGAGAACCTTGTGGACAATCTCATGGGAGAGGGGATGTTCTTCTTCCAGTTCACCCCGTTCGATTCGCGACAATATGCCGATCGCCCGGATCGTATGCTCATCCACCGTATAATGATGATACATGTTGAACTGCATCATGGCTTCGACACGGCCAAAATCGGGTATGAACTTTCCCAACACGCCCGCTTCGCTCATGCGCCGCAGCGCCCATTCCGGATCATGCTTTGACGTCAGAACTTTCAGGAACAG
>JAJFIO010000187.1 GCA_021774915.1 Alphaproteobacteria bacterium
CCCAATCAAACCTACAAAGATTTCACCTGCGATTTTAAAAAAGCCGAAGACAGCGATTTTGACGAGACTGCCGCATGACCCCGCTCGCCTCAACAGTGACGACACGGAATATCGCTTCTGTGCAGACGCGGGGCAGGGAGGTGGATCAAACTGCTTCAGCCAGGGCTCTAGCCTATGCGCTTTTTTCTAAGTTGATGAGTTCGCCGTTTGAACACCAAGAAATTCTCGAAGAAATATTTGCTACGGGGGAGTTGCCCGAACTTTTTGCCGGTCTTCAGGAAACTCTGCCCTATACGGCGAGATTTACAAAACTTATCGAAGTGTTGCAAGGCGTGACCCGCCAAGATGTGTCCAACCTGCAGGGAACGTATTCTTCCCTGTTTGAAGTGGGAAATGACGGGCCGCCCGTGCCGCTGCGTGCGGAACTGGTTCGAGTGGGGGCAAGTAAAACGAAAGAGGAGTTGATCCGCTTTTATAATTATTTTTCCTATGATCTTCAGGATCAGATGGCCTGGGCGCCGGACCATATTTCCATTCAACTGGAATTCATGCAGGTGTTGTGTTTGAGGGAGGCGGGCCGAGTGGACCCACTTGATGCGTCCTTTGAGCGCGCCCAATTGGATTTTCTGGATCGCCATATTGTCTGCTGGTTACCGGTTCCGGTCGGCAGACTGGTGGAGAGTAAACCTGAAGGATTTTATACAATTGTGATGACGGCGCTTTGGGATTTCCTGGAACAGGACCGTCTCTGGAATATTCAAACCGTGACCCCAATCCAAGAGGAAGAATAACCGATGGCCCGCCAGATTGCGATGGTGCTTGATCTCAACAAATGCATTGGCTGCCACGCTTGCACGGCGGCGTGTAAATCACTGTGGACGGACGAGCCGGGTCAGGAATACATGCTGTGGAATAATGTCGAAACCAAGCCCGGACTTGGATATCCGCGAAACTGGGAGACCAATGGCGGCGGCTGGAAAGATGGTGAATTGCAGCCGGGAAACCTTCCGGAGCCGGAAGATTATGGCAATGTGATCGCCCTCAATCATGAAGAGGTTTATTTCGAAGGCAGTGACAAACGCCTGAAGACGGAAGAAGAAATGCTGTGGGGCGCCAATTGGGAGGAAGATTCAAGCTCCGGTGAATATCCCAATAATTATCATTTCTATTTGCCGCGCCTGTGCAATCACTGCACCAATCCGGCCTGTCTTGAGGCCTGCCCGGTGCGCGCCATTTACAAGCGCGAAGAAGACGGCATCGTTCTGGTGGATCAGGACAAGTGTCAGGGCTTTCGCGAATGCAACAAGGCGTGCCCTTATGACAAAGTGTATTTCAACATGGTCAGCGGCACGTCGCAAAAATGCATTTTCTGTTTTCCACGTGTGGAACAGGGCGTGGCCCCGGCCTGCGCCCGTCAGTGCCCGGGCCGATTGCGGTTTGTCGGATTTCTCGAAGATGTGGGCAAGCCCATCGATCTGCTGGTAAACAAGTGGAAAGTGGCTTTGCCGCTGCATGCGGAATACGGCACCCAGCCTAATGTCTTTTACGTGCCGCCCATGTTGCCGCCCAACTTTGATGCAGACGGAGATGTCGCTGAAGAACCCCGCGTACCGCTCGAGTATCTGCAATATCTGTTTGGCCCCCAAGTCGATGAGGCGCTGAAGATCATGCAAGGTGAAATGGAGAAAAAGCAAAGTGGTGAAGAATCCGAATTGATGGATCTTCTGATCGCCAAAGAGTGGAAATCCCTGTTCAGCATTCCTGATGTGAAGGTGTACTGATGGCGAGCGTTGACGCAACAAGCGGCGGATTTAATACGGGCGACTCGCTGTCTGGGGCGCGGCGCATCACTCTCATGTTGACCCTTGTGGTGTCGACGGTTCTGGCAAGCCTGGATTCAAGTTTCGTTCCCATTGCTTTTGCCGACATGATAGAGGATCTCGATACCAACACAGCGACTGTGGTGTGGGTGGCGTTGGGATATTTGATTGCGGCTACCGGGCCGATGCTTTTTTTCTCGCGGCTTGGCGAGGCAATCGGTCAGGTGCGGCTTTTTCAAATAGGCACCTTTATTTATGCCGTGGCGATGTCAGCCTGCGCTTACGCGCCGAACATCGAGTGGCTTATTGTCTTACGTATCATTCAAGGTTTTGGCATGGCGATGTTTCTGCCCTCGACCTTTGCCATTGCCGGTCAGATTTACCCGCAGGCCCAGCGGGGGCGGGCGCTGGGCATATTGCAGTCAGCCAATGCGGCGGGTTTTCTGTTCGGTCCGATCTTCGCCGGGTTTCTGCTCGATGCGTTTGACTGGCGGGCAATTTTTTCCAGCCGGATTCCTTTCGCCCTTGTCGCCATCGTGATTGCCCTCACTGCTTTTGGAAAGAAAGGCGCTCTGATCCCGCTGAAAAAACGCGAGCATTACGACGTCACCGGAGCAGTGTTCCTGACCGTTGCTTTTTTTGGCATTCTCTATGGCCTCAACCGCCTACCGGTCGAGGACAACCATCTGGAAGGCCTGGTGTGGGTGATCACCATCATCGGCATTGCCTTTTTCATCTTGTTTTTGCAGCAGGAGCGGCTGAACAAGGACCCTTTGGTCGATCTGGTCCTCTTTCAGAAAAACCAGGCCTTCACTAAATCCTCTATTGCTTTCGCGGCGCTGTTCGCCAGTTTCCCGGTGCAATTGTTTATTTGGCCGCTTCTGCTTCTTTCCGGCATGGAAATACCGGCCTGGGAAGTGGGGCTGATCATGTGCGTGCCGGCGGTGGCGACAACGGTCATCTCTCCGGTGGCGGGCCGGCTGGCGGATAATGTCGGCGCTGAGGTGTTGTGTTTTATCGGAACGTCGGTGTGCGCGCTGGGTTACCTCACCATGCTGTTTGTCGAAATCGACAGCGGCTATCTCGTTTTGCTGGTGCCGATGGTTTTGATCGGGGTGGGAACGGGGCTGTTCTTCTCGCCCAATAACAGTCTGCTCATGGGGTCCGTTCCTCCAGAGCGCGCCGGTATGGCCTCAGGGCTGATTGGTACCTTGAGGCAATCAGGCTATGCGATAGGTTTCGCGGTGATTGCCAGCCTTTTTACGGCGGTTCAGGACGGTTATGAAAAGAACCTCACTTCTTATGCCGTTGAAATTCTGGATGAAGCCCCGGCCTCACAAGTGTCGCTGCTGTTTGATGGCGGGGGGATTTGGTCACCAGAAATTCTGCTCTATATTTTTCATATTACGGTCATTATCTGCACCGCCGTTCTTCTTCTGACCCTGATTAATTCTGTTCCCAAGCTTAAAATGGGCGGGGTCAGGCATCTGGGCGCTGCGGCGGTGATGCTGTTGGTGGCGGTCTTCGGTTCTCTGCTGTATGTGAATAGCTCGGAACTTACCCCAGGCACCGCAACAGGGAATCTTGCCAGTTCCAACGTGACCGAGACCTATGTCGCGCCCTTTGGCTGGGCCTCGCGCAAGGTGGATGTCCAGACGCCTCAAGTGGTTCAGGTGGACCAAGTAAGCGGTGATGTGGTCTATCTCGATAATTGCTCATTTTGCCATGGGCAAACGGGAGAGGGCATTGAAGGGTTGGGGCTTGCTCTGGTGAGCAGCGCCTTCATTGCCGGGCTTGATGATGAAGCCCTTAAAGACTTCATTGTCAATGGACGGATGGATGATGACCCTGCAAATGTGACGGGCGAGATTATGCCACCGATCGATTATCTTGAAAGCAATGAGTATACGGCTTTGATCGAGTACATGCGGCAGATTAACGGGCTTTGAGGATCGCGGTGTAGGCTGGCTGTCATCGAGGGGTATGTTTATGGCGCTTAAATCCCTAACTGATCTTTCCATCATCCCTGAGACGATGAATTTCAGCACCCAGAGCGACAAGCGTATTCTGGTGGCTGATTTTGATGATACCGCCACTTACCATCCGGCGCTCACCACTAAAATATTGGAACTGGAAGTGCATGAGAGGGCGGCGCACAAACCCGTTCCCGGCGCCTGTGGAACCAAGATTTATGACCTGGACCAATGGGGCTGTGCGGAAGCTGACTTCCTTTGTCAACGAATCTTTGGGCTTGTGTCTCAGATGTTTGATTTGCCGCAGACGGTGGTGGATTTGAGTTGGGCCAGCGTTTACCAGCGCCGGGATTATTGCATGCCCCACTCTCATGTCCGTTCTAAAATTGCCGTCGTCTATCTGCTGGATGAAGGCGATCCGATCGACCGCAAAAAAGACCCGTTTGGCGGGCGTTTGTGTTTTGTCGATCCGCGCATTCCCGCATCCTGCCCTCATGGCGAGGGTATTTTGACCCGGCCTCTGTTCCCGACACTGAAGGCCGGGAGCATGATCGTCTTTCCGTCCGATTTTATCCACTGGGTTCCACCCTATATGGGCAAGAAACCAAGAATAACGCTATCCTGGGATATTTCCGACGTCCATCTGCCCGGCTCGCCGATCAAAGATTTTTCCGGTCTTTAATGACTTGGTGGGAAAGCGGTTTGATCCATCTTCCATTTCACTGGCCGGAACCCGAATGCAG
>JAJFIO010000188.1 GCA_021774915.1 Alphaproteobacteria bacterium
ACAACTGCCGCCGATATTCGAAGGCTTGTCTTTATCTCCTTGTCCATCTTCTTGAAAAATCCCTTGATTGCCGCAAGGTGGAACTCTGGCCTGATTTATGATCTTGACGCTTGGGCATGAACTTCGCAGGGTGCATGACATTGTAGCCGCCCTGTGACTGGACTTAAGTTTCCCGGTATTTTCGAGCCGTTCCGACTTTATTTGACTCACAGAACGGCTCTAAGGTGTTGTTTGGTCGCATTTCCTTCACGCGAACCGGTGCCCATTTCGCTCGGAAATGCTCAGGTGGCGTGTGTTTGAACTCTCTGGAGGGAAAGATGAGTCTGATGAAGCCTCATTCCTTTGCGCATGCAACAGAAGCTTTGAGCTTTATTGATGGCGGTTTTGTGTCCCCCGGAAAGGGTGAGGGCATAGCCATTCTCAATCCGGCCGATGAATCGCATCTGGGGGTATTGCATGAAGCGGATAGAGACGAAGTCGATGCCGCCGTGGCATCGGCGCGTCAAACGTTTGAGGCCGGTGTCTGGTGCGGTCTGTCCGTGGAAGCTCGTCAGCAAATCTTACGTAACATCCATGATCTCATTCTGACGTATGCTGATGAATTGGCTTATTTGGAATGTTTGAACACTGGTTTGGCCTATGCGCAATTGCGCCACCGCCATGTTCCACGTGCCGCGTATAATTTTAGTTTTTTTGCAGATTACATCGGTCAAGCCAAAGGGGAAGTCTATACTCAAGCGGAAAACTTTATCACCACGGTGACACGAGAACCTGTCGGTGTCGCGGCGCTGATTGCGCCATGGAACGCGCCTCTGGCGCTGGCGACCATGAAAATTGCCGGCGCCTTGGCTTTTGGGAATTCCTGTGTCCTGAAACCTTCGGAATTCACGCCGCTCAGCTTCATGCGTTTGATGACACTCTTTAGCCAAGCGGGTGTGCCGCCGGGCGTGATCAATATGGTGAACGGCCGGGGTCATATCACCGGTGATGCGCTGGTAAAGCACAAACAAGTGGATGTGGTGGCGTTTACCGGCGGCACTGAAACCGGTCGGACGATTGGTGCGGCTGCAGGTCAAGGCCTGAAGGGTGTAATGATGGAATTGGGCGGAAAATCGGCCAATATTATTTTTGAAACTGCCAATTTGAGTCACGCTTTGGATGGGGCTCTTCTAGGGATCTATTCCAATAATGGTCAACAGTGCCTGGCCGGGTCTCGTATTTTAGTCCAGCGCTCTGTCGCCGATGAATTTATCAGTGCCTTTGTCGCGCGCACTAAAAACATTCGCGTTGGAAACCCTCTGGAGACCTCGACGGAAGTGGGCCCGGTGATCTCCAGAGCGCAGATGGAGCGGATTCTGTCTTATACCAAGAGCGCAGAGAAGGACGGATGTGAGGTGCTGGTGGGTGGTGGACGTGTCCCGGAATTTGAGCGCGGGTATTATGTTCAGCCGACGGCGGTTCTTGCCACTTCCAATAATCAACTCGTGTGCCGGGAAGAGGTGTTCGGGCCCTTTGCCACTTTCATTTTATTTGATGAGGTGGATGAGGCCATCAGTATTGCCAATGACTCAGAGTTTGGTCTGGTGTCCTACATATGGTCCGGTGATTACCCCACCATAACCCATGCCATGACAGAGCTGCGCACTGGTGTCGTGTGGGTCAATACACCCATGATGCGTGAATTACGCGCGCCGTTCGGTGGATTCAAGGCCTCGGGCGTGGGGCGTACGGGTGGGCGTGCCAATGAGCAGTTTTTTACTGAAGAAAAGACAGTGACTCTGCCCATCAGACCCGTTGATCCGCCGCAACTCGGTATGCAGAACAGATCAGGAGACGAGCGGCCTTAAGAGGAGAGTCTCAGTTGTTAGCTTACTTCCGGCGGGATTTCATTAATTGCTTCTTCAAGCTGATAGAATGAAGGCTGCAAGGCTGTGGGCACATTGCCACGACCGATTTCGACAGAGATCTGTGCTGCATTGCCATGCAGGTGAGAGACCAAAACGTCCCGAATGATTTGGTAGAATTGTGCCTGTTCTCCAAAAACTTGGCTTAGGCGCCCCGCGATGGGACCGACAAAACCATAGGCCAGAAACACGCCGAGAAAGGTTCCGACCAGGGCGCTGCCGATCATTTTGCCCAGAACAGCCGGCGGTTCGGTGATCGCACCCATGGTTTTGATAATCCCGAGCACAGCGGCGACAATGCCAAGGGCCGGCAAGGCATCCGCCATACCTTGCATGGCATGCGCGGGAACCTCGGTTTCATGATGATGCTTTTCAAGTTGTTTTTCCATGGCGTCTTCGACCTGGTGTGGGTCCTCGAAGTTCATGGTCATCATGCGCAAGGTATCGCAAATGAAATCTATACAGAAATGGTCTGCCATTAAACGGGGGTAGCGGCTGAATATGCCGCTTTCTTTAGGATTCTCAATGTGAGATTCGAGCGCGATCACCCCTTTAGATTTCATGGTCTTGGTCAGGAGGAACAAGAGGCACAGCAGATCTATGTAATCCTTCTCTTTCCATTTTGATCCCGTAACGAATTTGCCCAGATCTTTAAGCGTTGCGATGATGAAGGTTGAACTATTGCCGATGACAAAGGCGCCGCATGCAGAACCAAAAATGATAAGAAACTCGAGGGGGGCGGCTTTGAGGATGACATCGAAATGCCCACCGGCGAGCATAAACCCTCCAAACACCGTGATGAAGACAGTCGCAATGCCGATTAATTGAAACATATTTTCGCCTAAGTCCCGATCTTAAATGCGCTCACGCTTTGGTCCACCCTAGGAGGCAACGTCCATCATGGGGTGAGAATGCTTAAAGATGGGTGAAACCAGGGGATATTTGGCGGATATCAGGGGTTTTTCTTAGTGAAGTGTCGGGTAAAGCGCCATGCAGTAGGAGTATACCGCCTAAATTGGGCGTTGCAGCCAGGAACAAGACCCACTAACGTGCCGATTTTGGGGCCTGGGAAATTCATCACTAGTTTGTATTGGAGGGAAAATATGAAAGCGTTTCACATGCTCGCCGCGGCGGCAGGAACTATCATTTTAGGGACGAGTGCGGTGGTCGCACAGGAAATGACTGTTGAAGGTGCGCAGGTGCTGCTGTCAACCGTTCCAGGTGTTTCAGATTGCAACAAACCGCAG
>JAJFIO010000189.1 GCA_021774915.1 Alphaproteobacteria bacterium
CAACTCGCTCAGTCACTATACCGATTGGACGGTCGGCCATACCCACAGCGGCGCCCTGGGCTGGGTCGGTTACGTGAGCTTTGGCGCTCTGTATTGTTTGACGCCCTGGCTGTGGAAGCGCAAGGGCCTCTATTCACTTGAGCTGGTCAATGCGCATTTCTGGATTTCAACCTTGGGTATTGTCCTCTACATCTCCGCGATGTGGGTGTCAGGCATCATGCAAGGTTTGATGTGGCGGGCATATGATCAGCTGGGTTTCCTCAAATATTCCTTCGTCGAAACGGTGGACGCCATGCACATCTATTACATGATCCGGGCTCTGGGCGGAGGAATGTTCCTCGTGGGCGCGCTCATCATGGCCTATAATTTGTGGCGCACCGCACGTGGTGACGTGCACGTTCCTCGCCGCTCGGCACAGGCCGGCGTCCTGGCCGCAGCTCAATAGGAGGCGCCCCCCATGCGCATCAAGCACGAAGCTTTTGAAAAAAATTCTATCCTCCTCCTGATCGGTATCCTCATCGTCGTGTCCATAGGCGGACTGATCGAAATCGCTCCTTTGTTCTTCCTGGAAAACACCATCGAGAAAGTCAAAGGCATGCGGCCCTACACGCCTCTCGAACTGGCGGGGCGCAACGTTTATCTCCGGGAAGGCTGTTACACCTGTCACAGCCAGATGATCCGCTCTTTAAGAGATGAGGTGGAACGCTATGGCCATTACTCCCTCGCCGCCGAAAGCATGTATGACCACCCGTTCCAGTGGGGCTCAAAAAGAACCGGTCCTGATCTGGCGCGCGTCGGCAACAAATATTCCGATGAGTGGCATACTCAGCATTTGATAAATCCGCGCGCGCTGGTCCCTGAATCAATTATGCCCGGATACCCCTTCCTTGCCAAAACACCGCTACGGTTGGCCGGCATGGAGGGCCATCTGATCGCAAATCAACGTGTCGGCGTGCCGTATACGGATGAAATGGTCAAAAGCGCCGGGACGGATCTGCAAGCTCAGGTCGATTTTTTCTCCGACGATTATGATGCCTTTTTAGAACGCTACCCGGACGCAAATGTCCGTGACTTTGACGGCAATCCGGAAATGATATCTGAACTTGATGCGCTGATCGCCTATCTGCAGGTTCTGGGCACATTCGTCGATTTTTCCGTATACAACCCTGAAGAAAACCTTCGATAGGAGAAAATCAGATGTCATATGAAGATGCGTCCACCTTCGCAAATTCATGGGGGTTGGTTTATCTGGTGATTCTGTTTTTAGGGGTCTGCGCCTATGCCTTCTGGCCTAGCAACAAAGAAAAGTTTGACGAAGCGGCGCATATGCCCTTGGATGAGGAGAAATAAGCGTGGCGCATAACAAGCCTATCGATGAAGTGTCGGGAACCAGCACGACCGGTCATGAATGGGACGGCATCAGGGAACTTGATACGCCTCTGCCAAGATGGTGGCTATGGACTTTTTATGCCTGTATTGCCTGGTCGGTGCTCTATTGGATCGCCATGCCGGCACTTCCCCTTGCCAGCGATTATACCAGAGGCCTTTTAGGATATTCCCAGCGGCAAGTTGTCCAAAATCAGCTTGCCAAGGCACGGGAAGGGCAATCGGTTTATTCTGACAAGATCCTCAGTACACCGCTCGATCAGATCGAAATGGATCCGGAACTTCTGGAATTTGCTCTGGCGTCGGCCAAATCCACATTCGGCGATAATTGCGCCACCTGTCATGGGTCGGGCGCCGATGGGGGGCAGGGCTATCCCAATCTGAATGATGATGAATGGTTGTGGGGCGGGACGGTGAGTGATATTCACACCACGCTGCTCTATGGCATCCGCTCGGAAAACGATGAGACTCGATTCTCCCAAATGCCTGCTTTCCTGCGCGATGAACTGCTGACCCGGGATCAGGTGGAAGATCTGGCCAATTACGTCCTGAGCCTGTCTGGACGGGATCATGACGGGCAAGCCGCCAGTCGGACGGCATCATTATATCAAGAGCAGTGCAGCGCTTGTCACGGCTCGGACGGCACGGGCAGCCGCCTGGATGGTGCGCCTAGTCTGACGGATGGCATCTGGCTATATGGCGATAGCTACAGCGCCATAGTGAAAAGCATTTCAAATATGCGCGGCGGGATGATGCCGGCATGGGGGGATCGACTGGACCCGGCCACCCTTCGCAGTATGGCCGTTTACATCCATTCTCTGGGTGGCGGCGAATAAAATTTGAAATACACAACGGAATGAAAGAAGGGTGCTGTGAACAGCAAACCCGGTTCAGTAATGGATGCGACATCTACAGCCTCCAACAACATGGTCGAAGCGGTAGATGTCGAAGCCGTCAATCGCGCTGATGATCGCCATCTGTTTGAATCACGCAAAGCCATTCACCCTAAACTCGCTCATGGCTTCTTTCGCCGGATCAAATGGGCCGCCCTCGTCACCATGCTCGGTATATATTATATCCTGCCTTGGGTCAGATGGGACAGAGGCCCGAGCGCGCCCAACCAGGCAGTGCTGGTAGACTTCCCCCATCAGCGATTTTATTTCTTTTTCATCGAAATCTGGCCGCAGGAAGTTTATTACATCACCGGCCTTCTCATTTTAGCCGCTGTCGGATTGTTCCTGGTCACCAGTCTCTTCGGCCGCGTCTGGTGCGGATTTGCCTGTCCCCAAACGATCTGGACCGACCTGTTCATCGCCGTTGAACGCTTGGTAGAAGGCGATCGCAATAAACGCCTCAGGCTGGACCAGCAGCCCTGGACGATGGGTAAGGTTATTAAAAAAGTCACTAAGCACAGCACATGGATTCTGATCGCCATGGCGACAGGCGGTGCGTGGATTTTTTATTTCCACGACGCGCCGACACTGATCAAACAGTTTTTCGTATTGGAAGCCCCGTTGACGGCCTATATCTTCATGGCCTTGCTGACGGGCACAACCTATCTGCTCGCCGGTTTCGCTAGGGAACAAGTCTGTACTTTCATGTGCCCGTGGCCGCGGATCCAAGCTGCCATGATTGACGAAGATTCGCTCAACGTGATGTACCGGGATGACCGGGGAGAACCGCGCGGCCCTCACAAGAAAAACGAGAGCTGGGAAGGGCGAGGCCACTGCATAGACTGCAAACAATGCGTTGCCGTCTGCCCCATGGGCATTGATATTCGCGATGGCGACCAACTTGAGTGCATTCAGTGCGCCTTATGCATCGACGCCTGCAACGGGGTTATGACAAAGATAGACCTTCCCAAAGGCCTCATTGCCTATGACACGGGCAAGAATTTTGCCGCGCGTGCAGCAGGACAGAAACAAAAATACAACCTCCTACGCCTCAGAATAGCGATGTACACCGCCGTTTTGATCCTTGTCAGCAGCATCATGGTCTTTGGCCTTTTAAACCGAACCATCCTTGAGCTGAATATCCAACGGGACAGAAACCCCCTCTACGTCACCTTGTCGGATGGCCAGGTGCGCAACGGATACACGGTCAAGATCCTCAATAAAAAATCGACCGAACGCGTTTTTTCCCTCACCGTGAAAGGGGTGAAAGCGGCCAGAATGAGACTCATCGGATTTCCCGAAGATCAATCTCCCCCTCTGATCACAGTAAAACCCGACAGCCTGAGGGCTGTCCGCGTATTCATCACCCTCCCCGCACTGGAACCGGGTGCTTTTTCCTTGCCCGTTACATTCACCGCCACCGACATCGGCGATAGAACGACAGCACAAACAGAAAATGTATTTGTGGGAGGAAAGCCATGAAACCTCTTTTCGCTCCGCCTCTTATGGGCAAGCATATGCTCTTCCTGTTCGTGGCTTTCTTTGGCGTCATCCTCGCCGTCAATGGAATTCTGATTTACCTGTCGCTCTCTACATGGACCGGTCTGGAACAGGAAGACGCTTATAAAGACGGACTGAACTACAACCAGACCCTTGAGGCGCGTCAACGCCAGGCCGAACTCGGTTGGCAAAACACCCTTTCGGCTCAATTTCAGGATAATGGCGCCGTGATCCTGACCACCCGGTTTGTTGATCAGGGTGGCGCACCACTGGAAGGTCTGCAAGTTGTGGCCGAGTTGCGCCGTCCAACGCAAGAGGGGTTTGATCAAACTCTCGACCTGCTCAGCCGGGGACAGGGCGAGTATGGCGCACGCACTGTCCTGCCTCTGGCCGGGCAATGGCAGGTTCGGCTGACGGCGCAACGCGGCGCCTCTGAAGTTTTTCGCAGTGAATCGCGCATCTGGACCCGATAACGATGGCGGACGCTTTGCACCAAAGTCACTCAAATCCGATCGCCGATGAGGCGGAACTTTTTGACACCGGCGCCACCCCCGTTGCCCTGTCAGACGCCTCCCCTTTTATCCGACATGACGAGGAAGGAGGAGCCACCCTTGATCTGGTGATCGAGAACCTGCACTGCCCCGCCTGCGTGCAGAAGATTGAGGGCGCACTCAGCCGATGCGCCCCTATCCGCAAAGCCCGCGTTAACCTCACGACACACCGCCTGTCTATTGTCTGGGACGAACAGAAGATCAGCACCACATATATCATTCAGCTGTTGGCTAAGCTTGGCTATCGCGCCAAACCCTTCGATCCGCTTCTGGGAGCTACCCTTGGAAATGAGGGTGAAAAGGCTTTGCTCCGCGCCATCGGTGTGGCCGGTTTTTCCGCCGCCAATGTCATGCTGATCTCGGTTTCGGTGTGGGCGGGACTGGTGGAAGATATGGGCCCTGCCACACGGGATTTTTTTCACTGGCTATCGGCGCTGATCGTCCTGCCCGCCATCGCCTATGCCGGACGACCGTTTTTTCGCTCCGCCTGGCGCGCCCTTACTGCCGGGGGCCTCAATATGGATGTGCCGATTTCCCTGGCCGTGATCGCAGCCGCCGGCATGAGCTTATGGGAAACCATCGTGAGCGGTTCTTATGTCTATTTCGATGCCGCCGTGATGCTGCTGTTCTTCCTCCTGATCGGGCGCTATCTCGATCTGCGCGTGCGCAGCAAGGCGAGATCGGCCGCTCATAACCTTCTGGCGTTACGCACCACAACCGCAACCCTGGTCGATAAAGAAGGGCATCACCATCTGATCCCGGTCGAACACCTAGCAAAGGATATGATTCTGTTTATCGCCATGGGCGAACATATCCCCGCCGACGGCGCCATTGTGCAGGGCGCCTCGCAAGTGGATGCCAGCATGGTGACCGGGGAAAGCCTCCCCCAGGCGGTGAAAAAGGGGGATGCTGTTTATGCCGGAACGGTGAATTTATCAGCGCCCTTGAGCGTGTGCGTGACGGCGGCTGGAGAGCAGACGGTCTTGTCGGAAATAGTCCGCCTCATGGAAGCCGCCGAACAGGCGCGCGCCAGATATGCACGGCTCGCCGACCGGGCCGCACAGATCTATGCCCCGGCTGTTCATCTGCTGGCCGCGCTCACTTTTCTCGGCTGGCTCATCTTCTCCCCGGTAGGCTGGCAGGCCGCGCTGATCAACGCCATCGCGGTGCTCATCATCACTTGCCCTTGTGCGCTGGGGCTCGCCGTGCCCGCTGTTCAGGTGGTGGCCGTCGGACGGCTCCTGAAACAGGGAATTTTCGCTAAGGCGCCCGATGCCCTGGAGCGGCTGGCCACCATTGACGCCGTGGTTTTTGACAAGACCGGCACCCTGACTTACGGCACGCCTCATCTCATCAATGCTGAAGAGATCAAAGTGGAAGATCTCGCTCTTGCCGCTTCCTTGGCCAGCGCCAGCCGCCACCCCCTCTGTCAGGCTCTGTTGCGCGCCGCCGGGCCCGCCGCTGCAATATCCGGTGTCACGGAACACCCCGGACAGGGCCTGTCCGCCACAGTGCAGGGGCGAGAACTAAGGCTGGGGAACAGAACCTGGTGCCATGCAAATGATCCGTCTACAGAGACAAACCCTAAGGCAAGTGAATTATGGCTGAGCGTGCCCGGCCGCGCACCTGTGCGGTTTACCTTTCGCAACCAAACCCGGCCCGATGCCGAGCGTGTTATTCGTTATTTCCGCGCTCGTGATTTTTTTGTCGGTATCCTTTCGGGGGATAGAAAGGACGTGGTTTCAACTTTGGCGAAAAAACTCGGTGTCGACCACTGGCAGGCGGAAATGAAACCCCAGGACAAAATTGCCGCCTTAGAAAAGCTGAAAGCTGAAGGGCGCCGGATTCTCATGGTGGGTGATGGCATTAATGATGCGCCCGCTCTGGCGGCCGCCGATGTTTCTCTCTCCCCTTCTTCGGCAAGCGACATTGCCCAGGCAAGTGCGGATTTTATTTTTCAGGGAGACCGATTGGCCCCCGTCATGGAACTTTATGACGTTGCAAAAAAATCACGGCGGCTGATCTTGCAGAATTTCGGCTTTGCGCTAGCATATAATCTCGTAGCAATCCCTCTGGCCATAGGGGGGATCATCACACCCATCATCGCCGCCGTGGCGATGTCGGCCTCATCTTTATTGGTGACCGCTAATGCGTTGCGGCTACATCTCATGAAGGGCCAAAAGAGACAATGACGGCTCTGATTTACCTTATCCCGGCCGCCCTGCTGCTCGGTCTCCTTGGCCTCGCGGCATTTTTATGGTCATTGAATTCTGGTCAGTATGATGACCTTGATTCGGCGCCGCACCGCATCTTATTCGACGATGAAAACGAAGAGTCAGAGGATTCCGCCGGGAAAAATTAATCCTCATGCGTCAGATCGCGATAGGCATGCCATGTCGCATGACCAATAAGCGGGAAGGTGATAATCAATCCCAGGGAAAGTGTCATCAGTCCCACTGTCACCAGAATCGCAATCAAGCCTGCCCATAAGGCCATCACGCCTGGATTTTTGCGCACTGCCGTCAAGCTGACGATGATGGCGGAGATGGCATCAACATCTCTTTCCACCATCAAGGGGACGGAGATGGCGCTGATCGAAAAGATTGCAAACGCAATGATGGCGCCGATCGCCGTTCCCACCACCGCCAATGCCAGTCCGCTGGGATCAGTGAGGATAAACTGGATGAAATCGGCGATTACCGAATATTCATCATGCACAAAAAGTGCAAAAAGGAGCGTGGCAATCCGCATCCAGGCCAGAAAGGCAACGGTCAGAAGCGCGCCAAAGAAAGTAATCTGTCCCGGCGCCGCAATATTCGTAAACAGACCAAAAATCGAAGACGGCGTCTGGCCCGCGGCGAGTTGCCGGCTCGCCTGGTAGAGCCCGGTTGCCAGAAAAGGCCCGAGCAATAAAAATCCGGGTGCCAGGACAAGCATGAGAGAGGTCGCTTCAATCCGAAACATGCCCAAAAAGGAGAGGACACAGATAAGGGAGAAGACCGACCCATAGACCAAGCCGATCCCCGGCGTCCGCCAAAGGTCTTGCCACCCTCGGGAAAGCCAGAGCCATGGCGCATCAAGAGTAAGCACCCTGACTTTGGGTAGAGTGTGATTGGCGTTTTGTGTTTGCGTACCCTGATCTGTCATATTGAGCACCCCTGAAATTATGGATTGAACCATATACCGGACTCGTACGCCTCTATCATAAACGGGATACCACCCAAACGAAACAGGGTGATCGGCAGAAAACAAAACTGCTCTTAAGTCTCATTCCAAAGAAAGATTCACGATGCGTCAGACTGCGCCTCGGGGCGGGCCGCCTGAAATGCGGCAAGCGCATTGCACGCTTCCACGATACGGACAATCTCAGGATAAACATCCAACGCCACGCCAAATCTTTGCGCGTTATAAACCTGCGGCACAAGACAGACATCCGCCAGGGTCACCTCATCGCCACAGCAATAGGTCCCTGTAAGGTTTTCACGACTTAACAGCGTTTCAATGGCGCCGAATCCCGCTTCGATCCAATGGGCGTACCACTTATTTTTCTGCTCGTCTGTAGCGCCCAATTCATTCTGAATGTAGCTCAACACCCGAAGATTATCGATGGGATGAATATCGCAACAGATAATATTCATGAGCTGACGCACAGAGGCGCGCGCCGAGCTCTCACGGGGAAGTAATGGTGTTTGCGGATATTTTTCTTCCAAATATTCCAGCATGGCCGGTGATTGGCCAATCGCCACATCGCCGTCCTGAAAGAAGGGCACAAGCCCCTGAGGATTTAATGCACGGTAAGCCTCTTGTTTGTGCTCACCTCCCTCTTTAATCAGTGAAACAGGAATAATTTCATGATCCAGCTCTTTCATATTAAGAGCTATCCTCACACGGTAGGCGGCCGATGAACGCCAGTAGCTATACAGATTGATCAAGATCTCACCTGCTTTATTCCGGTTGATACGCTTCCACCACCTGATCAATGGCGCCGAAGATGGAGTTGCCATCGTGATCCAGCATCTCGATCCGGACCCGGTCTCCAAATTTCAGAAATTCCGTTTTTGGAGCTCCTTCAACAATCGTTTCGATGGTACGCATCTCGGCAATGCAGGAATAACCAACCCCGCCCTGCTCAATTGTTTTGCCCGGCCCGTCATTCAGCTTATTGGACACAGTTCCCGATCCGACTATGGTTCCGGCCACAAGGGGTCGCGATTTGGCTGCGTGCGCGATAAGATCTAAAAAAGTGAACGTCATATCAACATCGGCGGCAGGCTCTCCGAAAAGCGTATTATTGATACTGCTCCGCAATGCAAGATGCACTTTGCCGTTACCCCAAGCCACGCCCAATTCATCGGGCGTCACCGCCACGGGCGAAAACGCGCTTGATGGCTTAGATTGGAAAAACCCAAAGCTTTTGGCAAGCTCGGCTGGAATGAGATTGCGCAAGGACACATCGTTCACCAGCATCAAAAGCCTGATATGCTCACTCGCGTGATCCGGTTTCGTTCCCATCGGCACGTCATCGGTAATCACGGCGATTTCCGCTTCAAAATCAATGCCCCACGCCTCACTTTCCATGGGGATTGGATCCATGGGTCCAAGAAAAGAATCCGAGCCCCCTTGATACATGAGCGGATCGGTCCAGAACGATTTAGGCATCTCAGCCCCACGTGCCTTGCGAACGAGTTCCACATGATTGACATAAGCTGACCCATCCGCCCACTGATAGGCGCGCGGCAATGGTGAGGTACACGCGGCTGGATCAAACACTTCTCCTTCACCTACATCCAATTCCAGCTTTTCAGCACGTGCTTGAAGAAGGGGCGCAGCCTCACTCCAAGTGTCCAACGCCGCCTGCAGGGTGGGCGCGATATCATGCGCCGGAACCATACGCGACAGATCGCGCGATACGATAACAAGCGCACCATCGCGTCCCGATTTCAAAGAGGCAAGTTTCATTTTGAAAGTCCTTGAGCGTTAGGAAAAATTATTCGGCGGCTTTGGCGGCGGCCCGCCCACCCCATGAATAGACATAATCAGCCTGTTCCACAGCCTCAGCTGCCTGGCTTATATTTAGAGCATCCCGGGTATCGATCATGACCGCTACTTCATCGGTCTCCTTGCGTGCAAACGTGGCGCCTTTTTTCGCAGCCTTGGGATGAGGCCCATGGGTGAAGCCTGCCGGGTGAAGGGTCATCATGCCTGGTTTGATATTATCACGACTGAAGAATTCGCCGCGATGATAGAAGATCACTTCATCATAATCGTCATTGTTATGATAGAAGGGAAC
>JAJFIO010000190.1 GCA_021774915.1 Alphaproteobacteria bacterium
GTATCTGACCGACTTGTGTAGAGATAAATTTCTGTCCACCAAAACCTGGATTAACCGTCATTACACATATCAGGTCACACAGATCCAGCAGAGGTATGGTTGCTTCCACCGGTGTACCAGGATTCAACGCAAGCCCTGCTTTGGCGCCAGTTGCACGAATAGCCTGGAGCGTGCGGTGAATGTGTGAACTTGCCTCTAGATGGGCCGTGATCACGTCCGCCCCCGCAGCAGCAAAAGCCTCAATATACGGGTCCACCGGGCTAATCATCAGATGTACGTCCATCACTGTTTTGACATGCTTGCGGATCGCGGCAACCAACGGTGGTCCAAACGTAAGATTAGGTACGAAATGCCCATCCATCACATCGACATGGACCCAATCACAACCTTGAGATTCAATCGCTGCAATTTCTTGATCGAAATTAGCAAAATCCGCTGATAGGATTGATGGTGCGATCTTAACCGTTCGATCTATGCTCACATCGGTTCTCCAGCCTGATCGACCACTTCATCAGGAGAGCCTCTGTCAACCTCGAGGCCACCTTGGAATACACGACTTGCCCGAACATCTTCACCGGTGATGGTGCTCAGATCCACCGCGTCCAATGGTCCTGAAGAATGTTCAAAAAGACGATTGGCTTGACGCAGCCGCGCTCGATCCAAAGCGTTACGAATAGACCTGGCATTCGCGAAATGTGGTTGATTCCGTCGTAACGCAACATATTCCTCTAATGCTTTGGCACCACTGTCATCCAGCTGATAGTTTTGCGTTTTCAGCATAGACGTCGCAATCTCTGCCAGCTCTGTGTCCGTATAATCAGGAAACTCAATATGATGGGCGATGCGCGAACGGAACCCAGGATTTGCGCTGAAAAATTTGTCCATACGATCAGCATACCCTGCCAGAATGACGACTAAATCATCCCGGTTATTCTCCATAACCTGAAGCAGGATTTCGATAGCCTCTTGACCATAGTCTCTTTCGTTATCCGGACGATAAAGATAGTAGGCTTCGTCTATGAAAAGCACACCGCCCATGGCTTTCTTCAACACTTCTTTGGTTTTAGGCGCCGTGTGGCCAATATACTGACCGACAAGATCATCACGCGTCACACTGACCAGATGGCCTTTGCGGACATACCCCAATCGATGCAGCAACCCGGCCATTTTCAACGCAACCGTTGTTTTTCCTGTTCCTGGATTTCCAGAGAAACTCATGTGAAGCGTCGGGGATTCATGTGACAAACCCATATCACTTCGTGCCCGCTCTACTAAAAGAAGAGCCGAAGTTTCTCGTATGCGCTGTTTCACCGGAGCCAACCCAATCAACTCCTCATCCAGCTCGCGCAAAACTTCGGCCACACCCGAACTTTCATAAGTTGCGGCCAAGTCAACGGTTTGCGGATTAGACGTTTCTACACTCATCGTCAGTTTCCCTGGATACAGATTGTTTAGCTGCGCATTTCCCAACTGTATTTTTGACTACGGCCTTCGAAATCAGTTCGGTGCATGTGAAAAACTGGTTCTGATTTGGGACGATTAACAATGAAGGACATCATAACCGTCTCGAAACCACGCACGTCGTGGAAGGCGACAAGGCGAATATAGTCGTCTCCATGCACTTTCCTACAATCGTCCAACTCCATCATTACACCTTTGGCGTCACGCAAATCGAACATCGGATGACCCCACATATTCCAATAAGTATTTCGTGGATGAGGGTCAGCGGTGTATTCGATTCCGACTGCCCAGCCTTTCTCGAGCATGTATTCCACTTGCGCCGTGATCTGTGTTTCGTCGAGGTCAGGTAGAAAAGAAAAACAACCTTGAGTAATACGCATGATCTGTCTCCTTACATCGCTGGCGTTTCAGTCGTCTGAAAATCAGACGTATCAGTTGGTGTATAATTGAAGGTAATATTGCCCCACGTATCCAATGCAGCCTCTAACGGCTTGCACCATTTGGCGGCGGCGCGCAGAACTTCGGGACCTTCATTTTTGATGTCACGCCCCTCATTGCGGGCCAGAACCATAGCTTCAAGCGCTACACGGTTCGCAGTTGCACCAGCCTGAATTCCCATGGGATGGCCAATCGTGCCACCACCAAATTGGAGCACGACATCGTCACCAAAAAGGTCAAGCAATTGGTGCATCTGACCAGCATGAATACCACCAGAAGCTACAGGCATGACTTTCTTGATATCTGCCCAATCTTGATCGAAAAAGAGGCCGCGTGGCAGGTCAATTTCGTTATAGGTTTCACGGCAGACATTATAATAGCCCTGTACCGTCAGGGGATCACCTTCCAGCTTCCCTACTGCGGTACCGGTGTGCAGATGGTCCACCCCGGCAAGTCGCAGCCATTTGGCAATAACGCGGAAACTGATGCCATGATTTTTCTGACGCGTATAAGTGCCATGACCCGCGCGGTGCATATGCAGGATCATATCGTTCTCGCGGCACCATTTGCTGATCGACTGGATTGCCGTATAGCCAATGATCAGATCCACCATAACGATCACCGAGCCAAGTTCTTTAGCGAACTCCGCGCGGGCGTACATTTCTTCCATCGTTCCCGCTGTAATGTTCATGTAATGGCCTTTGATTTCACCGGTCTCCGAAGAAGCTTTATTGACGGCCTCCATGCAATAAAGAAAACGGTCACGCCAATGCATGAATGGTTGTGAATTGATGTTCTCGTCATCCTTCATGAAGTCGAGGCCACCTTTGAGGCCTTCATAAACGACGCGCCCATAATTTTTGCCCGACAGGCCGAGTTTGGGTTTGGTGGTGGCACCCAAAAGCGGCTTGCCGAACTTATCAAGCCGCTCACGCTCGACAACCAGACCGGTCGGGGGACCGGCAAACGTCTTACAATATGCAACAGGGAAGCGCATATCTTCGAGGCGTGCCGCTTTGAGAGGCTTGAATGAAAAGACGTTGCCAATGATTGAGGCTGTCAAATTGGCGATCGAACCTTCTTCGAAAAGGATAAGATCGTAAGCA
>JAJFIO010000020.1 GCA_021774915.1 Alphaproteobacteria bacterium
ACACGCGCGGCGGTGAGAGGCCAGTGCGCTTCATGCCCTTGCGGCATATAGGCCAGGAGCTGGGCCAGACGCCGCCGTTGAATGGCGGCAATGTTTTCTCCATTTAAAAACACGTCGCCTGAAAACGGAATAAGATTGGCAATGGCGCGCAGCAGGGTGGTTTTGCCCGCGCCGTTAGGGCCGATGAGTCCAATGAGGGACCCCGCGCCGAGTTTTAAGGATACGTGGGTTACGGCTTTTCTGCCGTTAAACTGCACGCTCGCATTTTCGATCCGTAAAGCGCTCATGTCATCTCCCGCCTCAAGTGCATAATGAGATAGAGAAAAAACGGCGCGCCGATGAGCGAGGTGATGATGCCGATTTTAAGCTCGATGTCTGGCGAAATCAGGCGCACGGTGATATCGGCGAGCGTCAGCAACACGGCCCCCCCCAGAGCGCTGGGCAAAAGCAGGCGGCTGGGCTGATAGCCGACAAAGGGGCGCAGGAGATGGGGCACCACAAGCCCGACAAAACCGATGGCGCCGGTGACCGCCACCGCGGCCCCCACTGCCAGGCCACAGCCTAAAATAATGCGCAGTTTCAGCCAGTTTAGATTGAACCCCAGGCTGGCGGCGGTATCTTCGCCCAGTGTAAGGGCATTGAGGCCTCTGGCCGTTGAGAAAAGAAACACCCATCCGATGGTTAGAAAGGGAAGGATAAAAACGATGTGCGACAGGCTTCTGTCCACCAGAGATCCCATCAGCCAAAACACAATTTCCAATGCCGCATAAGGATTTGGTGAAAAATTGAGAGCCAGGGAGGTCATCGCGGCGGCAAAGCCATTGAGGGCGACGCCGGCCAGAATAAGCGTGGTGACGCTGGGGTTTTTGCCCGCCAGGAGATAGAGGAATCCCAAGGCGCTGAGCGCCCCGAGGATGCCGCCGGTGGAGACCGCCAGAATGCTTCCCCCCGCCAGGCCGAAATAAAACACCATGACCGCGCCAAAGGCCGCCCCGCCCGAAACGCCGATCACGCCGGGCTCGGCAAGAGGGTTGCGCAACAGGCTTTGCAGGGCGGCGCCGCTCAACCCCAAAGTTGCCCCGGTAAGCAGACCGAGCAGGGTGCGCGGCAACCGGATGTCACTTAAGATCAGGGAAGCCAGTTCAGGGTCCGTTTGGAAAAGCGTATAGAGGTCCAGAAAGCCGGTATGCCGAGGCCCGATAAAAAGAAGCGAAAAAACGGCCAGCACGCCGAGCAGCACACTAAGCGCGATCACGATCGGCCAGAAAAGCCGGGGCGAGAAGCCCTCTTCCGCTTCGCCTGATTGGTTAAGTCCGAGATCGGTCATGGCGCGTTCTCGCGCTCAAGCTCGCCCAATCTCTGGGCGATGAGCTTTATGGCCTCTCCCAGATAAGGCGTTTCGCATCCCAGAAAAGACCAGGGCACGTCCACTGCGCGGTGTGTTTTGAGATAGTGGTTGAGAGCCGGGTGATCGAGCCACGCGCTTGATAGCGAACGGGTGTCCCGGCCCGCTTTGCTTACGATGAGCACATCAGGTTTGGCGCGCAGCACCGTTTCCAGTTCGACGTTCCGGACCGTGTCGATTCCCATATCCGTGGCGCTGTTGCGCAAGCCCGCTTGGGTCAGAAGATCGCCTGCAAGTGTCTGGCGGCCATGGGTGAGGCCGCCTGCCGCGAGGATCAGGGCGGCGCGGTGTTGTGCTGGCGCCATTTGCATGGCTTGGTTTAGACGTCTGTCGAGATCATCGATGAGATGCTCCCCCCGTTCAGGGACACCGATGGCGCGAGCGGCGATACGGATATTGCGGCGCACGTCGCTTAAGTTTTCGGGGAAAGGAATTTCGACAACTTTATATCCCAACTCGGCAAGCAGGCGGTCGGTAAAAGACGTGGTGAAAGATCCCGACAAAATGAGATCTGGATTAAGCAGGATAATCTGTTCCGCCTGCCCGCCATTCAGTTCGATGCCTTCCAGTTGGTCTGCGATAAGGGACTGCCCCGGATCGGCGGAAGAGAAAGTTACCGACAGAATATGTTCGCGATCCGCCAACTGCATGGCCAGATGGTCCGTGCACATATTCATCGAGACGATGCGGTGCGGTCGGGGGGGAGAGTTGTCGTCCGCGCGCGCATTTCCCAGCGCCAAACCGCCGATCAGCCAGATCAATCCGGCGGCGCAGGCAAGAAAAGAGAAACGGGAGGCCGGCATGTCAAAAACCATATTTAGTGTGCAAGCCTCCTGAGATTAAAGGGTGTCAGGAGCCAAAGGAGACCCGGATTCCGCCAAAGGCTGCAATGCCCGGGGAACGGAACCCTATGATCTCTTCATATTTTTCATCAAGCAGATTTTCGCCCCGCGCAAAAATCGAAAGTCTTTCCGTCACTTTATAAGATCCTGCAAGACTGACAAGCGCAAAGCTATCCAGTGAGGTCCTCAATACGGGGAAGGTGAAAAGATCATCTTGCATTTTACCGTTATAATCCACAGTGAGATTCAGATTTGCCCGGTCTTCAAGCAGAGTGAGATTAGAATTAAAACTGCCCGTGTGCCTGGGGCGGCGGATTTCCTGTACGCCTGCCTCAATTGAATCAATGAAACTGTATGAGACGGTGAGTGCCAGAAAGGAAAACGGGTTTACCGTGGCCGACACCTCTACGCCCTGACGCGTGCTTTTTGTGGTGCGGTTATCAACCGTGCTCATGAAAGAGGGCAGGAAGGTGGTGAAGATCTCGTCTTCCAGTTCGGTATCAAAATACGTAATTTCGAGGCTGAACGCATCATCGAAGAGCCCTTGTTCAAGGCCGATTTCCCAACCGGTTGATTTTTCCGGTTTCAGGCCGGGATTGCCGATGAACAAATCCGGGAAAAAACCAAAAAGCTCCGTGAAGGAAGGATTTTTGACCCCATTGCCGATACGCCCATGGAGGCGGGTGCCGGACTGATCAAAATTGATCGCGCCGCTCACCGAGAATGTTGTGGAATTACGGAAAAAATCGTTGTTGTCATGGCGCAGAGCGACGTTGAGAAAATAGCGATTATCCAGATTCAAGCCATATTCGCCGGCAGTGCCGATGTTGACCTGGCTGCGCTTCTGGTTGGCGCCGGAAAATGTGAAAAACCGGGTGCTAAACTCTTCTTTTTCCCGTTCGACAATAAAGGTGACATGATGCTGCATGTTCTCCAAGGCAGGCGCGGCGAAAAAAAGACTAGTTTCATAGGCGATTTTTTTCTTCTCACCGTCGGTTGAATTGTTGAGGCTGCCATCGGTAAAATTTGTCGACGTGATGTCGGTGAGCGCCGCGCTGATCTGATGCTGCCATTTTCCGTCCAACAGACTGAATTTGCCGAAGAGACGGGCATAGAGCTCATCAGTGTCGGATTTGCGATTGGCGTCATCTAAAAAGCCGTCAAAGGTCGTGTCGGCATCAAACTGCTTATTGCTTTCCACATAGCGCACGACAGCCCCGAGATCCACCGTTGAGGTTGGCGAGACGGTGCCTTTGAAATGCAGGGCGGCACTGTCATAACCATCTTTTTCAGCGCCGGTGCGAGCAATGTTTGTGCCATCCGTATCCAGATAATTTCCTGACAAAGAATAGCTATAAAGCTTGCTTCCCCCATTGAGGTCGGCGTTGAAAGATTTGGTGTTAAAGGAACCATATTCAGCTCTGGCATTCAGGACTGGCGTGCTGTCGCCGCTCTTTGTGATGATGTTGATAACCCCGCCAATGGCGTCCGCGCCCCACAGCGCACTTTGCTCGCCGCGCAACACTTCGATGCGCTCAATTGAGCCCGGCGACAGGTTAGCGAAATCAAATTCGCCGCGGGCCGGGTCCGTGGCCTCAATGCCATCGATCAGGATCAGCACTTGATTGGCCTCAGCGCCGCGCAGACGTACTTGCGTGAAAGCCCCTAAACTGCCGCTTCGGTTGACCGCGCTGCCAGGTACGCCGCGCAGCAGATCGGCGGTGAACTGAATATGCCGGTCTTCGATTTGCTCGGCGGTGATCACCGAAATGGACGAGCCAACGCCTTTGGCGGGCAGGGGCGTGCGCGAAGCCGTCACCACCATGGTCTCGGAAGGGGTTTGATCAGCGGCGTTGACTGTGCTTGCCAGAAGAAGTGAGCTTACGATGTTGATGAGATAAGTTTTATACGATGATGTCATGTGACGTCTCCAAACCATAAAAGAGATGGATTGGAGAGCCATTGCAGATGCGCGCGTGAAGAATTCAGGTAAAAGAGAACCATTTCGAAAAGACCACCCCAGCGTACAACTCTTGCCTCACCAATCCATCGGTGATTTAAGCGTCGCCACTACGGTAGTGTTCGCACCAAAGACAAAAAGGTCCCGATCTCTGGCTGGGCGACTTGACGGCAGGTTTCCTGGCTTTTGGGTCGAAGTCTGTTACGCGCCTTCCCAAGACAATACTTATCTCAGTGGCATAATATGCGTAACGGACTCACCAATTACAGTTGCGGGTACAGCCGCAGAATAAATCTCCAGATGATCAGCCATGGGCCGAAGATGAGGAGATCGCACTGCATTCCCTTTTAACCTCAATAAATTGAGGCACCATCGAGAACCAATCTACGCGAAGTGACGCCATCGCGCAAGCGCTTGAGGTTTTGAACCGCTTTAATGGTGATTTAAGATACGCTATACATCAATTGTACTGGGGAAAATAAGAGGAAAAACGAATGGCGTTGTTATCGAGTCGCGTGCTGAGCCTAGGTGTGTTGGTCCTTGGGGTGACCATCTGGTCCCTTTCCCCATCGCAGGCGACAAGCGTTTTTCATCGGGGCACCTTCGGTGACCCCGAAACTCTTGACCCCCATAAAGCCAGCGCCCAATCGGCGGCCCCCATCATTTACGATATGTTCGAAGGGTTGATGAGCATTGATGGGGATGGCCAAATTGCTTTTGGCGCTGCGCATGATTATGTGGTGAGTGAGGACGGCCTCACTTATACGTTTTATCTTCGGAAAAATCTTCAGTGGTCGGATGGAACACCGCTCACGGCTCAGGATTTTGTGTATTCCAACCGGCGTCTTTTAAAGCCCGAAACCGCAGGGCGGTTTGCATCCTTCTTCTATCCGGTGAAAAATGCCAGGCAGATCAACCGGGGGCAGTTGCCGGCCGAAGAACTTGGCGTGCGGGCGGTTGACGATCTCACCTTGGAATATAAATTGGAAGCGCCCAATCCGTCTTTCCCTAAAATCATGACCACCAACCCGGCGGTTCCCGTGCCCCGGCATGTTATAGAAGCGCATGGAAGCACCTGGGTCAGGCCGGAACATATGGTGACGAACGGGCCTTATATATTGGGTGGACGCGTGCCGCAGACCTCAATCACATTGGTGAGAAATCCCGTCTATCGCCAGGCCGATCAGGTGCAAATCGATGAGGTCTGGTATCATCCAACGCAAAATCTGGGCACGTCTTTGAAAAGGTTTAGAAGCGGAGAGCTGGATGTCATCCTCAATTTTCCGCCAAGTCAAATCAATTGGATCAAGGAGAATATCCCGGAGGCGCTTCACGTCACCCCGGCATTGGGTACTTATTACCTGCTGATCAACAATCAAAAAGCCCCCTATGACGATGTGCGGGTGCGCCGGGCGCTTTCCATGGTCATCGATCGGGAAGTGATTACCGAAACATTGCTGCGCACCGGCGTCACTCCGGCTTATAGTTTTGTGTCACCGCAATTCGCCAATTACGATGGTATAGATGTGGCGTACCGGCATACGCCCATGCCCGACCGCCAGCGCGAAGCGCGGGAATTACTCAAAGCAGCAGGATTTGATGAGGGCAGTCCCCTCATCGTTCAGTACAGAAATGATACTCTTGAAGAAAGCCAGAAAATCTCCATCGCGCTGTCTGGTATGTGGCGGGATATCGGCGTAGAGACCGAGTTAACAAGTTCGGAGTTTCTGGCTGTGATCAGAAAAGTGCGTTCTAAAGATTATGAAATAGCCCGGTTTGCCTATTTTGCGCCATATAACGACCCTTATACGTTTTTGTCTCTTTTCCAT
>JAJFIO010000191.1 GCA_021774915.1 Alphaproteobacteria bacterium
TTGCTGATTGTGGAGGGGATCGGGCGTTATCACTGCCTCGGCAGCACGCTTGACGATGCGGTGGGAGAGGCCTTTGACAAAACCGCTAAACTGTTGGATCTGGGGTTTCCCGGGGGCCCGGCTGTAGAGGCCGCCGCCCGCAACGGTCAGGCGGATCGCTTTGCCTTCCCACGCCCGCTCAAAGGCCGGGCGGGTTGCGATTTTTCCTTCAGTGGATTGAAAACCGCCGTGCGCCAGACTTATGACGCCCTCGACGCGCCCCAGCCCCAAGACGTGGGCGACCTTGCAGCCTCTTTTCAGGCGGCGGTCTGCGATGTGCTGGTTGACCGCAGCACCCACGCCATGACCCGCGCCCGGCGAGACGGAGAAAACCTGCAGCCCTTTGTGGTGGCGGGCGGCGTGGCGGCCAATACCCTGATCCGGACCCGGCTCAGTGCAGCGTGCGCATCCCACGGATTTGAGCTCATCGCCCCGCCCCCTTCTTTGTGTACCGACAATGCCGCGATGATTGCCTGGGCGGGCCTGGAGCGCTTGAGCGCCGGGCTGACAGATGATTTAAGCACGGCGCCGCGCGCGCGATGGCCACTGGAAGATCTGACGGACTGAAGTGTTTATCGGGCTTTAAGTCGTCTGGAAAATCACAAAAAAAGCCCCGATTCGCAGGGAGAAGGGGAGGGAGCGAACCGGGGCACACCTTTGGCAAGGTGGAACTTGTAAATTGGGAGCGCCTAATGAGGCGCGCGGCAGGGGGCGCACGAGACGCCGCTATAGGCTCTGTTTCTCAGGCAAAATAAAGTTTCCATCCAGGTCAGCCAGCGCAGCAACATCACAACACCTCTTCTCTTACCCGAACCCCCGCTTACCCCTGCGGGGGAACGGCTGAAATCTTCGTATTAAATCACCAGAGATCTGGTTGCCTCATCAAGAGCCGCGACCAGCACCAGAACCGTGAAACCTGCGCCCAGTAATGTGGCGGTGACCCGCGCGATCAGCGACGTGTCAGTTGAACTTGTATTAAGTACGGTCATTTTTCTTTCCTTTTTTGTCCGGCTTTTCAGCTCCAGACTGTCATTCCTGTATCGCGGTGTCGTTCGTCGGTCTTCCGCAGTGCCGTGTAACGGCTTGAATTCAATATAGGGGAGGCCTGATTGAAAAACAATGAATAAAATGAAAATAATTCACTGATCATTATTTTTCTCTAACATGCACCATTCGCGGGCTTTGGCGAGGCTTGTTTTACAAACCGTTACGGGTATTCATGATGAAAAAGTTTTATATACGCGAGTGGATTTGAGCCCAAAACACTAACTTTAGGTCAGGTTTTGATTGCTTCAAAACCGGATGAACCCTAGGCTGAAACTGTCTCTCGCTCAGCCGGTGCGGACTGGCGTACATCGAGACCATTAATGATCAGATCCACCACCCCATCCAACTCTTTTTCGAGCTGGGGCAGAGTGAGAGCACTGTGAAGCTGTGGATATTTATATTTCAAGGTCACTGCCTGAATCATACGAGCGGTAAACAGGATATCGTCGATATTAAAGCCACCGCCGGCATTGCCGAGAGACAGAATTTCGGCAATCAGCGCCCGCTCCTTGGCCAATTGCCTTTCCATAAACTCCGGCCGTTCACGGGCAATCATCTCGGCGATCTGCGCCATGCGCGGGTCTTCATCCAGAGCTTGGTAGGTGACCCGCAGAGAATCGAACAGAAATGCGTGTAATTTCTCTGCTGGTGACAAGCGCTTATCCCGAATCACGGCCCGCACATTATCCAATCTCTTATCCGTGTTTTCGTCGGCGATTTGCTCGGCAATATCCAGTTTTCCAGCAAAAAAGCGATAAATATTGCCTGACGACATCTTGCAGTCCTCAGCAATCTCAGACATCGTGGTTTTACAATACCCAAAATGGGAAAACCGCTCTCGGGCCGCTTGGACAATTTTTTGACAATTGAATCGCTTTTCACTCATGCTGATAACATGCGCTCTAAGAAGTGAATAATCAATATATCATTCACAAATTAATTTAGTCCTGAAGGATTTTGGGTGAGCTATGGCCTCAACCGGCACAAAATATGACGAGATCAGTGTGATCGGCGCGGGCGCCTGGGGCACGGCGTTGGCCACGGTCCTGACCCGGCCGGGCCGTCACGTGACCCTTTGGGCCCGGGAAACCGATATCGTAGACGCGATCACGCAACAACATGAAAATCCGCTCTTTCTGCCTGATATCCCCTTACCGCCCACACTGCGCGCCACCACCTCATTCGAGCACTTGCCCCACGCCCAGGCCATCTTGATGGTCGCTCCGGCCCAGTATGTACGCACGGTTCTGAGTCATATGCGCCCTCATGTCATCAAGGGCACGCCAATCATATTGTGCTCCAAAGGCATCGAACAGGCCACGGGTCAACTGATGAGCGAAGTTCTGGCCGAGACCCTGCCGGACGCTGTGCCCGCCGTGCTGTCGGGGCCCAGCTTCGCCAAAGATGTGGCGCGTGGCCTGCCCACCGCGGTGACGCTGGCCACGGCGGATCCCTGCGGTCACGAACTGGCCGCCGCCATCGGCCATGAGACCTTCCGCGTCTATTACACTGACGATGTGATTGGGGCGGAGATCGGCGGCGCGGTCAAAAATGTTCTCGCCATTGCCTGCGGCATTGTGGAAGGCCGGAAGCTGGGCGACAGCGCCCGGGCGGCCCTGATTGCACGCGGGTTCGCCGAAGTGCAAAGGCTGGCGGCCTCGCTTGGCGCGCGGAGCGAAACCCTGGAAGGCCTGTCGGGCCTGGGCGACCTCATCTTGACCTGCACCAGCAGACAGTCACGCAATATGTCTTTGGGCGTCGCGCTGGGAGAAGGGCAAAGCCTGCAGCAGATCATGGCCGCCCGCAACACAGTGGCGGAAGGCGTGCACACCGCCGCAGCCGTGGCAGCGCTGGCGGCCCGCCGCGCCGTGGACATGCCGATCTGTCAGGCCATCGACGCTATTGTCGCCGACCGCTGGTCAGTGACGCAAGCCATCCACGCCTTGCTCAGCCGGCCCGTCAGCGACGAATAAAGACTTAACTTAAAGGACGATAAGAAGATGTTTTATGTCATTTACTGTCTCGACAAACCGAACGCGGAAAACGTGCGCGCTGAAATCCGACCGGCACATCTGAAATATGTCGATGCATCCGGCGAGATGATGAAACTGGGCGGGCCGCTCTTGTCGGAAGACGGCGCCGGCATGGTCGGCAGTATGCTGATCATCGAGGCCGCTACTTTAAGCGCCGCACAGGATTGGGCAGCGGGGGACCCCTACGCCAAGGCAGGCCTCTTTCAGACGGTCCACATCAACCCCTGGAAATGGGTGATCAAGGGCCCCGGGGCTTGAGCCCAGATTCCATGCTCTCTGGTTTTTCACACGAAAACATACCCGCGCCAGGAACCTTCCTGTGCAACCTTGAAGATCTTCCCGACCCCGGCTCCAAAGGCTTTGTGTTTGGCGAAGGCATGAACCGCTTTGATCTTTTCGTGGTGCGCGCCGGCTCTGAGATCCGCGCTTATGTCAATGTCTGCCCTCATATGGGCACGCCGCTGGAATTTCTGCCCGACCGTTTCCTCACCGCCGACCAAAAACGCATCCTATGCGCAACCCATGGCGCACAATTCCGGATTTTAGACGGTCTGTGCGTCTTTGGGCCCTGCAAAGGCCAATCGCTCACGACGCTCGCGCTCAACACTGAGAGCGGCGCCGTTGTGATGGGATAAACACCGGCAGATTTTCACGCAAACTTCATGAGACTCACCCGCATATCCTTCTTGTCCCCCCGCCGCCTGTCGCCCATAATGCATGCGACCTGAAACCTTCATAGCCCAAGAGACTTTTCACCTTCATGACTGACACCCACGTTTTTCCGGTAAGCAATGAATGGGCCGCCCGCGCCCATATCGACAACGCTAAATATCTTGAAATGTATGAAGCCAGCATGCGCGATCCCGACAAATTCTGGGGTGAGCAGGCCAAATGCCTCGACTGGCTGAAACCTTATCGAACGGTCAAAAACACGAGTTTTAGCCCCGGTGAGATCAACATCAAATGGTTTGAAGACGGCGCCCTGAATGCGTGCGCCAATTGCATCGACCGGCATCTGGAAAAACGGGGTGATCAAACCGCCATTATCTGGGAAGGCGACGACCCGGCCGATGACGCCCACATCAGCTATAACGAACTTTATCAACACGTCGCCAAGCTCGGCAATGTGCTGAAAGCCCAAGGGGTAAAAAAAGGTGACCGGGTAACGGTTTACATGCCGATGATCCCGGAGGCGGCGTACGCCATCCTGGCCTGTGCGCGGATCGGCGCCGTGCATTCGGTGGTCTTTGGCGGATTTTCTCCTGACGCCCTTGCAGGCCGCATCAATGATTGCACATCCGATTTTATTATCACTGCAGACGAAGGTGTGCGCGGCGGCAAAAAAATTCCTCTCAAAGCCAACACCGACGCCGCGGCGGCGCAATGCGATCACGTCAAAAAAGTGATCGTGGTGCAGCGCACAGGCGGCGAAGTGCACATGGAGCCGGGGCGGGATGTCTGGTACGCGGAAGAAATGGCCAAGGCATCATCCGACTGCCCGCCAGAGGAGATGAACGCCGAAGATCCGCTTTTTATTCTGTACACGTCAGGCTCAACCGGAAAGCCCAAAGGCGTGCTGCACACCACAGGCGGTTATATGGTCTATGCCGCCCTCACGCATAAACATGTCTTCGATTATCATGATGGTGATATTTATTGGTGTACGGCGGATGTCGGCTGGGTCACCGGGCATTCTTATATCCTCTATGGGCCTCTGGCCAATGGCGCCACCACGCTGATGTTCGAAGGCGTGCCCAATTACCCTAATGTCTCACGCTTTTGGGAGGTGATTGACAAGCATAAAGTGAATACTTTTTACACCGCGCCCACTGCCATCCGCGCCCTGATGCGCGACGGTGATGATCCGGTCACCAGAACCGACCGATCGTCTTTGAGATTACTGGGCACAGTGGGCGAGCCCATCAACCCGGAAGCCTGGATGTGGTATTACGATGTGGTGGGCGATAAAAGATGTCCAATTGTCGATACCTGGTGGCAAACGGAAACCGGAGGCATCATGATCACGCCCCTGCCCGGCGCCACCAACTTAAAACCCGGCTCGGCAACAAGGCCTTTCTTTGGCATAGAGCCGCAATTGCTCGGCGCCGAGGGCGAACTGCTGGAGGGAGAGGCCACGGGCAATCTGGTGATCGCCGATTCCTGGCCCGGTCAAATGCGCGGCGTCTTTGGCGATCAACAACGTTTTATCGATACTTATTTTACCGCTTACCCCGGAAAATTCTATACCGGTGACGGTTGCCGGCGGGATAAAGACGGATTTTACTGGATCACCGGCCGGGTTGATGACGTGATCAATGTCTCGGGCCACCGCATGGGCACGGCGGAAGTGGAATCCTCGCTCGTCGAGCATGCGGCGGTCTCTGAAGCTGCCGTTGTCGGCTATCCGCACGATATCAAAGGCCAGGGTATTTATGCCTATGTGACTCTCAAAACCGGAGAGAGCCCAAGCGAAGAATTGCGCACAGAACTTGTGCAGTGGGTGCGTAAGGATATTGGCCCCATCGCCACACCCGATCTCATTCAATGGGCGCCGGGTCTGCCCAAAACCCGCTCGGGCAAAATCATGCGCCGTATTTTGCGCAAAATTGCCGAGGATGATTTCAGCAATCTGGGCGACACCTCGACCCTGGCCGACCCGGACGTCGTGGCTGATCTGATCGAGAACCGGCAAAACCGGAAGGGCTAAAAGACAAGGAGGCCTCAACATGTCGGGCCGCTGGAACTTTTCTTTCTCAACAATATGGCCGTGGATGAGCGGCAATGCGCCAGGCGTGCGCCTGATGGCAGGCATCATTGGTGCGGGGGCGGCGCTCATTCTCGGGGCCGCTTGGCTGATGCAGTCCGCCTCTTATTCCTCAGAGGAAATAGCGCGCCTTGTTGACAAACGCATCGCCGAAAACCGCGCGCAAGGCCAACCTGCCCCCACACGCAGCGCCCTCATCGCGGCCCTCACCGACCTTTCCGGTTTGGGCAGAAAAGACGCTATTGAAGACCTTGAAGACGGGGATTTCACCACAGCTGAAAATGCTTTTGAGACCCTGGCTCAAGCGGGTGAATCCGACCCCCTCACCCAAAAAGTCGCCGCCGAATCCTACCGCAATATGGGAACCATTGCTTTTTTAAGCGACACGGGACAGGCCCTTGCCGCCTATAACCAAGCCATCAAACTTGATCCTGATCACCCTGATGGCTGGAACAGACTGGGCCATCTTTTTGAGCGAACGGACAAGTTCGAGGATGCCGAAGACGCTTTTAAAAAAGCGCTGACCTTAAGTATCCGCGCCGGTAACAAAAAAAGCATCTCCGAGGCGAACAACAGTCTGGGCTTGCTCTACATGAGCCTTGCTCACCATGTACTGGCGAAAAATTATTTTCAGCAATCCCTCACCCTCAGCACTGAACTGGGCGATACATTCAACATAGCCGCGACTTTAAGCAATCTTGGCGCTCTCGCCCTTCGCGAAACAGATCTGGACACGGCGCAAAACTATTTTACCCGATCCCTCACTCTTCATCAGAAAAGCGGTTACGCCTCTGGGGTGGCCAATGATTATGGTCAACTTGGCATGCTGGCGCACCAACAAGGATTCGAGGACGAAGCCGAAGGCTATATTCTCAAAGCGCAGAAATTGTTTGAAGAGTTGAACGATTTGGATGGGCTGGCCATGCAATATCATGCGCTCGGCAATATTGAAAAAGCGCGTGACGCGCCGACAAAGGCCGAAGCCCATTACCGCAAAGCTTTGAGTCTTTTCGAACAGATCGGCAAAGGCCGAGGCATCGCCGCGCAATATGGCGCTCTGGGCCTTCTCTACGCCGACACGGACAGGATCGACAAAGCTGAAATTTTTTACCGAAAAGCGCTGGCGCTCTACCAACAGATCGATGATCAAGAAGGCATGGCAGAAGAATATCGCAAGCTGGGTCTGATCTACCACGCGCGCGATGAGATTGGCGCTGCTTGCGATTCCTGGCGCCGCGGCCGCGCCCTCTATCAAACTCTGATCCAGGCCATGGCCGACAAGCTCACCCAATGGATGACGCAAGCCGAATGCGTACTTGAGTAAGCCATTTACATTCCCACCATCATCCCGGCCCCCGAGCCGGGATCCAGCGCGTTCGGAGATCAAGGAGTGCAATAAATAATCCTATGCCGAGCTGCCTGGATGCCCGGGTCTTACGCCCGAGCATGACGCAAGAGGTGGGTCACTGCATGCTTGCCGGGAATGACGCCCTAGAGGTAGGGTCACTCTGACGGCGAGACGGCACAAGGAAGACCTTAATCACAAATGGGCAACGAAGAAGATATCGCGCGCGCCAAACAAGGCGTAGAGGTCTGGAACGCCTGGGCGCAAGAAGAACTCAAAAAGCCTAAACATCAGCGCGCCGGGGTCCAGGGCCTCACGCTCCGATGTTGGTCGACTGCCCTAGATCCCGGCGCGCGCTGGCGCGCGTTCGGGAAACGAAAGAGCAAAATAACGACAGGGTGACAGGGGGCGTGGAACCCTTATGATGGCTCACGCAACCACCTCCCACTTCAGGACATTTAGCGAACACATGACCGACACCGCCCCCCCTCGCACGGCGCTTATCACCGGCGCTTCGGCTGGAATCGGCCTGGCCTTGGCGGAAGTTTTCGCCAAAAACGGCTTTAACCTGATCCTCACAGCTCGGCGCGAAGACCGGCTGCGGGCTCTGGGTGCCGACCTCAAAAAACGATTCGGCACCGAAACGACCGTTATAACAGCTGATCTTTCTGACGTTGATGCGCCCCAATATCTCTATGACCAGGTCGCCGCCCAAGGGCTCACCGTCGATGCGCTGGTCAATAACGCGGGCTATGGCGTGCCCGGCTTTTTCGCCAATACGGAGTGGGAATCACAAGCTGATTTCATCCAAGTCCTCACCACCGCACCGGTGCACCTCACCCGGCTTTTCTTGCCCGGCATGGTCGAGAGGGACTATGGGCGGATCCTCAACGTGGCTTCGCTGAACGGCCTGGTGCCCTCCTCGCCCGGTCAAAGCCTCTATGCGGGCGCTAAATCCTTCCTCATCCAGTTCTCGCAAACCCTATGGATCGAAACCGCGGGAACGGGGGTCCATGTCACGGCTCTGTGCCCCGGGTTTACCTGGTCTGAATTTCATGACGTCACCAACACCCGCACCGCCATGAACTCCGTACCCAAATACATGTGGCAAGACGCGCCCAGTGTCGCGCGGCAAGGCTATGAAGCGCTGATGAAGAACCAGCCGGTCTGTGTGACGGGGCTTGTCAACAAGGTCATCGCCGGTCTGGTCAAACTGCTGCCAAGCCGCCTGGCGCTTTTTCTGGTGGCCCGGCAGTTCTCTAAAATTCGCACCCACAAAGCGCATCGCTAAACTCACAGGCTGAATTTCATGGCTACACCCTCACGCATTCCGGCACAGGACCGCCTCATCGTCGCTTTGGATGTTCCGTCAGCGGATGAAGCGCGCGGCATTGTCATGGATCTGGGCGATGCCGTCACGTTTTACAAAATTGGACTGCAACTCTTTCCCGTGGGCGGCGTCGAGCTGGCGCGTGAACTGATCGCGAGCGGCAAAAAAGTTTTTCTCGATTTCAAATTCTATGATATCGGCCAGACTGTGCACAACGCCGTTGTGAGCGTAAGCAGCATTGGGGCGACTTTCCTCACCATACATGGCGACCGCGCGATCGTAAGCAGCGCGGTAGCGGGGAAAGGCGCATCCGATCTCAAAGTTTTGGCCGTCACGGTTTTGACCAGTATGAACGAGGCAAGCCTGAACGAAATGGGGTATAGCGGATCCGTGGCGGATCTGGTGCTGGCCCGCGCCAAGATCTCACTCAAGTCCGGCTGTGACGGCGTCATCGCCTCGGCGGCAGAGGCCGCGCGCCTGAGGGCCGAACTGGGCCCGGATTTTTTGATCGTTACACCCGGCATCCGCTCCGCAGGCATCGGCCATGATGACCAGAAGCGCGTGACCACGCCGGGCGACGCCATCCGCGCCGGGGCGGACTATCTTGTTATGGGCCGCGAAATCACGAAGGCCGCCAACCGCCGCGATGCCACGCGCCATGTTCTGGAACAGATCAAAGCGGCAGTGTAACCCTCGCAAAGACCTCTCCTTCACAGTCCAAGTCATGGTATGAAGTATATCGATATGTGGATTTACATGAGACGATCCTCTAATTTCGCCTTCAAATGTTAGGATTACTGCCTGATGCGCCAGATCTCTTGGCGCAGGCAACAAAGAATTGAGGGACACCCATGACAAAGCAGCAGAATGACAACCCCAATACGTCCCATCAAACCCATCTCAGACCCTCACGGCGCACCGTGTCCACCGGGCTTGGCGCTCTGGCGGCCCTTGGGGCGGTAGCAACGGCTTTGAGCGGCTGCACCGAGGACAAAATTCCGGCCAATGTGCTGCGCACGCCCGAAGACCGGTTTGCCAACTTAGCAGATTATAATTTTGCCCCGCATTACCTGGATGTGCCAGGCGACACCGGCCCCTTGCGCATGCATTATATCGATGAGGGAAACAGGCAAGCAGATGTGATTCTTCTTCTGCACGGCCAGGGCGCCTGGGCCTACAGCTATCGCACCATGATTCCGCTCTTCACCGCCGCAGGTTAC
>JAJFIO010000192.1 GCA_021774915.1 Alphaproteobacteria bacterium
TGAGCCGGCCAGTCTATTATCAACGGCTGCATCCGTATCAATCGCGCCAATAAAACTTTTGCGCGAGGCTCCCACCATCACTGGGCAGCCCAAAGAGTGAAAAAGAGCAATTCCCTGAAGCAATTCCAGATTATGAGCCACTGTCTTACCAAAACCGATCCCGGGATCGACGATCACACGCGAGCGCGGGATGCCTGCCGCCTCGCACGCCTCAATGCGGGCTTTCAGATAGTCATAGACATCAAGAAGCGCATGCTCGTAGACAGGGGCTTCCTGCATAATTTCGGGCGCGCCTTGCGCATGCATCAAAACCACAAAGGCTGGTGTTTGTAACAATGTGTTAAAACTTGCAGGATCGTTCTCAAGCGCCGAAACATCATTCCACACAAAAGCGCCCACCTTGTGCGCAGCGTCGAAAACTGCCGCCTTGCGGGTGTCGATAGAAACCAAGCCTGAAGCAGCCAGAGCTTTAACCACTGGGCTTACACGCTCACATTCTTCATTTTGATCCACAGAACAAGCGCCGGGCCGGGTCGATTCACCACCTACATCGATAATATCGGCGCCGGCCGCCCGCAATGCCTCGCCTGCGCTGATCGCTTCTAGAGAAGTTGAGAATTGCCCGCCATCGGAAAATGAATCGGGCGTGATATTCAAAACCCCCATCAGATGAGGCTTGCTAAAAGTCAATCCCGCCAGAGCCCCACGCGCGTCGGTTAATCGGCGTAAGTTATCCTGCCCGATCAGCAGCATCATACTGGACAGATCGCAAACCCGGACACCACGGCGCGTGATATGGCCATCTTTATGCCGTTGAAGAATCTCAAGGAACGTGAAGGCTCTGGGTCCTCCGGCCAAGGGCAAGGCATGACCGGCCTCAATTTCACGGCACGCATCCTCAGATCCTAAAAACCCATAGGGACGCAGATAAATTCTGGGGTCACCTTCTGTCACCAGACCCTTCTCCTCTAGAGCGTATTAACAAAAAGTGTACGCGGTTTTTAGGTTAGAATGCGAGGACCACTCAAAAATCTAGGCCACGATCTTCGATTCTATGATTTGTGAACATGGCCTAGCTCACCATTCCCATCACGGCCTTATTTAAAAAAGAAAAGGCCCTCATCACTAAGGGCCTTTTTAGATTTACATACCATCGTCAAAACCTTCAAGCGCCAGGTTGAGGCTCCGGATCCATACCGCCAAAACCGCCCCCGTCCCTAGGTTTCCCGAAGGACGGCACCGACGAAGGAGGTTGATCACTGCTGGAGGGCGGCACGTCTTCAGCCTCCCGGACCGGCTGCTTGCCCGCCAATAGATCCTTGATCTCATCGCCGGACAGAGTCTCGTATTCAATCAGGCCTTTGGCCAATATTTCTAAATCGCCGATTTTCTCGGTTAAAATGCGTTTGGCTTCTGTATATCCCTCGTCAATAAAACGGCGAATTTCTTTATCGATTATCCGGGCTGTCTCCTCTGACACACTCTGGGTTTGAGCAACTGAATGGCCCAAAAAGACTTCCTGCTGATTATCGCCGTAAGCCAGGGGACCCAGCTCATCGCTGAACCCCCAACGGGTGACCATGGCGCGCGCCAGTTTGGTCGCCTGCTCAATATCATTGGAAGCGCCTGATGTGACTTTCTCTTTACCAAATATCAGTTCCTCGGCAATCCGACCTCCCATCATGATGGCGATTCGCGACGTCATCTGTTGTAGGCTCATGGACAATTGATCGCGCTCAGGCAATTGCATCACCATTCCCAAAGCCCGGCCACGCGGAATGATGGTTGCCTTATGCACCGGATCGGTGGAGGGGACATGTAGCGCGACTAGGGCATGGCCGCCTTCATGATAGGCCGTGAGTGCCTTTTCCTCTTCAGTCATAACCATGGAGCGCCGCTCCGCACCCATCATAACTCTATCTTTGGCGTCTTCAAAATCCGCCATGGTCACCAGGCGTTTGCCACGTCGGGCCGCCAGAAGCGCGGCTTCATTCACGAGATTCGCCAGGTCGGCGCCACTGAAGCCTGGCGTACCGCGTGCAATTGTCTGCAAATCAACATCGGGCGCTATCGGAACTTTGCGAATATGAACTTTAAGAATCTTTGCCCGGCCAATAATGTCAGGGTTCGGAACAACCACCTGCCGGTCAAAACGTCCCGGCCGTAACAGTGCCGGATCCAGCACGTCAGGCCGGTTAGTGGCGGCAATCAGAATCACGCCTTCATTGGCTTCAAAGCCGTCCATCTCCACCAGCAATTGGTTGAGCGTCTGTTCGCGTTCATCATTGCCCCCGCCCAGGCCCGCGCCACGATGGCGGCCTACAGCGTCAATCTCGTCAATAAAGATAATGCAAGGTGCATTTTTCTTGGCCTGCTCAAACATATCGCGCACACGGCTGGCGCCCACCCCCACAAACATTTCCACAAAATCAGACCCGGAAATGGTGAAGAACGGTACATTGGCCTCACCCGCAATGGCCCGCGCCAATAAGGTTTTACCGGTTCCCGGAGGTCCGACCAGAAGCGCGCCTTTGGGAATTTTGCCGCCTAAGCGCTGGAACTTCATCGGGTCTTTCAAAAACTCGACAATTTCTTCCAATTCTTCTTTGGCTTCATCAATGCCCGCAACATCTTCAAAGGTCACGCGCCCCTGCCGTTCCGTGAGCAGCTTGGCTTTGGATTTACCAAAGCCCATAGCCTTGCCGCCACCAGATTGCATCTGACGCATAAAGAACACCCAGACGCCGATAAGAAGGAGCATCGGGAACCATGACACCAAAACGCTGAGCAAGGTCGGGACGTCTTCATTGTCGGGCTCGACTTTGATGTCGACACCACTGTCATAGAGTTTCTGCACCACCGTATTATCGTTGGGCGGGGTCAGCGTCACGAAACTGCTGCCATCCCCAAATTGCCCGGAGACATCTTGCCCCTGGATGACGACCTCGCTGATATTGCCCTGATCAACTTCCTTCATGAACTCGGAAAAGGTAATGTCACGCGATACACCGCGCTGAACCGGGCTTTGAAAAAGTTGAAACATCATCGCCAGCAAAAGAAGGATGATCACCCATAATGCAAGATTTCGAAGATTCATACGGTGCTCACTTTTCCCGAATCGTGATTTCCAAAAATAAAATAATGCTCATGTTCAGCCGTTCACATGCGTTTTGATGAATGTCTTTATGATTCTTGCATAATCAATGCCGAACCCTTTGAAGATAGGCAATCTCCAGCCATTTACCACATAAATTTGGCCCAATAACGCATTTCCTCAAGTTCTCTTACCCATGGCTCTACCCGAATTCTGGTTAATAAAGCAACCTTGCGCTTTTGGCCTCACACAGCCTTGTATTGCCTGCCTTATGCGCCGATCTCACATGCCCGTCCCGTGATCCTCTTACCCCCTGACAAAAACTGCCTCCATAGAGACGGGGGCCAGGCAAGTGGGGAAAAGATCATGCCGAATATGGTTAAAATGCGGGACGGCAGCAACTTGGCCCTCTACCCACAGGGCAGGCAAAGTGGGCCGCACCAGCGCCGGGACGTCAGCACCCGGCCCCGCCCCCGACCGAAGGGCATCTAAATCCCGATTGACTTGCCGCCATCCTTCTTGCCCTAGGGGATGAATTTCAGCCATCCAGTGTTCTGGTGGTGCAAAAGAAGCACTGTTGAACTCAAGCGCAAATCGGTTGTCCCAAAGCAAAGACTTACCAGCCCCCAGGCCGCGCAAGGTGTGCCGCTCCTCCCCCAGCGCTTCCTGATGCGCGCGTAACCGCGCTGACAATGCCCGCATTTCCCGGACAATGAGGAAATGCCCCTCACGCCCCGGTGCAGCGGCCACCGGAACGATCCGGCACCCCGCCAGTGTGCGCCCGCTCCCCAGCCCCGTGCGCCCCTGAAGGCTCTGGACGAGCCCTTCATAGAGACGCTCCAGGGCCGTCAGGCGGGGTGGATAGACCGACCCCGAAATCGCCATCAGGAGATGCGCCAGAACACGCAACCCCAATTCCTCAGGCGCCTGGCTAAGTCCCTGGCCATCCAGTCGCACGAAACCGGCATTGTCAAATGTGGCAATTTCAGCGCACAGCTCTTCAGCGGCACTCTCCAATGCCTGGCGGACACGACTCATGCGCCGCGCCGTTTCAGCCAAGCGGCCGGTCTCGATACCGTCACCCGACAACAACGCTATGGTTTTTCGAACACGCACCCGGGCATAATGATCATTGTCATTGCTCGGATCCTCAATCCAGGCTTGGCCTTTGTCTGCAAGCACGCTGCGCAGGCGTTCACGGCGCACACTCAAAAGAGGACGCAACAGTGAAATATCTTTGAATTGAGGGTCAGCCAGAGGCACGCGCCCGCGCAAAGCCATGGCCGACAAGCCATCAACCCCGCTCCCCCGGCCCAGACGCAGTAACAACGTCTCAGCCTGGTCGTCCTCGGTGTGGGCGGTCATCAGAGTGCGCACCTTATGCGCCAAACACCACTGCGCCAGGAGATGATAGCGCGCGTGGCGCGCCGCCGCCTGCACACCTCCCGCCGGTTTGGCATCGGTCCACGGCAAAACATGATGCAACAATCCATAAGCCGCAGACCACTCACCGACGGTTTCAGCTTCGTGCGCGGATTCGCCGCGCAATCCATGATCTACGGTCAGGATAAACGGTAAAGGCTTGCTATGGCGCGCCGCCCAGTCCGCACTGAGCACCATGAGAGCCATACTGTCCGAGCCCCCCGAAACGCCAAGCGCCCACGGGAAAACAGGCGCTGCGGCTTCCATTAACCCATCAAATTCCTGGGCGCTCAGTCTACGGACGGTTTTAGGGGTGCAATCCAATTCATCCATTTACGCTCGATTCCTCGAGAAGGCGTGTGTCAGCGGCACTTGATCTTGGATTTTTCAACCTTGACCCGCTGCACCACTGTTTGAGAGGAATCGGGAAAACGCCGATCCAGCTCATTGAATGTTGTGCACGCCGCTTCTGTTTCCTTTAACGCCGCAAGCGACATGCCCAATTTCAGCAATGTGTCGGGACCTCTGGAACCGTTAGGATATTTTGCCAGACCTTCGGCGAACACACGGCCGGATTCTTGATAAGCCCCGCGCACATAAAAGGCTTCACCCAGCCAATACTGAGCTTCGCCGGCCAATTCATCATCTCCATGATCTTGCACAAAGCGCGCAAAAGCGGCTTCCGCCCCGGCAAAATTACCGTCGATCAACATCTGTTTTGCCGCTTCATATTGCTCTGAGGCCGTCCCCGGCAATTGTCCGACAGGAAGGGTGCCCAGCATTTGCGGTTGACCCGCCGTGCGCACTGTTGTGTTGAAGCTTTGGTCACCCATGGTCACATCCCCTGACTTGGGAATTGTGGAAACATCAGGCAGGCCAGTGCGCGGACGTTGCTGAGTTGTGGGCACTGAGCCAACGCTCAATCCGACGCTCTGTTCCAGCGCCCTCAAACGAAAATCTATGTCGCCTGACAAGGCGCCGATTTGATTGGCTATCTGATCTATACGAAAGTTCAGACGCTCAACATCACCTGTCAGCGTGCGAACCCCCTGATCCAACTCATCAACCCGCAAGGCCGTAGATCCGGCCGGAAGGCTTTGAGTCGACTGAGGGCTGCTTGCTAAAGGCGTCGCCTCTGGTGCTGAGGGTGGCTTAGCAGCCTGGTTTTGGGTGCTGTAA
>JAJFIO010000193.1 GCA_021774915.1 Alphaproteobacteria bacterium
GGGGCAATTGACAAAGAGAACCGTGCCGGTAGGTCTGAGATCTCGTGTCGAGCCAAAGGCAACAGTGTTATCCAAATTCTTGGCCGCTCGGTAAGCCCAGGAGCGTTGTTCGCGATTGAACGGCATTTCCTCCCGATCGTCAGCAAAGAAATACTGGCGAAAGAAAACGCCCATGTGCTCGAAAATATACCGGAATCGACCGATAACCGGAAAATTCCGCCGGATGGCGTGGTGTGTCTGAGTGACATCGATAATATAAAGAACCATAATGACAAGAGCGCCAACGCCAATCACAGTGACAAACAGGATGGCGGCGAATGTCAGAACAGTAATCACAACGTCAGGCAGCATGGTGGGCATCGTCGTTTCGTCCTTTCGTTAATTTGGGATCATCGTGATCTGAAGGGGTGATTCAAGTCAAGTTAGGCTAAATGTTTGTCTGGTCACTACGCATCACATGCCGTCAACACATCGTGAGAATAGAGTTATGAGGGACGAATTTGCTCGTCACTGGATTGGGTTGGCTGGGGATTCGGCGTTTTTGCGATGATGACCCGCTGATAAAAATACCCAATTCCGATAAGTGACCCGCCCAGTCCGATAAAGGACAGTGACCTGACTGACGAAATCCTTATGGCGCAGCCACCCTTTATGTAACCATGAGATTGCTTTCAATGGAAGGCCGAATTGGCTGTAGCTTGCCCATCGAATACGGGTTTCAAGATAATTAATTGTAAAAAAGAAATTTGTAGACTGGCGAGGGCGAACAGAATTTTTTGTCCATAGTTTGTGACTCGGCGCTGACGACGCCGCGCACGACAGTAAGTGCTGAGTGAGATAAGAAGCCAGGAGATTGACTGCAAGGAGACTTCGAACAGGTCAAAATAATCTGTGGTCAGAGATCCATTGTTGGCCCAGTGCCGAATCTCGAATGTTACCAGAAGCACATGCTAAAGGCCACAACGACGCCGACGAGTTCAGTGAGTTCAATCATGAATTTCAGGCCCCCGTTCTGAAGTACGCGCGGTGGTACACAGACTCAGTGGCGAAAACCTAGCATGATTCCAGGACGATATGGCATCAGCCCCGCGCAGCTTGGCGGGGTTGCGCTGTCATGCGTGGGTGAAGTGCGTGGACCTAAAAGGCGCGTTGGCGGCGCTTATCACGGTACATGGCTCTGTCGGCGCGGCGGAGAAGAGTTTCCCGGTCCGTGGCTTCCCCATAGGTTTCCAGTCCAATGCTGGCGCTGATGGCGAGGTGTTCGCCACGATACGGGATAACGGTGGAATCGAATGTTTTTTTCAGCTTAAGGGCGCGTGCCCGCGTGGCAAGCGGTTCTGCGTGCACGAAAAGGATGGCGAATTCATCGCCGCCAAGACGTGCCGTATAGTCTGTACCACGGATGCTTCGGTTGAGAAGACGGGCGACATGTTGAAGCACCAGATCACCGGCTTCATGGCCATAGGTGTCATTGATCTCCTTAAAGCCATCCAGATCGATATAGGCCAGCATGCCCTGCTCTTGATACCGTCGGGCCGAGGCGAGAGCACGCTCGAGGATCTGGTGGAAGCCGCGCCGGTTATGAAGGCCGGTGAGTTCATCCGTCACGGAAAGGGACTCAAGATATTCAATACGCGAAGATTGGTCAGCCAAACGCTGCTCAGTGGTAACGGCAATCTGAACCGCTTCACGTAACATCGCATCGTGATTCATGTTCACTGGTGTAGACGCACCAGCCATCATGTTGCTGAGGTTATCGAGAAGATGGGACAGGCTGCCCTGTGGCTCAAACTCAATAGATTTGAAGTTGGTCAGGGCAAGGGACGAATTCATACTGATACTGAACTCCATAACGATCATTGACAGACTGTAATGAGCAAGCGGCGTGCCACCATTGACGGTCTAATTTATTTAATTAATACAATGCATTACCCCGATACACCCGCGACCCAGAGGTGTAATATCTGCCGCCTCCACCCGTGGCTAGGCATTTTGTGCCTAGATGTGGACTTGTATGTCGCGTCGTTTTAAACGCAAAACCGCACACACTTTTGCGCACGGCGCTCTATGTCATGGGCACTTAGCTACGGAATCGACGTGCAGCGTTATGAGTCAGGACTTGTATGAGCGGATAGAGCAAATCATTATATACTCTCAGTAATAATGCTATTGAGGCCGTAATTGAGCAACGGTCCCAAACTCTTTTGATTTATCTATGGTTATATACACAGAATTATCTTCCTTGTTTAAACCTATATAGAGCCAACAATATTTCTGTGCGTCCCTCTCTGATCGTGCGTGCGGAATGCCACTATGAATCTGGCCGAGTTGGTGCCGCATAAATTGATGAATATCGCACTCACATGAGGGATTTGATGGGGCGGGGCAATCCTGCATTAGATACTTCACTGCCTCAACACCAGCTGGCTGAAAGGCATACCACCACAACATTTCCCAAGGCTCTTCATGCGACCAACAATCATGGGAGTAAACCTCTATCTGGCCGCAACCACATTTCTCACATACTAAAATAACTTTGTAGTCATGCGCCACATTATGACCGGTTTTACCATGAGGAACACCGCGCTGTTGAACAAAGAAAAATGGCATTGCTTTTGCACTACCACAAACAACACAGTTTCTTTGGGTCATCGGTTTATACTTCCTGTTACGTCATAAAGTAACCAGATGCGGTGGTTCCTGACCGGAGAAAAACGCATCGAGATTGTCGAGCGCGCAAAAGCCCATGGCGTTGCGCGTGCCTGTCGTCGCGCTGCCCAGATGGGGCAGGAGGAACACATTATCGAGGCACGTGTAGCCGGGATGGATGTGAGGTTCTCCCGAAAAGACATCGAGACCGGCAGCGGCCACATGGCCGCTTTGGAGTGACTCCACTAGAGCGGCATCGTCCACCAGGTCTCCCCGCGCGGTGTTGATGACAATAGCACCCCGTGGGAGCAGGGACAGGGTGCGTGTGTTCAGCAAGCCTTGGGTCTGCGGGGTCAGTGCGGCATGAAGCGACAGAAAATCGGATATGGCCAGCAGGCTTTCCAGACTGTCGTGATAGTGTGCACCGGCCTCTTCCTTAAGGGGCAGCCGATGACGATTGTGGTAATGAATGCCTATATTGAAGGCGCGGGCGCGCCGGGCAACCGCCTGACCGATTCGCCCGAGGCCGACAATGCCCAGCCGTTTTCCCGTGATATCATGACCGATCATTGATGTCGGGGTCCAGCCATGCCAGTCTCCCGCGCGCATCATCACATGCCCTTCGCCCGCGCGCCGGGCTGCCCCCAAAAGTAGAAGCAAGGCGATGTCTGCTGTGGCTTCAGTCAAAACACCGGGTGTATTGGTCACAACAATGCCGGACTGCCCAGCGGTTTTAATGTCGATATGCTCATAGCCGACACCAAAATTGGCGATAATCTTCACGCGATTGGGCAGTGCTTTTACCAGATTACTATCGATTTGATCGGTGACGGTGACGAGCAGGCCATCAGCTTTGTGTGCCTGAGATACAATCTGCTCTTGCGTCAGGGCGGCGCCATGGTTGAGGATGGCGTCATAGTCGCGCGACAGGCGGTTTTCTACGGCGTTCGGTAATCTTTGTGTAACAAGAATCGTCTTTTGCTGAGAAGCCATGATGTCTTCGGACTTTGCAACAGAGTATAACAGATCAGCAGGTTCGTTAGTATAGCTGAAAAACGAGGACGATAAATGACCGGCGGTCAATCAAATGGCGTAGCGCACAAAGTATTATGGAGAGGGGTGTTCCTGCTCACAGTGGTTTTCGTAGTCAGTGCATGTGATGTGGCGCAGGAAAATGAGGAAGAGGATCTCACAACTTCCGCGCTTGAGACCGAATCTCCTGCAAAACCGGATCCCAAAGCCTCTGACCTTGACGAGAGTGAACTTGCTCCTTTTCGCGCAGTCTATCAATTGGCTCTCCGGAAAGGAGCACCTGCATCCAGCATTACCGCCTATGATGGGTTGCTCATTCTCTCGCTGGAAAATACCTGCGAGGGTTATATTAGCGATCAGCGGATCACCTCAGAAATCACGAATTCTGATGGTGAAAGGATATTGAGTGATTTCATTTCAAGCTCATGGGAAACACGCGATTGGCTGTCGTTTCATTACAACATGGTCAACAAACTCAACAACACAAACATTGAAGAAGTGGACAGCGAAGCGGAGCGACCCGCTCCGAACCGTGCCGGCCGGATCATACGGCGCCAGCCCGAACCTGAAACTTTGGAATTACCGGGCGATGTCCAGTTTCCGACACAATATTCTGTGGCCCTTCTCGATGCCGCGCGCCGCGGCGAGACCGTCTTTTCCGCCGAGATGTATGACGGCTCAAGTGACGCCCTCACTTATAGGGTCACAAGTTTTATTGGTAACAGAGCAAGTGCAGGGCCTGATGAAGCGCTAGCGGGTGGTCACGCCCTGCTCACCGGCCTTGCCTACTGGCCGGTGAAGATCAGCTATCACGACATGAACAACCGCGACGTTCTGCCGGATTTTGAGGTGGATATGCGGATGTATGAAAATGGTATCGGCACGCATCTTGTGCTTGATTACGGAGAGTTCTCCTTAACCGGCGCCCTGGCTCGGATGGAGCTTCTGGATC
>JAJFIO010000194.1 GCA_021774915.1 Alphaproteobacteria bacterium
CCATGCCAGCCTCAAAGCCAACACCACCTGGGATCTTGTGGCTGACATCGAACGCCTTCGAAACCATCTCAACATTGAAAGATGGCAGGTTTTTGGCGGTTCATGGGGCAGCACTCTGGCCTTGGCTTATGCGCAAACACATCCCAAGGCTGTAACGGAACTGGTCTTGCGCGGCATTTTCCTCCTGCGCCAAGAAGAACTGCGCTGGTTTTATCAATACGGCGCTCATGCCCTCTACCCCGATAGCTGGGAGAAATTCATCGCTCCCATTCCAGAATCTGAGCGAGGCAACCTTTTGGAAGCCTACCACCGGCGTCTCAATAGTCCTGACTTGGAGACCCGATTGCAAGCCGCCCGCGCGTGGAGCCAATGGGAAGCACGCACAGTGTCCCTGCTGGAAAACAAAGCGCGCGTGAGCGCCTTTGGCGAGGACGCGTTTGCCATCGCCTTTGCCCGGATTGAATGTCATTACTTTATCAACAAAGGATTTCTGACCAGCGAGACCCAGCTTTTGGATCATATTGACCGCATGCGCCATATTCCAGGCGTGATCGTCCAGGGACGCTATGATGTGGTGACACCCCTGATGTCGGCCTGGACGCTCCATCGGGCATGGCCCGAAGCCAAACTGGTTATCGTACCTGACGCCGGCCATGCGGCTAGCGAGCCGGGCATCGCTTGCGGCCTGGTGGCCGCCACGGACCGTTTCAAATCATATTAGAGTCGTTTCCGTGCACACGGAAACGGCTTAAGGCTGCACGCGCAGCCCGGCGCTTTGCGCCGCTCCCGCGAAGCCGCGCGCATAAGACGCGCTGGCGTGAGCGATATAATGCTAGAGAGATTCCGTGCAAACGGAATTTGCTCTAGCTCAACAGCGCCTTGCCGATGGTGAGATAGACAAGCACAGCCCCCACGCTCACCGGCGCCACATAGCGCACAAGAATGCGCCAAATGGCATAGGCGGCGCCATCGGGAAGCCCTAATTCGCGTAACGTGAGCGCCTTTTGCACGAACCAACCGGCAAAAATAGCCGTGAGCAGCCCCGCCACGGGCAACATAATATTGGCGGTCAGATAATCGAGCAGATCAAAAATAGTCATGGTCTGAAATGGCGTGAACATGCCCAGAAGATAAACATCCGCCCAAATATTTGTTGACAGCACACTGGCAATGCCGATCACCCAGGCCGACAAGCCGCTGACATAGGCCAGGCGCGCCCGGCTCCAGGAGGTGTGCTCCTCCCCCCACGAGACCACAATCTCCAGCAGAGAGATGGAAGAAGTCAGCGCCGCAAAGAGGGCGAGGGCAAAAAACACCGTACCGAATATTTGGCCAAACGGCATCTGCCCGAACGCCACCGGCAGGGTGACAAAAATCAGGCCCGGTCCGCTGGCCGGATCCAGCCCGACAGCAAACACAATGGGGAAAATCGCGATCCCCGCCAGAACGGCAACCAGCGTGTCGGCAAAACAGATGATCGAGGAGGAGCGTGGAATGTTGGTTGCCGGCGTCAGATACGCGCCATAGGTGATCATAATGGCCATGCCGACCCCGATGGAGAAGAAAGCCTGACCAATGGCGTCCAGAACCATGGAGGGCGTGATTTTTGAAAAATCTGGGGAGAACAGAAAGGCAAATGCCCGATCCGTATCGCCGGTGACCCATGAATACACAACAACGACCAGCAGCATAACGAAAAAAAGCGGCATGAGGATTTCAACCGCCCGTTCAATCCCCCTGATGACCCCCCGCGAGACAATGAAAACCGTCAGCACCATGAACAGTGCATGATAGAACACCAAAAGTCCTGGCGCTGCCAAAAGAGCGTCAAAGCGCGCGCCACTGGCCTCGGCCGTGATGCCCTTCAATGCGCCGGTCACTGCGGGAGGAATATAGGCGATCACCCATCCGGCGATGACGCTGTAATAGCTGAGAATGAGAAATGCGGCGATCATGCTGATCCAGCCAATGACCCGCCAAGACGCTGACCGGTCACTCTCCACAGCCACTTTGCGCACGCTGCCGACCGCACTGAGGCCCCCGCGCCGCCCGATCAGAAGTTCCGCCATCAGGATCGGCAAGGCCACCGCTATGATACACAAGATGTAGACGACAACGAAAACGCTGCCGCCATTTTCCCCCGCCATATAAGGAAAGCGCCAGAAATTACCAAGACCGACCGCCGCACCGACCGCCGCCAGAATAAAGGCGAAGCGTGATGACCAATGCTCGCTTTTCTGATTGACCTGCATGGGACCACCCCTTTTTCATGTCCGTTACGTCAAAGCGCTCTCAAGTACGCAAAGCACTCAAAACCCTACCAGAGTCCGACGGACGTGCGGGGCACTTCGATAGAGCGGTGAACATGGACGCTCATCAAAAGACCAAGACCGAACAGGAGCGTGATCATCGCGGTTCCGCCATAAGACACCAACGGCAACGGCACCCCGACAACGGGAATGAGGCCCATCACCATGGCCACATTAATGGCGACATAAAGGAAAAAAGTGATGCATATGCCCATAGCCAGAAGCCGCCCGAAATGATTACGCGACTCCAGGGCGAAGGCAACACCATAGCCCATCACCAGAAGATAGAGAAAGAGCAGACCATAGGTCCCCATCAAACCCATTTCTTCTCCCAGCATGGTGAAAATAAAATCGGTCTGCTTTTCGGGGAGAAAATTGAGTTGCGACTGTGATCCCTGACCAAAGCCGCGGCCCCATAATCCACCTGCTCCCAGTGCAATTTTTGACTGGATGATATTGTATCCCGCGCCCAGAGGATCACGCTCCGGATCGAGAAAGGTCAGAACCCTGTCGCGCTGGTAATCGTAAAGCGACCCCCACCCGAAGGGAATAGCGACAAGCCCCAAGGCCAGCCCCGAGATAATAATTTTCCAGTTGAGTCCGGCAACAATCCACAGCCCTATTCCCCCGATCATTAAAAGGGCGGCCGTGCCCAGATCCGGCTGGCGCAATACCAAGCCGACGGGCACCATGATAATCAACACGGGCGGTAGCATATAGAACGGCCGGGAGACCTGTTCCATAGATATCCCATGAAAATAGCGTGCCAAGGCCAACACCATGGCAATTTTCATCATCTCGGAGGGTTGAACCTGAACGACGCCCAAATCGATCCAGCGCTGGGCCCCCATTCCCGCAGCACCCCAGAACTCAACCCCGATCAACAGAAGAAGAGCCGCGCCATAAGCCGGATAAGCCAGATCCATCCACACACGGATATCAATCAACGCCACAATAAGCAGCACCCCCATGCCGACGCCAAAACGTATCATCTGGCTTGACGCCCAGGGGGCCAGATGATGGCCGGCCACGGAATACAACATGGCAAAGCCAATACCAGCAATCACACACAGCAAAAGAATGAAACCCCAATTGATTTCAAAAAACTTTTCAGAGAGCCGCAGCTCACGGCCTGACCCGCCCATGATTTCCAAAAATGACATCTTAACTCTCCCGGGTGAGCGCTGGCCGCACAATCTGGCCGCTGGCGACGGGCGGGATAGCCATAATCCGCGCCGGATCCTTGAGCAGAACCTCGTGCATGATATCGCGTGCAACCGGCGCCGCGGCACGGGACCCGCTGATCCCATGTTCGACAAAAACCGAGATCGCATAGCGCGGATTTGAGACCGGCGCAAAGGCAACAAACCAGGCGTGATCTCTCAGCTTCCAGGGCAATTGTTCGCCCTTTCGAATTCCCGCCAGCCGCTCTGCTTTGGAAATAGAGTAAACCTGTACGGTTCCGGTTTTGCCTGCCAGCTCCATTCCCTTGTCCCAGATACGGCTGCCATACGCAGTCCCTCCCGGTTCATTCGAAACCCCATTCATTCCGGCAAGAACGACATCAAGATGACGCTGTGGAACATTTATCCGCGCACTTTCTTCAGAAGGATAAACGTCTGACCCCACGGAACGGAAAATACGGGGTTTAACGGCAAAGCCGCCATTGGCCAAACGCGCTGTCATAGCTGCCAATTGCACCGGTGTGGTCAGCAAAAACCCTTGACCAATGCCCGTGTTCAGCGTTTCCCCCTGCTGCCAGCTCTCGCCCCGATTGGCAATCTTCCAGCCTTTACTCGGCACCAGGCCCGCTTTTTCCTCCGGCATGCCAAAATCATATGCGCTCCCAAGCCCAAACCGCCTGGCCATTTTTTCAATATTATCAATCCCGGTACGCTTGGCGGCCTCATAAAAGAAAATATCGCATGAATGCTTCACCGCATTTTTCATGGACAAGGCGCCATGGCCGCCTTTTTTCCAGCAGTTCCACGTTCGGTTACCAAAATACATGGAGCCGCTGCAAAAAACATAATCATCGGGCGACATCACACCGGCATCCAGCGCGGCAAGCGCGGTGACCATCTTGAACGTGGAGCCGGGCGAATATTCACCGCCGATCGTTTTATTGAGTTGAGGCTTGTATTTGTCCTTCTGCAGCCCATCCCACTTCTCTTGCGCAATTCCGACGACGAAATCATTGGGATCATACGCAGGCGTCGAAGCCAACACCAACACATCACCGGTCTTGATATCCATGACCACGCAAGCCGCGCTCTCCCCGGCAAGCCGTTGCATGGCTTTGCTTTGCAGCTCCATATCCAGCGTCAGAACCGCATCCTGGCCCGCAACACCTTCGTTGCGCGACAGCTCACGCTTTACTTTGCCATAGGCATTAACCTCGACCTGACGGCTGCCCGCCTTACCGCGCAATTCGTTTTCGATCTGCCGTTCAATTCCGCTTTTACCGATGCGAAATCCCGGCAAGGACAAAACCGGATCGTCTCCGATCTCTTCTTCATTCACTGCCGCCACATAGCCGACAACATGAGCCAGATCCGGTCCGAAAGGATAATAACGCGAGACACCGGCATCGGGCTTGATACCGGCAAGACTAGGCCCGTTGATATTCACGCGGGCAAAATCCTCCCAGCTCAGATTCTCAGCGACAATAATCGACGAAAATTTCCTTTGACGCGCCGCAGCCCGTAAGACCTTTTTTCTTTGCCCTTCACTGATGTGGATAATTTTTGCCAGATCGTCGAGAGACATTTCAACGCTCTCAGTCTGCTCAGGGATCAGAACGACTCTGAAATTTTTCGTATTGGCAGCCAACTCAACACCGAAACGGTCAAAAATCCGCCCCCTGAGTGGCGCCAGCAACTCCATGCTCATCCGGTTGTCATCTGCCAAACCGACATATTCAGCGGATTTGACAACCTGAAGATAATAAAGCCGTCCAAACAAAGTCGCGAGCACACCCATGCCGCCAGCCGACATGATGGCCGTCCGGCGGGTGAAAGCCTTATAGCGATCGTGATCTTTCGTTTCCATGGGTCTCGCCCCAACCTAATATATGCCTGCCTTTAAGGCTGAATGAGAAACTGATTTTGAACAGCCGCAAAAAACCGCGCCGCCACCGGATAGAGTACAAAAGACAAGAGCGCCAGAACCAGCACGGACAGAGGGGATAGGACCATGCCAAAATAGAGGCAAGAGACCACCCAGGAAATCGTACCGGCCACCAGAGCCATGACGCCAAAACCAAACCAGATGGCCAAAAATGCCTTACCGATAAAAAATAGCCGCTGAGAAACAACAACTCCATATACGGCAAGATAGACCAGTGACCACAACCCCAATGGCCCACCGGACATCAGATCTTGAAAAAGCCCAACCAGGAACACGGTAAAAGGCGGCATGAGATCGGGTCGGTACAGCCCCCAGTAATACACCGCCATCAGAGCAAAAGAGGGGGCAATTACAACACCCGATGATAGCCCCAGAGGCAACATGGAGAACATCACGCACAGCAGCGCCACTACAAAGGGAATCGATAACTGATACAATGCACTCAAAGGACGAGACAGGCTTCTATCCATCATCATCTCCCAATGGTTCGTCAGGCTCGCCGAGCGGCAGAACTTGTATCGGCTCTCCGGTAGTGACTTGAGGCTGGGACTCGGTTGGTGGCAGGGGTTGGGCTTGGGGCTCAGCTGGAGATGGTTCGGGCTCCGGCAAAGCGGGGGGCTGTGGAGGTAATTCGACACTGAGCGTTTTGGTCACCACCTCCTCGTCCGTTTCCAGCTCAATCTCTTTAGGAAATTCATAGCGCAGAACGCGGACATAAGCGGCGCGGGCCTGATTGGCAAAAGGCTGTACACGGAATTTTCCATCCCCTGCCTGAACAGCCACCCCGATCGGCAGGCCGGGAGGCAACATCCCGCCAGAACCGGACGTCACAACCCGGTCACCAGCTTTAATTTCGGCATTATCGGACAGAAATTCCAAATTCGGACGGGACGTATTGTCACCCGTCATCACCGCGCGATCATGACTTGACTCCACCAACACCGGAACACGGCTGTTGAGATCTGAAATCAACAGAATTCGGGATGCTTCGCGCCCGGTTCCCACCACACGGCCAATAAATCCTTGCCTGTCCACCACCGCTTGACCTTCGGTCACACCTTGTTTGCGCCCGGTATTGATGATCATGGTATGAACAAAAGGTCCCCCGGAATCGGACACGACACGGCCTGAAATATAAGTGATCTCCGGTTCCAACTGCACACCCAGCAGATCTTGATACCGGATCGCCACCTGTTCCAAACGCAAAGCGCGGGTCTTCCATGCCAACAGGCGATTGTTTTCTTCCCGCAATTGGCGGTTTTTTTCATAAACATCAAAATAGTCGTCGAAATTCCCCAGCCAATTGCGAAACAGGCTGAGAGGTGCGGAAAACAGCTCCATCACGGGCGCCATGATTTCGACTGTTTTGGTGCGGGCATCATCGAAGACATACGCCTCAGCCCGCCCGAACAACAGCAGCGCGCAAGAGATGATCAGCATCACCGCCATCGAGAATCGGTGCGATAACATGCGAAACGGCACTGTTATGCGGTCGGCTTGTCCTAATCGATGTCGCACCAATGACAGGCTCCCAAAAACTCAAAGGGGGCGAGACAGCTCATCAGGGTCAATTGGCCCCAAACGTCTCTTCAAGCAGACGATTATAATGGCGTAAAAGTCCTAGTAAACCGTAGACAAGATGCCCTTCATCGCCTTCATGTTTTCGAGGGCCTGCCCCGTGCCCAGCGCCACACAAGACAGCGGCTCATCGGCAATGCTGACCGGCAATCCGGTCTCTTCGCGCAAAACCTGATCGAGATTGGTCAGTAGAGCCCCGCCTCCTGTGAGCACGATCCCTTTGTCGACAATATCGGCGGCCAATTCGGGCGGCGTTGATTCCAGGGCCACTTTCACCGCCTCAACGATCGCGGCCACGGGTTCGGCCAGGCTTTCGGAAATTTGGCGTTGACCGATGGTCACCTCCTTGGGCACACCGTTCATCAAATCCCGGCCTTTAATCTCCATGGTGAGGCCATTGCCATCTGATGGAGGGCAGGCCGAGCCGATCTCTTTTTTAATTCGCTCGGAACTGGCTTCCCCGACCAGAAGATTATGCATGCGCCGGATATAGGCGATAATGGCCTCGTCCATTTTATCACCGCCAACGCGCACCGAACGGGAATAGACCACCCCGCCGAGGGACAAAACAGCCACTTCCGTCGTTCCCCCGCCAATATCCACAACCATGGAGCCCGTGGGCTCAGACACCGGCAGGCCCGCACCAATGGCGGCGGCTACCGGCTCTTCGATGAGATTGACGCGCCGCGCCCCGGCTGACAGGGCCGATTCCTGGATCGCGCGCCGCTCCACGGCGGTCGCTCCGGACGGCACGCAAACAACGATCTGGGGAGAAGCAAAAGACCGGCGATTGTGCACTTTGCGGATAAAATGCTTGATCATCTCCTCAGCCACTTCGAAATCCGCAATCACGCCGTCGCGCATCGGGCGGATGGCCTCGATATTCCCAGGCGTCCGGCCCAGCATCAGCTTGGCCTCATTACCCACCGCCAAAACGTGTTTTTTTCCGGCTTTAGTTTGAATCGCCACGACAGAGGGCTCATTGAGCACGATGCCCCGCCCCTTGACATAAACCAGCGTATTCGCCGTGCCCAAATCTATGGCCATGTCGGCGGAGAGAAGTCCAAACAAACTTGCAAACATCGCGGTTTTTGCCTTGTTCTGGAGAAATGACATTTCGATGCACAGAGGTTCAACACCTCGCGCACTCACTATAATGACAAGAATAGGCATCGAGTCATTAACGTTAATTTGACGGCAATACTTTTTTACTGCGTCCGGGCAAAATAAACCAGCGCCGCGCGCCCCGAACCCGGCCGGATACAGCTCTGGCCGGGTCCGGGGGGAGATTGGACCTTATATTATCTATAGGGCGCCAAGCGCACTTTTCTGCCGCTTCAGATGAAGTTTATTCAACGCATTCACATAGGCCCGGGCCGACGCCACCATGGTGTCTGTGTCCGCGCCGCGCCCGACCACCGAACGGCCCTCTTCTTCCAGATGGACACTGACCCCGGCCTGCGCATCAGTGCCTTGGGTCACCGCATGCACCTGATAGAGCTTCAAATGGGCGGTGCGCCCGCAGATATTCTTGATCGCATTGAAAACGGCGTCCACCGGACCATCGCCGGTCGCCGAGCTTTGGTGCGCCTCGCCATCGATTTCCAAGGTTAGATCCGCCTGCTGCGGACCTTGCGTCCCCGCCACGACTTTGAGATGGGTGACTTTCATCCGGTCCCCGCCGCGAAACACCTCATCATCCACCAGCGCTTCGATATCCTCATCAAAGACGTCTTTTTTCTTGTCGGCGAGTTCCTTGAACCGGCGAAACGCATCTTCAATGGCGTTGTCACCCAATTGATAGCCCAATTCGGTAATCTTTTCGCGGAAAGCATGCCTTCCTGAATGCTTGCCCATCACCAGGCTGGATTCGGAAAGTCCCACACTTTCCGGCGTCATGATCTCATACGTTTCATTGTTCTTCAGCATGCCATCCTGGTGAATGCCCGATTCATGGGCAAAGGCGTTTTTGCCGACAATGGCTTTGTTATACTGCACAGGAAAGCCGGTCACCGTCGACACCAGCTTGGAGGCCTGAACGATTTTAGTGGCATCCACTGCTGTGTCATAAGGCAAAGCGTCGCCGCGTGTGCGGAACGCCATGACGATTTCTTCCATGGCCGCATTGCCGGCCCTCTCTCCCAATCCGTTGATGGTGCATTCGATCTGGCGGGCGCCGGCGGCCACACCGGCGATGGAATTGGCTACCGCCAACCCTAGGTCATTATGACAATGGGTGGAGAGCACCGCCTTGTCGATATTGGGCACACGGGTTTTCAACATGGCGATCAGCGCGCCATATTCTTGCGGCACGGTATAGCCCACCGTATCGGGAATATTGATGGTGGTGGCGCCTGCCCGGATCGCAGCTTCAACCGTCCGGCACAAAAAGTCATGATCCGTACGCGTTGCATCTTCAGGTGACCATTCCACATCATCAGTATAGTTGCGCGCCAGCGTCACACTGGCAATCACGGCGTCCATCACCTGTTCGGGCTCCAGTGCCAGCTTATGTTTCATATGGACGGGGCTGGTGGAAATAAAGGTGTGAATGCGCGGCCGGGCGGCGGGCTTAAGGGCCTCAGCCGCCCGCTCAATATCCTTGGCGCCGGCCCGCGCCAATCCGCACACCACGCACGTTTTGATGGTTTTGGCAACTTCGTTCACCGCTTCGAAATCCCCATTGGAAGCAATGGGAAAGCCCGCTTCGATGATATCAACGCCCATGGTCTCCAGGAGATGGGCGATCTGCAGTTTTTCTTCCAGAGTCATGGAGGCGCCCGGCGATTGCTCGCCATCACGCAAAGTAGTGTCGAAAATCCTGATTATATCGTGTTCTGATGTATGGCTCATGGCCTTCGAGTCCTTCACATAAATGGAAAAGTCGGGTTTGGCTTTTACACTCCCCCAAATGCCCGCTCCCCTGACAGGAAGCAGCCAGCACTTAGGGGCAGATAAGGAGAAGGATCCCTAAAGCAGAAGAACTGGCAGGTGCAGGACAGGCAGGCGTCAGGCAAGCGGCTCTGCGGCCACCCACTTCACATCCATATCTGTTCGTCAAAAAATGCACGGCTCAATTCCTGCGATTAGCCTGTCTTACAGGTTTATATGTTACCGCGCAGGGATTACGCAAGGGTTGAAGATGAGTCGGAAAAAATCAGGCGACTTCCTTGGCGTTTGTCGTGCGCCTGACACTTTCAGCCGCGTCTGCTCTTTGAGAGGTCGCGGTGGCAAGGGCGGGACTTCGCACCGCATCGGGCTCCCGCTTCTCACGGCGCACCCAGCGCTGCACGTAAAAGCCAACCCCCACCCAGAGCAGCAGCACCAGGCCCAGAAGGGCCAGATCAAGCGGATTACGCTCTTCGATAAAACCGGACAGGCTGGCGCCGATATAGGCGATGAGCGCCGCTTTGGGCACCACCCCCAACAGCGTGCCTATGAGATATTGGCCAAAGCCGATATGGGAGGCCCCCGCCATCATATTGACCACGGCAAACGGCGCGGTCGGGACCACCCGCACCAGAATACTCGCCACCACGCCATGATCTCCGATCTTCTGGCTCATGCGGTTAACCCGCTCCCCGGCAAACCGGCGGATAACTTCTCCGCCCATATAGTGACCGACCAAAAACCCGACACAAGCGCTGAACACCGTCCCCAGCCAGGCATAGGCAAAACCGATGAGGGGCCCGAAAATCACCACCGCCGCGGCCATCAGCATAAACTGAGGCGCACCGGTGAGACCGATCAGGGAATAGACCGCCAGCACCATCAGAGGCGCCCAGGGACTTTCGCGGATCTGGCTAAGCAACGTTTCAACGTCGCCTTGAGTGTTGATCCCCAGCCAATCGCCTCCAAAAACAAAGGCAAAAACCACGCAGATTAGCAAAAAAAGGGAGGCGCTGAACGCCAATAGCGTCCTTTTATCGAACGCGCCCATTTTGTGCTTCATGACGAACACCCACTCAGGCATCATGGCACCCTTCCCCCCATGCTTGCGAAGCGCCCAGTGCACTCGCGGCCTCGCCAGCATACAAGAAACCCGGATTGCAGGCAAAAGGCTCTTAAAACGGTTTTTTGGCGGACCTTAAACTCTCAATTTTTGTCTTTGTCCACGAGGCGGGTTTCGGCGATCCACGGCATCATGGCGCGCAGGCGGTCCCCGACTTCTTCAATGGGGTGGCTTTGGGAAGCGGCGCGCAGGGCCTTGAAGCTGGTCTGCCCCACTTTGTTCTCCAGCATCCAGTCACGGGTAAACCGGCCTGATTGGATATCCTCCAGCACTTTTTTCATCTCGGCTTTGGTCTTGCCCGTGACAATCCGGGGGCCGGTGACATATTCGCCATATTCAGCGGTGTTGGAAATGGAATAGTTCATATTGGCGATGCCGCCTTCATAGATGAGATCGACAATGAGCTTGACCTCATGCAGGCATTCAAAATACGCCATCTCCGGCGCATAGCCCGCCTCCACCAGTGTTTCAAAGCCGTTACGGATCAACTCCACCACGCCGCCGCACAGCACCACCTGCTCGCCGAAGAGATCGGTTTCGCATTCTTCGCGAAAAGTGGTCTCGATGATGCCGGCCCGGCCGCCACCGATGGCCGAAGCATAAGACAGGCCCAGATCATGGGCATTGCCGGTGGCGTCCTGCGCAATGGCGATCAGGCACGGAACCCCCGCCCCACGCAGATATTCACCGCGCACCGTATGGCCCGGCCCTTTGGGCGCCACCATCAGCACATCGATGTCGGAGCGCGGGAGAATAAGGTTAAAATGAATATTCAATCCGTGGGCGAACAAAAGCGCAGCGCCCTGCCGCATGTTATCAGCCAGGTGGTCGGTATAGATATCGGCCTGCAATTCATCAGGGGTCAGCATCATCAGCACGTCGGCCCATTTAGCGGCGTCAGCCACGCTCATCACGTTCAGGCCTTCTTGGGAAGCTTTTTTGGCGGAGCCCGATCCGTCTCTCAGCGCCACGGCAATTTCGCTCAAGCCCGAATCGCGCAAGTTCAGCGCATGGGCATGGCCCTGACTGCCATAGCCAATAATCGCAACTTTCTTGCCCTTGATGAGATTAACATCGGCGTCGCGGTCATAATAAACGCGCATAGTCATTTTCCTTTTCTGAACTAAAAATTACATACCCTCGGATCCGCGCGCGATGGCGGCCACGCCGGAGCGTGACACATCGACGAGGCCTAAAGGGCGCATGAGATTGACAAAAGCATCGAGCTTGGAGGGAGATCCGGTAAGTTCAAAAACAAAAGATTCGTGCGTCGTGTCGATGACCTGCGCCCGAAAGGCGTCGGACAGGCGCAAGGACTCAACGCGTTTTTCGCCCGTGCCTTTCACCTTGACCAAGGCCAATTCGCGTTCCACCGAATCGTGATCAAGCGTCATGTCGACGACTTTTTGAACCGGCACCAGACGGCCGAGCTGCGCTTTCAATTGCTCCAGGATCATCGCCGTACCATTACTGACAATGGTGATCCGCGATGTATGCTTCTGCGGATCGACCTCAGAGACGGTCAGACTGTCGATATTGTAACCCCGGCCCGAAAACAGGCCGATCACGCGCGCCAACACCCCCGCTTCATTATCAACGAGAATGGCGATGCAGCGACGCTCGCTCGGTTGATCTTTCATCATATCTTTTCGTACCTGTCCATAAATCCTACTGAAATCACGCAAGAGGGAAATCCGCTAGACCAGCATTTTTCCCTCTTCGGAAATTTCGGTGGGCTCATCCTGATCGCTCAGGATCATCTCATTATGCGCTGCGCCCGACGGGATCATGGGAAAACAATTGGCCTGCTGGTCAACCATGCAATCAACAAGGACCGGCTTATCCACCGCCATCATTTCCTGAATACCAGCATCCAGTTCGTCGGCGCAAGTTATGCGTATGCCATGGCCGCCATAAGCGTCTGCCAATTTAACAAAATCGGGCAGAGCTTCGGTGTAGGAATGAGAATAGCGCTTGTCGTGAAGAAGCTCCTGCCACTGACGCACCATGCCCATATATTGATTGTTCAAAATAAAAATTTTGATCGGCAAATCATACTGCATAGCGGTGGACATCTCCTGCATGGTCATCAGCACGGAGGCCTCACCGGCAATATCGATCACCAGCGAACCGGGATGGGCAATCTGAATCCCGACCGCCGCCGGCAGGCCATATCCCATGGTCCCCAGCCCGCCCGAAGTCATCCAGCGATTGGGCTGCTCGAATTTGAAATGCTGGGCGGCCCACATCTGGTGCTGCCCCACTTCAGTAGAAATGTAGACGTCTTTATCCCGCGTCAGGGCATAGAGCCGCTCAATGGCGTATTGCGGCTGAATGACCTGCCCTTTTTGTTGGTAGCTCAAACAATTACGCGCGCGCCAGGTGTCGATCTGTTGCCACCAGTCACGATGCATTGATGGATCTTTTTTGATTTTCTTTCTTTTCCAAACCTCAAGCATGGCGGCCAGGACATGCGCGCAATCGCCGACAATGGGAATGTCGACCATGATGGTTTTATTGATCGACGAAGGATCGATGTCGACATGAATCTTTTTCGAACCGGGGGAGAATTTTTCGATATTCCCCGTCACGCGATCATCAAAACGCGCGCCAATATTGATCATGACATCACAATCATGCATGGCGTTATTGGATTCATAAGTTCCATGCATGCCGACAAGGCCAAGCCATTGCGGATCTGAGGCGGGATAGGCGCCCAGGCCCATCAGGGTCGAGGTGATAGGAAAACCGGTGAGTTGCACCAGCTCGCGCAAGCGGCGCGAAGCTTCCGGGCCGGCGTTGATCACGCCGCCGCCGGTATAAAAGAGCGGACGGCGCGCATTTGCCATGGCTGCAACCGCCTGCTCGATTTTATCCGGATCGCCTTTAACCTGCGGTTGGTAATTGCGGTGACCCTCATTGGACGGCCCGGTATAATCGGCTTCAGCAAATTGAATGTCTTTGGGAAGATCGACGACAACCGGACCGGGGCGGCCATGGGTCGCGACATAAAATGCGTCATGCATGATCTTCGGCAGAGTATCGACATCGTTGACCAGCCAATTATGCTTGGTGCAGGGGCGCGTAATACCCACCGTGTCAGCCTCCTGAAAGGCGTCCGAACCAATGAGACGGGTGGCCACCTGGCCGGTGAGGCAGATGATGGGAATCGAATCCAGCATAGCGTCGGCCAGACCAGTCACCGCATTGGTGGCGCCGGGCCCCGAGGTCACAAGCACCACGCCGGGCTTACCGGTGGACCGGGCATAGCCTTCAGCGGCGTGAACCGCCCCCTGCTCATGACGGACCAGAATGTGCCGGATCTGGTCATGCTCGAACAAAGCGTCATAAACCGGCAAAACCGCGCCGCCGGGATAGCCGAAGATGACGTCAACGCCCTGGTCGATCAGAGCCTGAATGACGATCTCCGCCCCGGTCATACGGGGGTGTGAGGCGTCTTTGTTCGCCTTCATCACGGGGTTTATCCTTACATGAATGCCGCTCAAAATCCCGTCCGGGGATGTGAACGCCAAAAAAAGGGGCAAGTCACAGCAAAACCGCCGCACCAGCCAGCACAAGGCGCGCAACCTAACGCAAGCATCATCGCCCGGTCAAGGAGTTTTAGCGAATATGTGTAAAGATTTTATCTCTAAAACTTATCGAATCTTGCGTATTTATATGCTTCCACGACATCATCTGATTCCGAAACCAGGTCATCTGGCGTTTCGCATAGCGCCGCGTCAGGGTTTTGGCTTGTGAAACAGCATCTTCAAGGGGCAAATCTCCCGCAAGCACCCGCATCAGGGGGCGCACCCCGAGGGCGCGCAACGCCGGCAGATCGTGCGGCAAACGGCGCGCCGCCAGGGCCGCCACCTCATCCCAAGCCCCCGCCGCCATCATGGCATCGAACCGCTCGTTACACCGCGCATAGAGCCAATCCCGCTCAGGCTCAAGCACGACCCCCACGCGCGGCCCGGTCAGCAGGGGTTTGCCCTTAATTTGATGCCAGTCACTTAAAGTTCGCCCCGTGGCCTCAACCACACTCCACGCCCGGATCAATCGCTGGCGATCGCCGCCGGGCAGGCGCGCGGCCGATACAGGATCGCGCACAGCCAGACGGTCCCGGAAGGCCTCACCGCCGATCTCCTCATACAGCGCCGAGGCGCCGGCAACAAGTTCCTCCGGAATGGGGGGAAGAGGCGACAGCCCTTCTTCAAGAGCCTTAAAGTAAAGACCCGTTCCGCCGACAAAAATGGGCGCCTTGCCTAAAGACCTTGCCTCTTCCAGCGCGCCTTTGGCCAGATCAAGCCAGCGGCCCACCGAGCACTTTTCTTGCGCATCCAGCACGCCATAAAGCCGGTGCGGCGCGCGCGCCAGGGCGGCGGCATCAGGACGCGCGGTCAGAATATGCAAATCGCGGTAGACCTGCATGGAATCAGTATTGATGATGAGCCCACCCACTTCCTCCGCCACGTCCAGAGCGATCGCGGACTTGCCGGTGGCGGTCGGGCCTGCAATAAGAATGGCCTTTTGTTCCATGGGGCTTTTATGCCTCTGAACGGGTTTGAGTGAAAGCCACAAGCCATATGACTTATGTCGCTACAGTGATCAGCCCCTCTGGGGCGCCTGACTTGACGCTAGAATCCCTCGACCGGATTCGCGTCGCTCTGGGGCTACTTGGCGTCACCTCACAAAAGCCGGTCTGGCTGGCGGAAGGCGCCGCGTGCGATATTTTGTTCGATGCTCTGCCTAATGATTGCGAGTCCCCCCGCGCCTTCGCAGGAGTGATCGCCAACTACTATACGCCGCATCCCATTGATGTGGCAGTGCAGCTCAACAAAGGACGGCGCAAGAAGCTGCTGCTGGCGGACATGGATTCCACCATCATCGAACAGGAATGTCTCGACGAATTAGCGGATTTTGCCGGTGTTAAACGCCAAGTGGCGGCCATCACCGCACGCACCATGGCGGGCGAGCTGGAGTTTGAGCCGGCCTTAGCCGAACGCGTGGGCCTGCTCAAAGGCTTGGATGAAACCGTCCTCCAGCGCGTGTTCGACGAGCGCATTACCTTCATGCCCGGCGCGCGGGAACTGGTCGCCACCATGAAAGCTCATGGAGCGGTCACGTGCCTCGTGTCCGGCGGCTTCACGTTTTTCACGAGCCGCGTCGCCGCCGCGCTCGGCTTTAATTTCAACAGGGGCAACACCCTTACCATAAGAGGCGGCGTGCTCACCGGTGGAGTAGACGCGCCGATCCTAGGGCGCGAGGCCAAGCTTCAGGCGCTGCGTGACTGGCGCGATACTTCGAAGTTACAGCCTGATGAAACGCTGGCGGTCGGCGACGGCGCCAATGATCTCACCATGATCAAGCAAGCCGGTCTGGGGGTCGCCTATCACGCCCACAAGATCCTCGCCCAAGCCGCCGATGTGGAGATCACACACAGCGATCTGACCGCCCTGCTCTATGTGCAGGGATACACGGCGGCGCAAATCCGCCGCGCTTGAGTGATCATTTAAGGCTCTTAGTGCCGCGTCAACCCTCATCCGGTCTGATCGAGCGGAAGGTTTGTTCGCCGCCACGGTTCAACAAGAACAGGATCGGCTTGCTGCTGGCCTGTGTATGCGCCGTGACCTGTTCGACCACATCTTCGGGTGTCTGGACGCGTTCACCACTGACGGCAATGATCACATCCCCTTTGCGCACTTTTTCAGAAGCATTGCTGCCAAACTCCACGTCCACAACCAACACGCCTTCAACGGAGCTGTCCACGCTATATTCCGTGCGCAGTTCCGGCGTCAATTTGGACAGGCTCAAACCCAGGACGGACGAGAGAGGATCGGTGTCGGAGTTGGATGAACTTGCCCCCTGAACGATGTCGTCCGGCTCGTTTTCTTCCAGCCGGGCGATCTTGACCTTGAACATCTTGCTGTCTCCGTCACGCAGCACGATCACATCAACGGTTTTACCGATTTCCGTTTCTGCGACGATGCGCGGCAGGTCGCGCATTTCCTGCACGTTCTTGCCGTCGAATTTCAGGATCAAATCGCCCACTTGGAGCTTTGCCTTGGCGGCGGGCCCCTCATCGTCAACACCGGCCACAAGTGCCCCTTCAGGCTGATCCAGATCCATGCTTTCGGCAATTTCCTTGGTCACTGACTGGATGCGCACACCCAGCCAGCCACGGCGCGTCTCGCCAAATTCGCGCAATTGCGCCACCACATTTTCGGCAATACCCGATGGAATGGCAAAGCCGATACCGATCGACCCGCCCGTCGGCGAGACAATCGCCGTATTCACACCAACTACTTCACCAGCCATGTTGAACAAAGGACCGCCGGAATTACCCCGGTTGATGGACGCATCGGTCTGGATGAAATCATCATAAGGGCCGGCGTCAATATTTCGGTGTCGCGCAGAAATGATTCCCGCCGTCACTGTGCCGCCAAACCCGAGTGGGTTGCCGATCGCCACGACCCAATCCCCCACTCTGATATTTTCAGAATCACCGAACGGGACCGCAGGCAGATCGCCTTTAGGATTGACTTTCAGAACAGCGATATCCGTTTTCTGATCCCGCCCGAGAACCTCGGCAACCAACTCACTGCCGTCGCTCAAGATCACGGTGATCTCATCCGCCCCGTCGATGACATGGTAATTCGTAATCACCACGCCTTTTGGGTCAACGATAAACCCGGATCCCAGCGAGCGCACTTTGCGCGGCGCCCGCTGCTGATTCTGATCATCAAAAAATTCTTTGAAAAAATCCTCAAAAGGCGAGCCGGGTGGCAGTTCCGGCATCTTGAAATTCGGCTGGTCTGTTTTCCCCACATTCTGAGTCGTGGAAATGTTCACCACCGCAGGCGATAAGCGCTCAACCAGATCGGCAAAACTGTCCGGTGCGGAACGGGCGGCCACCGGCGCAGGCAAGGCCAAAATCAGAACGGCAGCAAGCACTGCAAACAGCATTGCGCTTTGCCTCGATAGCCAGCGGTTTTGACAAGAACGGGAGAGTACTAGCACGGATGGAACTCCTTTGAATGGGATCGCCTCAATCCTAATTTAAACTTGAGCGTCTCGTGTGATGGACCAGCATTGTGGAGGAAATGAGGCATGTATGGACAGTTTACCATGGATATTAGGAGCAAATGTCTTACCAAAAACCCTCTCCATCACCCCCGTATAAACCAGACTATTCCCAATCCTACGACACAGGCCCCTATCCCTGCTTTTTGCAAGGTCGCGGGGGGCAAACCCAACGCCTGGCGCATGAAATTCTGCGCCGCATTGGGAAACAAAGCGTATAGAGCGCCTTCAATCACAAAAACAAGGCCGAGGGCCACGATCAGATCACTCATAAGCGGCTGAAATCCAACCTCTTTTTAAGACCCTGCCTCTCACTTTTAGTAAAGAGGAGCGTAAAAAATGAAACGCTTGAGGCACTTGAGGGCACTCCAGAATCACTCCTGCGCAGGGGCTTCAGGCAGCGGCGCCACATCCTCAATTACCGCGGCGCTGGCAGCAAGAAAATCAATTTCCGCCAGATCATAAGACCCATCGGCGCTACACCGTGGATCATTGGACTTCACCGCACCCGTAGGCTTGGCGCTATCATCCGGCGCTTCACTCATCCCCGCCGAGTTCCCAAAAAACTGAAAGAATCTGGAATTCGGCGACAATACCATCGTGGTGTCATCGCTGTTGAACGCTTGTTCATACGCCTGCATGGAGCGGTAAAAGGAAAAGAAATCCGGATCCGCCCCGAAAGCACAGGCAAAAATCGCGTTTCTAAAGGCATCACCCTCACCGCGTTTGATCTGGCCTTCCTCACGGGCGCGCGCCAGAAGAACGGTTTTTTGCCGCTCGGCTGCGGCCCGAATGAGCTGCGCTTTTTCTTCGCCTTCAGCTCGAAACTGCGACGCCTGTTGCTGCCGCTCACTCCTCATGCGGTTGTAAATCGCTTCACTGTTTGCCTGAGGCAGGTCAACACGGCGAATACGAACATCACGGATGGCAATGCCAAGCCCCGCCGAATCCGCTTCACTATTTACACCATCTTCAATGAGATTCATCAGATCCGCCCGTTGGCCAGACACAATATCGTTCGAAGAAACACCCCCAAGCACACGCCGCAAATTGGAGTTTAAAAAACGCGAAAGGCGCTGGCGCGCATTCGCCTCATTGTTGACCGTCTGAAAATATTTCAACGGATCAACAATCTGAAACCGGGCGAAAGCATCGACAATATAACGCTCTTGATCCGAGGCAATCACTTCTTCGGGAACTGAATCGAGATCAAGGAGACGCTTATCAATATAAACGATGTTTTGGATGAACGGGATTTTGGTTTTCAATCCGGGCTTCTGAATCACCTCTTTAGCTTCACCAAATTGCAGAACGATTGCCTGCTCGGTCTGGTGAACAGTGAAAAAAAACTGCATGCCCCCAATGGCAAGCAATCCAACTATGATCAAGGAAAAGAGTGCTTTCGGACTCATTATTCATCTCCCTTGTTCAGACGCTTGCTCAACTCGGGCAAAGGCAGATAGGGAACGACGCCCGACCCCGCCTGGTCATCAATCACAATCTTGTTTTTGTCCTTCAACACGCGCTCCATGGTTTCCAGAAACATGCGCTCCCGCGTTACGCCTTTTGCCTGTTTATACTCTCTGTAGATGGAATTGAAACGCGCCGCCTCACCATTGGCATCAACCACGGTCTGGGCGCGATAGGCCTCAGCCTGCTGGATGACCTGTTGCGCCTCGCCGCGGGCTTCGGGAACAATTTTATTGGCGTAAGCGCGGGCTTCATTGACTTTCCGATCCTGATCCTGCCGCGCGGCCACAACATCGCGAAACGCATCGATCACCTGATCAGGCGGGTCGGCCTTTTGCAATTGCACCTGCGTGATCAATATGCCAGTGCCGTAAGCGTTGACCGTTTTTTGAATTAATTCCTGCGCGTCTTTCTCAACAATCTTCCGCCCTTCGGTAATAATCGGTTGCAAATCACTGCGTCCCACCACTTCGCGCATGGCGCTTTCGGCAACCGCTTTGACCGCTTGATCCGGATTCTGCACGTTAAAAAGATAATCAGCCGCTCCGCTCGGTTTCACGCCTTCGCCTGTGTCCAGTTCAGCCGGATTGATCTGCCAGAAGACAGAAAAATGAACATTGACGATGTTCTCATCACCCGTGAGCATCAGGCTTTCTTGAGGAATATCCCGACCGGACGGATTGACGCCGATATTGATCTGGTTATTGGTCAGCACTTTTGGCGTATAGACCGTCTCCACCGGATAGGGAATGTGATAGTGCAGTCCAGGCTGGGTGATGCGGTCATATTTCCCAAACCGCAACACAACGCCCTGCTCTTCTTGTTGCACCGTATAAAACCCGCTGACGCCCCAGACCGCGATCAGGATGAGCAGGCCGACAATAATGGCGGGACCGCCGACATTCCCGCCCGGCAACGCGCGCCGGAACTTATCCTGGCCACGCCTGAGTAATTCCTCCAGATCCGGCTGCTGCGGACCGCCGCTCCGCCCCCCCGACGGGCCTTGCCCCCAGGGACCGCCGCCATTGCTTCCACTGTTGTTTTCATTCCAGGGCATGAAGATCCTTCTCTGTTGAAGTCTATTGGGGTATGCACATCAGTTCTGACGGCTTCAAAAATGAACTATATTACATTTGGTTTTATGACCCGGTGTTTTTCAACCGGAGACTGAGGATATTTGAGGTTATAGGGCAGTCCTCCGGGACGCGCAATGAAACACCGGCGCACAAGAGATCAATATATGTGGATTTGGGCAAGAAATCGACATTTTCAAGCGCGTGATGCTCTCACATGGCTCCAGATAGGAAAGAAATGCAATGGCTTCTCTGACAAAAGAGCACATCCTCAACGCCCTCACCCATGTGCGGGACACCCAGAGCGCAAACCCCAAAGGCGAGGCTCTGGATGTGGTATCCGCAGGCCTCATTCAGGGGTTGGTGATCAAAGACGGCCATGTCGGATTCTCTGTGGAAGTTGATCCCCGGGACGGCGCGGCCAAAGAGCCTTTGCGAAAGGCGTGCGAAGAGGCCGCTTATGGTGTGCCGGGCGTGCTGTCGGTCACCGCTGTGCTGACGGCACACTCTCAACAGAGTGCGGCCAGCACACCGCCCCCTCAACCCGCACCGCAACCGGCCCGGCCGGGGCTCAGCCGCAAGGCGTCCGCCGACGCCACCCCCAAAGCCGCACTCAGTACCGAGCCCCTGCCCGGCATTACGCACACCATTGCCGTTGCCAGCGGCAAAGGCGGTGTCGGCAAATCGACCGTCGCCATCAATCTGGCCATCGGTCTCGCCAAGCTGGGCAAACGTGTGGGGCTTTTGGATGCGGATATTTACGGCCCCTCCGTCCCGCGCCTGATGGGTCTGAAGGGCACACCCGAATCCGACGGCAAGCGTTTGAAACCCATGGAGGCCTGGGGTCTCAAAACCATGTCGATCGGCTTCATGGTCGATGAGGACACACCGATGATCTGGCGCGGCCCCATGGTGATGAGCGCGCTCACCCAAATGATGCGCGATGTCGAGTGGGGCGAATTGGATGTGCTGGTGGTGGACATGCCGCCGGGCACCGGCGATGCGCAGCTCACCCTGGTGCAGCGCGTGGCGCTGGCGGGCGCCATCATCGTGTCGACGCCGCAGGATCTGGCGCTCATCGATGCGCGCAAGGGTCTCGCCATGTTCACCAAAACCCGCGTGCCGATTTTGGGCATGATCGAGAATATGAGTTATTTCATCAGTCCTGAATCGGGAGAGAAAACATTCATCTTCGGGGAAGGCGGCGTGCGCCGAACGGCGGAAGAGCTGGGCTGCGATTTTTTGGGCGAAATTCCTCTTCTGCCAAAAATCCGCGAAACATCCGATTCCGGTGAGCCCATCACCGCCAGCGCGCCGGACAGCGCTGAAGCCAAAATCTTTCTCGACCTTGCCGCCAAAGTCGCGATCAAACTGAGCGCCGCTAAAAGCTGAACGTTTGCGAACATCTGACTTCATGCACACTCGCGCGCTGATGCCGACGGATCTCCGCGCCCCCGCGCGTTAAAAAGCAAGAGAATGGATATTCTCTGCTTCTGATGGCGTCAAAAAGAGCGTATGCTTTTTATGTTTCCATGCGCTGATCAGAAACTAACAAAATGAGAGTTGTGATGAACAGAACATATAGGACGCACGAAACGCAGCCGGACCCGACAAGGCGAAAATTTCTACTGGCGCTTCCACTGGCCGCCTTCACCGCATCGTGCACGCACCGAAGGGGTGTTTATGGGCCGCCGCCCGGGCCACAAGTGGTTTATGTCGCAAAGAGGCCGCCGCCGATAAGGGTTGAACAACGCCCAAGAATACCCGCCCCGCACGCCATTTGGATTGACGGCTATTGGAGTTGGACCGGCGTGCAATATGTCTGGGTAAGCGGTTTTTGGGATCGCCAACCGCGGGGGGCGAAATGGATCCCCGGCCGCTGGAATTCGCGGCGCCGAGGGTGGGTGTGGGTACCCGGCTACTGGCGATAGCGCTACCCTTGCAGTCGACCTAAACGGCAAAGACTCTAATACACAACGACGCTACGGATCGATTCGCCGCTGTGCATCAAATCGAAGCCTTTGTTGATGTCTTCAAGCCCCATGGTGTGCGTGATCAGGTCGTCGATATTGAGGCGTCCCTCCATATACATATCGACGATGGCCGGCACATCCGTGCGTCCGCGCGCGCCACCAAAGGCGGAGCCCCGCCACACGCGGCCGGTCACAAGCTGGAAAGGCCGTGTACTGATTTCCTGACCCGCGCCCGCAACACCGATAATCACAGATTGCCCCCAGCCCTTATGGCAGCACTCCAATGCCTGGCGCATGGTGTTGACATTGCCGATACATTCAAACGAATAATCCGCACCACCGCCGGTGAGCTCCACCAGATGTCCGACCACATCGCCTTTGATCTCTTTAGGGTTGACAAAATCTGTCATGCCGAATTTTTCCGCCAGCGCTTTTTTGGAATCATTTATGTCAACGCCGATGATCTGCCGCGCGCCCACCATGCGTGCGCCCTGAATAACGTTAAGACCAATGCCGCCCAGACCGAACACCACGACGCGCGCGCCCGGCTCCACTTTAGCGGTGAACATCACCGCGCCCACGCCCGTGGTGACCCCGCAGCCGATATAGCACACTTTGTCAAAGGGGGCGTCGTTACGGATTTTCGCCACTGCGATTTCCGGCAGCACCGTGTAATTGGCGAAGGTCGAGCAACCCATATAGTGCAAGAGCGGTTTGCCTTTATAGGAAAAACGGCTGGTGCCGTCCGGCATCACGCCCGCGCCTTGGGTTTCGCGCACCGCCTGGCACAGATTGGTTTTGGGATTGAGACAATAATCGCACGACCGGCATTCAGGCGTATAGAGTGGGATCACATGATCGCCGACATGAAGGCCGGTGACCCCGGGCCCTGTGTCCACCACCACGCCCGCGCCTTCATGGCCCAGAATAGCCGGGAACGCGCCCTCCGGATCATCGCCTGACAGGGTGAACGCATCGGTGTGGCAGATTCCGGTGGCTTTGATCTCCACCATCACCTCGCCCGCCTTGGGGCCGTCCAATTGAACCGTTTCGATCTCCAATGGCTTTCCGGCTTCAAAGGCCACGGCCGCGCGTACATCCATTTTTGGACTTCCCTTTTCAGATTTCATTCATCATGTGCGGCAAGTGTCATAGCAGGCTATGTCGGCAATTTCCAAATGAATCCATGACGTGATGTGGCTGCTCCTCCGATACACGCAGTGACAAGAGCGTCACCCGGCGTCAAGGAATTAGGCAGTCTCAGGCGAGCCCGCCCCAGAGAAGTTTGGTTTGATACACTGGCGGAGATACGGTCGGTAGTTCTCCGAGTGAAATAATGTTCACCGGCTTACTCCGACGTCAAACGAGGGAAGTGAAACAGATGACGAATAATTCTGTGAAACTCTTAGCTGCAGTTCTGGTCGGCGGTGTGATTGGCGCCCTAGCTTGGGCGACCCTGGCGCCAACCAATCAACCAGATCCGCCGCCTGTGCGCGAAGTGACAGAGACGTTTTACGCCAACACTTCGGGTGACGTCGTTGCTTTGAGCAATGGTGCGGAGGTTCCCTTCGGAACATTTCCGGCTGATATCCCGCTCTTCTTTGAACCCCAACTGAAAAACAGCCTTGCTGTCATCCTCAAATTTCGCAATGCGCAAGGTACGGTCGTCGGCTTTGGCGCCGAATTAGAAACGCTCCCGGTACCGGGCTCACCGCCCGATGCGGATTGGGATACGGACTGGGTTTTGTCCATACCGGGCCGCGGCACTCTCTATTTACGGCAACGGGAATACCCGGCCGACTTGATGACAAAAATTATCGGCCCCACGATCAGTTCAGGCAAGGATTGGGAAGGGGAGTGGCAGGCAACAATGACCGTTGGTCCGCGCCCCGACGGCCGGGGTGTTATTCTTGGCGGCACGGGCGAATTTGACGGCGCAACCGGCGCCTTTATCGAAATTAACAGCCTCAGCAAGTATACCGTTGACGGCCAGCTGGTTGGCAAATTACAGCTGCGCATCTTTCGGGAAGTCTCACAATGAGGGTCCGCTCTATGACGGGCTTCCAGTCTCTGCCACAATAATAGTGGGCGCGCAGTCCACCGGGAAGTTTACCGAATTGGCGATAAAACATTTGGCGTGCGCAGGCCCGTGAAGGGTGCGCGCCAATGCATCGTCACTGCCGGGCGTTATGGTGACCGTCGGGCGAAGAACGACCCCGGTAAAACGCCCGCCGCCCGGATCGGCGGCATCCATTTCGCCCAAAGGCGCATCTTCATAATCCTGCACATGCACGCCCGCCTCGGCGCATAGATGCAAATACCACAGCATGTGACAAGCGACGAGCGATGCCAGCAGCATTTCTTCCGGGTTGGTGCGGGACGCATCGCCGCGAAAGGCAGGCTCCGACGAACCTAAGATATCCGCCTTGCCCGGCGCTTCAATGACATAGTCTCTGGAATAAGACTCATAGGATGTGGTCGGACCCTGGTCCGCCCCGGTCCAGCGCAGCGCCAAAGTATATGTGTGAAGCTTGGCCATCACTCAAACCCTCTCCAGAATGACGAAACTGCAATCGTGACTGGCCGCCGCGCCGCGGGCCAGAAAATCACGTGAGACCTCCCGCCACGCAGCGCGATCAAAGGAAGGGAAGAGCGTATCGCCCTCCACAGCCCCGTGCACTTCCGTCAGATAAATCCGGTCCGCCCGGGGCAGGGCGAGAGCATAAATCTCCGCGCCGCCGATCACCATGGCTTCCGCCGCGCCGCTTAGCTTCGCTAGCGCCAAAGCCGCGTCCAGATCAGGTGCGATTTCAGCCTCGTCTGCCGTGAAATTCCCGTTGCGCGTCACCACAATATTGCGGCGGTCAGGCAAAGGCTTGCCCA
>JAJFIO010000195.1 GCA_021774915.1 Alphaproteobacteria bacterium
AAAGGCGTCTTTCACCGTGTAATAAGGGTGAAACGGCAAGGTGTCCTGCGGGCCCTTGACCTCAATGCCTTTGGGATTGTTGTTGCCGGGCACATGCAGCGCCCAGATATGCAGCATCACAACGCCGAAGATCAAAAAGGCAATGAGATAATGGAGTGAGAAAAACCGGTTGAGGGTCGGATTGTCGATGGCGAAACCACCCCAGAGCCAGGACGCCAGGGAATCACCGATCAGCGGGGTGGCGCCGAACAGATTGGTAATCACGGTCGCGCCCCAAAAACTCATCTGCCCCCAGGGCAGCACATACCCCGTGAACGCCGACGTCATCATCAGCAGATAGAGAGCAACGCCGAGGATCCAGAGAACTTCGCGCGGATTCTTATAGGAGCCGTAATACAATCCCCGGAACATATGGATATAGACCGCAATAAAGAACATCGACGCGCCATTGGCGTGCACATAGCGCAACAACCAGCCATAATTCACATCACGCATGATGTGCTCCACGCTGGAAAAAGCCATATCGGCATGGGGCGTGTAATGCATAGTCAGAACAATACCGGTGACTACCTGTATCATCAGACAAAAAGTCAGAATTCCACCGAAGGTCCACCAGTAATTCAGGTTTTTGGGGGTTGGGAAATCCACAAATGAATCATGCGCCAACCGCAAAATGGGAAGCCGCGTGTCCAACCATTTGGCAAAACCGGTGGATGGAATATAGGATGAATCGTGTGCCATTAAGTCGCCCCTTAGCCTCGTTGGCCTCAACCAATCTCAATCTTGTTGTCATTAAGGAATGCATAAGGCGGGATCAGAAGGTTTTCCGGCGCCGGCCCTTTGCGAATGCGCCCCGAGCCATCGTAGTGAGAGCCATGGCACGGACAGAACCAGCCGCCGTAATCCCCCTGATCTGACAGCGGGATGCAGCCCAGATGGGTGCAGACGCCAATCATGACAAGCCATTCCGGATTCTCCACCCGCTCGTTATCGGTCTGAGGATCGGGTAGATCGTCCATTGGCACGGCAGCCTCAATGGCGATTTGTTCCGGTGTTCTATGGCGGATAAAAACCGGTTTGCCGCGCCACATCACCTTGACCGTCTGTCCCAGCTCGATGGGCGTCAGATCCACATCTATGGAGGAGAGCGCCAGCACATCGGCGGCGGGATTCATCTGATCAATGAGCGGCCACGCCACCATGGCAGCGCCGACACCGGCAGCCACCGTCGTGGCGATATAGAGGAAGTCGCGGCGGTTGACTTCATCCTCTTCCAAGCCTTCGACATGCGCGTCGGCCATAGGCAGTATCCTTCGATCAATTTAGAACGGAACCAGACAGGCGCCCAAACCCCCTGGTTGCGATAACCTAAGGCCCCGGACAGCGGACTTATTGCACCACATAAATTGAGATGTCCACCTTTGACAAGCCTTGCGGCGTGATGCCGCATAATTTGTGGCAAAATATCGCTGTTTTCGTTAAACATCAGCGCTGTAAGCAGCCTCTTTGAAGTAAATTTCGCGAATCAATTTTCCGAAACAAAGATCTCCCATGCGCCTTGCCCTCTACCAGCCCGATATTCCCCAGAACACCGGCGCCCTGTTGCGCCTGGCGGCCTGCCTTGGGGTTGCCGTAGATATCATCGAGCCGTGCGGCTTTCCCCTCTCGGAAAAAAGCCTCCGGCGCACGGGGATGGATTATGTCGAACTGGTCGACCTGACCCTTCACCCAAACTGGGACGCTTTTTGGGCCGCCACCAGGGCACAGCAAGGCCGCCTTGTTCTGCTCACCACCAAAGCCGCCCAAACGCACATCAAGACAAAGTACACGGACAATGATGTCCTGCTGCTCGGCCGGGAAAGTGCGGGCGTTCCAGACGAGGTCAGACAGACGGCCGCAGTGTCGGTACGGGTGCCCCTGATGCCGCCGGCCCGCTCGCTCAACGTCGCCATGGCCGCCGGCATTGTGCTCAGCGAAGCGCTGCGGCAGACGGGCGGTTTTCCAGAAGGAGAAGTTTCTTCCGTACCGCCCGGGACACCGTTATAAGGGGTCAGTTAAGAGTCACCCGCGTAATGCGTGCTCGAAAAGGACATCAGGATGCTTGCGCTTCTCTCGCCTGCCAAAAGTTTGGATTTTTCATCGGCTCCCCCGGATGTGAGCCAGAGCCAGCCTGCCTGTCTCAAACAGACGCGCACCCTGGCGAGCCACTTGCGCGCCCTGAAAAAAGCGGAGTTGAAAAAACTCCTGCATGTCAGCGATAAGCTTGCCGATCTCAATTATGAGCGCTTTCAGGCGTTTAAGACCCCTTTTACTCCGCAAAACGCCAAACAGGCGGCGCTGGCGTTCAGCGGCGACGTGTATCAGGGACTGGATGCGGCCAGCCTGTCGGCAGAGGAACTCGGCTGGGCGCAGGATCATGTGCGCATTCTGTCAGGATTTTACGGCCTTTTGCGCCCTCTCGACCTTATTCAACCCTATCGCCTGGAAATGGGCCGCGCGTTAAAAACGTGCGCAGGAGATAATCTCTATGCGTTTTGGGGCGACAAGCTCACCCGGCTTGCCGCCAGTGCCGCGTCAAAAAGCGGTGAGCCGACGCTCATTAATCTCGCCTCCGCTGAGTATTTCGCCGCGCTCCAGCCGGAAAAACTGAAAGGCAGCGTGATCACCCCCGGATTCAGAGAGATCCGGGACGGCAAGCCCAGATTTTTAAGCTTTTTCGCCAAAAAAGCGCGGGGGATGATGGCGCGTTATATCATCCAAAACCGCATCTCCCGGCCCGAAGATCTAAAATCCTTCGACCTTGAGGGATATCGCTATGACAAAAGCCTGTCAGACGGCGACCAGTGGATCTTCACCCGTAAGGGAAAATAGACTTTAATCTCCCGGACGCAACGGAACTGTTGAGTTTTTCAGGCCCTTGGGGTAGAAGCCACGCCAACATTCAAAAACACGCCCGAGACATCGAACGGCCTAGAATTAAGAGGGCCGCTTTCAAAGTGATGGCCACAGGGCATGAGGAGAGCGCGAGAAATGAGCGAAGCACTGACTTTAAACGCCGAAAAGCGGTCTCACTCCGGCACCGGCGCCGCCCGCGCGCAGCGCCGGGCTGGAAAAGTCCCGGCTGTCATTTATGGCGGCGGGAAAGATGTGGAGAACATCTGTCTCGATCCTGTGGAAGTGACCAAAGCCTATCATCGTGGAGACTTTCTCTCCGCCCTGGTCAATGTGGAAATGGAGGGCAAACCCCTGCAAGTCATTCCAAAAGAGATTCAGACCCATCCCGTCAAAGGCCAAATTATGCATGTCGATTTCTTGCGCGTTGGCAAAAACACCCTGGTCACCGTGGACGTGCCGGTGCATTTTTCCAATGAAGAAGAATCGCCGGGCCTGAAGCGCGGCGGCATGCTGAATATTGTGCGCCATGACGTTGAGCTGAAATGCCCGGCGACCGATATCCCCGCCGAACTGAAAGTCGATCTGACCGGTCTTGACATTGGCGACTCGGTCAAGATTTCTGCGATCGATCTCCCCAAAGGCGCTGTCCCGACCATTACGGACCGTGATTTCACCATTGCCACCATCGCCGCGCCGACCCTTATGGCGGAGGAGGAAGAAGGCGCTGAAATTACCGGTGAAGAAGGCGCAGCCGCCGAGGGTGAGGACACAACCGAAGGTGATACATCCTCCGAGTAACATTTTTCTTTATTGAGGCGCTTGGATACGAGAGCGCGGTTAAGCCATGGCCATGATCCTGCTCGTTGGTTTAGGTAATCCTGGCAAGGATTATCAGGATAACCGCCATAACATCGGCTTCATGGCGATTGATGAAATCGCGCGTCACCATGGCTTTTCGGCCGCCAAAGCCCGCTTTCAGGGCAAGATCAGCGAAGGCACGCTGGTGACACGCCAAGGGCCGGTCAAAACACTGGCCTTGAAACCGAAGACCTATATGAACGAGTCCGGCCGGTCCGTAGGCGAAGCTGTGCGGTTTTACAAACTCGACCCCCATGATGTCATTGTCTTTCACGATGAAGTGGATCTGGCGCCCGGCAAAATACGCGTGAAGGCCGGCGGCGGCCACGCGGGCAATAATGGTATCCGCTCGATACAGGCGCATATTGGACCCGATTTTCGCCGCGTGCGCATGGGCGTTGGACATCCCGGACACAAAGGCGCGGTGGGGAACCATGTCCTGGGGGATTTTTCCAAAGCCGACCAGACATGGCTCACGCCGCTTTTAGAGGCGGTGGCGCAAGCGGCGCCCTATCTGGCGGAATCTGCCGATAGCGAATTTATGAATAAAATTTCCCTTGCCCTGCGGCCCGAGGAAGATGCGAGCGATAACGGCAAGCCATCTTAAAAACCGGGCTTCTTACGAATTCTTCAGGAGACAGACGAAAATGGGTTTCAAGAGCGGCATTGTCGGCTTGCCGAATGTGGGCAAGTCCACGCTTTTCAATGCGCTGGTGCAAGCTGCTGCCGCACAGGCTGAAAACTATCCCTTCTGCACCATCGAGCCCAATGTGGGTGAGGTCGCTGTGCCCGACCCGCGCCTTCACGTCCTTTCCAGAATAAGCGGCTCCGCGCTCACCCTTCCCACCCGTCTCACCTTTGTTGATATTGCAGGACTGGTCAAAGGCGCGTCCAAAGGCGAAGGACTGGGCAATAAATTTCTCTCCCACATCAGAGAAGTCGATGCGGTGATTTATGTCCTGCGCTGCTTTGAAGATGATGACGTAACCCATGTGGAAGGGCGCATCGATCCACTTTCTGATGCTGAGATCGTTGAAACCGAACTGATGCTGGCCGATCTGGAAAGTCTGGAGCGGCGTCTGCCCGCTTTAGAAAAGAAAGCCAAAGGCAATGACAAAGAAGCGAAGCTGACGGTGAGCGTGATCCGGAAAATCCTGCCCTTGTTGCAAGACGGCCGCCCCGCGCGCTTGGTCGACTTAACCGATGAAGAAAAACCGGCGTTCCAAGCTCTGCAATTGCTGACGGCCAAGCCAGTTCTTTATGTCTGCAATGTTGATGAAGAAACTGCGGCCAGCGGCAACGAACTGACCAAAGCGGTGGAGGAGATCGCCGCCCAAGAAGGCGCGGGCGTCATTGTTATTTCAGCTAAAATAGAGGCCGAACTGGTGCAGCTTTCAGACGAAGAGCGGCAGGATTATTTGGCGGATTTAGGGCTCGCCGAACCCGGTCTTAACCGCCTGATCCGGGCGGGATATGAATTGTTGAATCTGGTCACCTATTTCACTTCCGGCCCTAAAGAAACCCGCGCATGGACCGTACGCCAGGGCACGAAGGCGCCGCAAGCCGCCGGCGTGATTCACACGGATTTCGAAAAAGGGTTCATCCGTGCAGAGACCATTGGATATGAAGATTATGTTTCATGCAATGGAGAAGCGGGCGCCAGAGACGCGGGAAAACTTCGCCTTGAGGGTAAAGATTACGTCGTCCAGGATGGTGATGTGCTGCACTTCCGCTTTGCCAACTGACCGGGCAGCGGTCAAATCAAAACAGGCCGCGGCTGATCTCAAAGCGCAGGCCGAAGACCAGCACATCTTTCAACGATGGGTCCGTACCCGGATTAATCACGTACTGGATATCGGGCTGCAGCGCCAGCCAATCCGTGATCTGCGCATGATAGGTGAGTTCCAAATTGAATTCACGGGGCATGGCTGGCATCCCGGCAAGAGCTTGGGCGTCTAGAAAAGGGTCGCCATTCTTGGCGATTGCGACCGCAAACCCGAGCTGATCGTTTGGGCGGCCTGGCAACAGCCCGGTATAGACCCCCCCTGCCCCCAGGAAGCTTTCAAATGTGTTGATCTCATTTTCGGCCCGGCCGTAGCGCACAAACACGGTAAGGCCCTGATCGGGATCGCCGGGCTCGCGGGTGACGGGCAACTCACCCGCCACATAGAACCCGTCATTGCCGGAGCGCCGCAGCGGCGCGCCCAGGGGATCCAGCGCGTTAAGGTCATCGAAATCCGCCGTGTAGCGCCAATAGCCAGCCTTGGCGATGAAGCCCGCCGCGCTTTCATACGCCAGTTCAACCACGCCCAACACGCCGTCTCCATTGCCCAGATCGATCACTGTCTTGCTCGGCCGATCGGGATCGCCCGGCATGCCGTCATAGACCGCACCGCGCACCGACCAGGCGTCATTGAACTGCCAATGAGCGCGAAAAGTAAGAGAGCTGACGGGGAAAATCGACGGACCGTTTTCTCCGGTCTGGGCAAATTCGGTTCCGATGCCGTGGGCGCTTTGGATAAAAAGACCGCGCGTGTCGAGAACATCGAATTCAGAATTGAGATCGTGAAGGCCGATCAGCACAGAAAGCCGGTCATCGAACAGGCTTTGCTCATACCACGCTTCAAACAGACGAAAGGCTTGGGGGCCATCGATATTGCTGACCGTTTGCGCATCGCCCAACACTGGCCCACTCAGTTCCGCCGCATTGTTATACAGGCCATACACAAAGAGCGTGCCGCCCGGCGCGTCCCACAGGGTTTCTGAATCCAATTCCCATGTCAGATCGAGATTATCGAGATAGCGGGAGCCGCGCTTGAGGCCGCCTTGGGTATTACGCCAAACCTCGCCGGTATAAGTCGCCTCCAGCCCCTGAAGCGCCTTGCGCAGGCGGTTGTCTTTATCATCTGCAAGCGCCGGCTCAGAAAATCCCACGAGCAGCGCGCTACTTCCCAGAACAGCGCCGCGCGCCAGCCCTTTATCCCACAACCCCATATGATCCCCTCAGAAAAACCGGTTTGTAATCGGTCACACCTGTGACAGCAGAATATTAGAGAGACCTTAAAGCGACTTTTTGATTTCCTGGAGATCGCGATAAGTGGGGACACGCTTTTCCCCCTGCGCTGCCACGCTCTCCATGATATCAGCCGGTTGAAACATGCCCGCCTGCCAGGTGGCGATATAATCGAGGCCGTCGGCGATGGAATGATCGCGCGCGTAGTTCAGAATGACCTTGGACCCGGCCACCGCCAGCGGCGCCTTGGCGGCAATCTCGCGGGCGGTGGCCAGCACCGCTTCCACCATCTCTTCTTGGGTCTCATAAACCTCGTTCACCAGGCCGATCTGCCGGGCCTTTTCAGCGGGCAGGCGGCGGCCGGTATAGGCCATCTCCCGCACCCACCCTTGCGGAATCAAATGACAAAGACGCGGGAAGGTGCCCACATCGGCGGTCATCCCCA
>JAJFIO010000196.1 GCA_021774915.1 Alphaproteobacteria bacterium
CCACGCACAGCGGCGCTTTTTGCATCTGCTTTTTGCGCTTCGGCTAGCAACACATCCCAAGAGGGGATATGCCGATCCCACTCGATCAATGTCGGTACATGGGGCGCGCGCGCCATATAGTCAGCATACAGCGTCCATACCTCGTCAATGACCGGACTGCCGTGATCATCAATGCGCAGCTCGCGATTACCTTTGGTCTCCACCGCATGACCCGCCATATGGATCTCACCGACAAGAGCGGGCGGAATCTGCGCAAGATAGTCTTCCACGTCAAACCCATGGTTACGCGCACAGACAAATACATTGTTGATATCCAGCAAAAGGCCGCAGCCGGTGCGGCGCGCCACCTCAAGCAGAAATTCAGGTTCGGGAATATGCGAGGCTTCGAATTCAAGATAGGTGGAAGGGTTTTCCACCAGAATGGTCCGGCCCAATGCGTCCTGCGTCCGGGAGATATTATCGCTGAGCGCATCCATCGTCTCTTCCGTATAGGGAAGAGGCAGCAGATCATTGAAATAAGTGCCGTCCAATACGCTCCAGGACACATGTTCGGAGACGAGCGCCGGTTCATAGCGCTCGATCAGGGCGGCCAGGCGCGAAAGGTGATCCGGGCTTACCGGTTCAGCCGAGCCCAGCGAGAGGCCAACGCCATGAAGCGAGAGCGGATAATCCCGCCGGATCGCTTCAAGATATTTATGAGGCGGACCACCCGCCCCCATGTAATTTTCAGGATGAACCTCAAACCAGCCGATCTCAGGTTTGGTTTCAAGAATATCACGGTAATGCTCGGCTTTCAGCCCGACCCCCGCACGCGCAGGGATCGGGCTGGCCGTAATTGCCGGTGAAGAGGCAGACTTAAGTGAACTTTCCGTCATAACCCCCTCTTCACACGTCGGTTGAGATGCAAACCTTACGAAGCAATATTGGAAGTTTCTTCCAGGCTGCCATAGGTTCCATCGGGTCGCTCTGTGCTTGTGCACGTGCCTTTTTCAACCAGTGTCCAGGCGTTGCCCTGATAATCTGTGGTTGACGTGCCCGCACATGAGGTGCCGGCACCCGCCGCACAATCATTCTTACCGGCCAGAGAAACGCCGTAGCATTTTTCCATTTCGGCGCCAGACTCGGCCATGGCCGGGGTGGTGGCAAGTGACAGGGCTGCCGTCATGGCGCTGGCCACAAGCAGAGCTGAAGCAGTATTGGTCTTGGATGTCATTAGTCGTCCTCCTGATTTGAGCTGCATATAAATTCTCAAGGTCCCATCGATCATACTGATCGGCGCCACTTTGATCAAATTCGCCGGATATGGGAAATCACAGCCTATCACGATCTGTTGAGAGAGGGTGAGCGCCCCAATCCGGCTGTACAAAAGCAAACGGCCCGCCCCTACCTTAAAGACAAAAGCGGACCGATCTGATGTTTTTCGTCTGGGTTGAGGCCCTTACGAACTTGTTGTGCTGCCGCCCGTAAGCTTTTCACAGGAGCCGGCTGGAACCATAACAAATTCAGCGCCAGAAGCATCGGTGCTCGCTTGACCCGCACAGCTATGGCCTGCGCCCGCGCAGTCATTAGCGCCTGCCTTAACGACGCCATAGCATTTTTCCATGTCGGCGCTGGCAGCCGCCATTTCTTCTTCAGGGGCTTTCGAGAAACCGGCGGTGACGGTGCCGGCAACCAATAAAGCCATGGCTGTTTTAACTGTCGTGTTCATATCATTCTCCAAATTCAAATTTAGACCTAGAGTCAACAATCCAGCTCTCCCCATGATTCTGGAACGAATCGGATCGCTTTCACCCTCTCGCAATATATCCAAGACGAATTTTAAGAGCTTGTTGTGCTCCCGCCCGCCAGTTTGTCACATGTGCCCGATGGCAGCATGATGAATTCAGCACTGGATGCATCAGCGCTCGCCTGACCTGCACAGCTATGGCCCGCGCCGGCGCAATCATTGGCGCCAGCCTTGACGACGCCATAACATTTTTCCATTTCCATTTTCATCTCACCACTCATCTCACCTTCAGCGGCCGTCACACTGGATACGGTCGCCATCGATACTGCCGCCAGGGCGCCCGCTGCAATCAGGGCTGATGCTTTGTTCGCTTTCGTGCTCATAAAAACTCCTCCAATATTAAAATCCACGTGTACTTGACGCTTCACGCAGCCAAGCAAAGGAGAGTGAGTCACTCCGGCAGCCATGGGAAGACCCCCGTGATCACAATCTGGTGAACAGGCCAGGCCTCATGACATTTGCTTTAAGCTTCAAAGGGAACTTTCATCGATCATCATAGCCGCCTGCTGCTCCGCAGCCTTCAGGAGAGACGACAATGAATTGATCGCCCACCTTTTGATGTCACCAGCAGGCAGAGGGCCGTATATGAGCGGTGAGTGTCGTAACAGACCGTATCATATCGTCCTCCCTAAAGATGTTGTGGAAGGAGCAGCCTACGCAAGGCAGTACATTTCAAAACCGCAAAGTGGGGATTTCACAGCCTTGTGACGGCCTTGTAATAGGGCGACTGCATGATCAGGAGCGATCGACCTCGACATCAATGACGGTCTCATGGGGCGATGGCCGATAGCGTCGCTGGACTTGAGGTTGAGGCATAAATTTCTTCAGGATGGCCGAGCCGACAATAAAGAACGGCGCCACTACCAGAATGGCAGTCAACGTCAAAATAACGACGCCAAGCACAAGGCCCACGCCAATAAGGACGAGAATGAGCAAAAAGAGATCTCTGAGCCCTGCCCAGCCAAAGCCTTTGCGCGACCGGAAATCCCGATAGCGCCGCTTGAGCGGTTCCTCAAATGACATATCCTCAAATCGAATGAATCGATATTCAG
>JAJFIO010000197.1 GCA_021774915.1 Alphaproteobacteria bacterium
AAAATACGGCTGGATGCGCGCAAGCTGATCGGAAGACAGGTAGAACAGGTCATTCATCAGAAAAGAATCCTTTTCCTCAATGAATCACAGCAGAAACCCTTTGGGAATCCTTAAAATTAATAGGTCCTGAGCCTAGGTCACATTCACAAATCATAGAATCAAAGAATGTGGTCTAGATTCTTGTTCGGTCACGCATTCGAATCCAAAAACCGCGTACACTTTTTGTGAATGCGCTCTAAATGCCAGTATCGGGGAGAAACGTCTTCCAGTGATCCGGACGGAGCGGCTGCTTCTCGTAAGCTTCAATCTTGTCGGCTGCGACACCGATCAAATCACGCGCATTCATATTTTTTCGCGTTAGATAGTCTGTAAATTCTGTCAAGCACTCCTGGATCACCGGGAAGCCGCTAGTGAAAATCGCCGATGCCATCTGCACGGCGGATGCCCCCGCGAGAAGGAAGCGGGCGATGTCTAGTCCTGAACGCGCGCCGTTCGTCGCGATGATCGGCATGTCAGGCCCCATTTTCTCGCGCGCTTTTGCGATCCAGTGGCAGGTGAGGGGAAGCGCCCATGGGCCGCCTATTGCACCGCGTGATCCCAGCATCGGCGCTTGGGTTTCGGTGTCGGGCAGGAATCCCATAAAGCGGCCCATGATGGTGACCGCGTCGGCGCCCCCTTCGCGCGCGGCCATGGCCAGGCTGTCAATGGCGCTTGATTGGCCCGTGAGTTTGATCCAGATGGGAATCTTCACCGCTTTGCGAAAGGCGGCGGTGATGTGTTGCACGCGGCCTGCGTCGCGCTCTAACAAGATAGCGCCTTTCATGGCCTCTTCGCCATGGGGCGCGCCGACATTCACCTCCAGAATTCGGACCCCTGCCTGCTCGATCTGCCGGGCAAGATCCAGCCCATTGTCTATATCGGCAGGAATGAGACTGGCGATCGCATACGCGTCTCTCACTTGCGCTTCCCGGTCCATGCGGACGACGAGATCAAGCCAGTCTTCGAAACTTTGTTGGGCAAGGCCTGAACGGCACAGCAGAGATGCCCCTTCCGGTGGATGAAAATCCCAGGGGTGCGGCTGCCAGGAAGTGTCCAGCAGTGTATAGTCCGTACGCTGTAATTGTTCTTTGCCCGCACGTGTTTCATTGATTGATTTGACGATGACCGCACCCGCGCCTGCGTTCAGCGCGGCGCGTAACCCGTCTTCCAACATGACATGTTCACCGGCACCGCAGATCAACGGGTTTTTCAATGTTGTTGTGCCGATAGAAGTTGCGAGATCGGGGGCGGCCACTGTCAGACACTTTCTTTCGGTCTTGCTGCGGCATATTTGGGTTTGAACAGAGGACCTTCCGCGCCTGGAATTTGCCGTCTTTCCAGATCGTTTAAGAAGGTATCGATCCGGTCGACATGGGGATCCTTGTCGTAGATGTTGTAGAGCATGCCTGCCAGACGCACGGGGTCGCCGGAATAATACCGCTCATAGAGCTGCTGACGTCCGGCAAATGTTGAAACCGCCGTATCGAAAGCCAGACGAAACAGTTTGATGCGTGTTCGGGAATCAGCATTCGCCGATTCAAAATAGGTTTCGACATCTTCTCTAATGTCGCTGCTAAGCTCGGCATAAGACGGAACGGCGACAAGTCCGCCCGCGCCTAGAGTCTGGATGATCTCGCACATGCGGATATACATTTTCGGAAACATCTGACGCACCGTCCAGAGCGGCATGTCGGCGGGTGTGTAGATGCCCGTCTCATTGGGATTGGCGTCTGCTTCACTTGCCCTCAGGCAGGCGCGCACGAATTCGACAATGTTGATCATCTCCGCCAGCATGCCTTGAACATGAAGATGGACATCGATTTTAGTGGATTTCGCCAAGGCGAATCCCAATGCCATCATGAATTCGGCCTTGGCCAGGTTTTTGGTGGAAAACTGATGCATGATCTGACGCATGGCGCCGGTTTGGACATAAAGGCTGTTACACATTTCCGCGTCGCGATAAATAAACACCCGCTCCCAGGGCACCAGCACATTGTGGAAAATCACCATGCCGTCACCTTCATCCAGGCGGCTCGACAAAGGATAATCCATAGGCGAGGCGGTGTTTTGATGCACCACCGATGGACGGCAGATGAACCGCAGGCCGGGTGTGTTGCACGGAATGCAAAAAGCAAACGCATAGGGCGCCGCCTCTTCGGAGACGGCGATATTGGTTGAAGGAAAGACCATCAACTCGTTTGTGTAGGCGCACAGCGTTGTGACCATGCGCGCGCCATTGATGATGATACCCGCATCGGTTTCTTTCACCACTTTGGCGGCGAGATCCTTTGATTGCTGCTCTACGGATTTTGACCGGTCGACCTGCGGATTGATGAGGGTGTGGGTCAGCGCCAGATCGTTTTCGCGGATCATTTCGTAATAGGCGCGAAGATTATCGCCGAGCCTGCGCCCCCCACGGTTGAAAGCGTTTGAGGAGGCCGCAAAGCCCGTCATGTTGATGTTCATGAAATCGGGAGAACGGCCGAACATGCCGCAGGTGGCGTCCATCCAGATCTTGACCATCTCGCGCCGGCGCACCAGATCATCGATAGAGTGGGGCTCAATAAATGAAAGCCCCACTTTGTCGCCGGTGGTGGGCGAAGTGTAAGTCATCTTGTCAGTGAGGTCAGGCTGATGCTGCATGTCGTAAAGCTCGGCCAATGTTTGCGCTGCGCCCGCCAGCCGAGGGTCGGTGGTGACATCCTTGATGCGTGTCCCGTCGATCCGGATATCCCGGCCGTCTTTCAAGGACTCAAGAAATTGGCGTCCGGTGCGAATACCCATAATTTGTCCTCTTATTGTGTATGACCAGGTGTATCGGTGCAGCCTAAGACAATAAGGCCAAAGCCGGTGAGAAAAGGCGCATAATAATGGCGGTGGACGCGGTTCACTTTGTCGGTGAGGGCGCCCCGCATAGTCAGCCACATGATCATTTCAACGGATTCGGCGCCGCCGCGTTCCATATAATCATCATGGCTGAGCGCGGTAAGCTTTTCGGGGTTTACCTCAAGGGTATCGAGAAACTCGTTATCCCATTCTTCATTCATGAAGCCAAAACGCTTGCCATGCAGTTGATGTGACATGCCGCCGGTGCCGATAATGGCGACGCGGATATCGCGGTCATAAAGCTCGACGGCATGGCGAATGGCTTGCCCCAGTTTGTAGCAGCGCCGCGCGGTGGGAACGGGGTGTTGGATGACGTTTACCGCAACCGGAATGATCGGCGCTGGCCATGGCGTGTCGCACAGCAAAGGCAGGATGGAGAGAATGCCATGATCGATAGTGATTTCCTGACAGATCGTTGGATCAAACTCATCGGCGACAAGCGAGCGGGCGAGATGCCAGCCGAATTCCGCATCACCTTTGAGCGCGGGAAAATTCCGTTTGCCCCATCCTTCGTCAGCGATTTCATGAACGTCCCCCACGCCCAGCGCAATGGTTGGGTAAGCGTCGAAGAAAAACCGGTTCATATGATCATTGTAGATCATAATGATGAGATCGGGGGCCGTCTCTTTCAGCCAGCTTTTAGCGGGTTCATAACCGTCAAACAGCGGTTTCCATGCAGCGTCTTCGCGCAGATTTTTGTCATAGGCGTGGGCGATGGAGGGGGCATGAGAGGTGCCGATCCCGCCGATGATTGTAGCCATGGGATCAGTCCTTTCTGACGCGCGCACTGGCGCCTGGCCGGGTCGCCATGAAGGCGTCCAGACTTTGTCCACGCATCTGAGCGCCCATTGCAAGCAGTGTGACGCCCAGCGTTCCGGCGACCTTGACCATGATATAGACATTGCCGCCATGGCGAATCAGCGCATCCCAGTCCCGCGCCCGCAGCATGGCTTTTTCATTTTCTGACAGGTGATAGCGGTCCATATAGGCGTCTTCGTTGGCGCGAAAAGCTTCCCGGTTGTCGGGATTGGTGAGGGACATGGCGAATTTGTTCAGCCTGTAGCCTTGGCGCGAGCGCTCGCCTGTGAAGACGAATGTATCCGGTATGTCTCGGTTTCCGCCGGAATCCACAGGATATCGACTCATGATGTGCCCTTTTGCTGTGTAAGGCGCCCGGCCAGTCTGGTGACGTGAGGGAGCGGATGGAGGAGAAATCTTTACGCAATTTAAGGGGGGACGCAATCAAAAAATGATTTTTGTCTCGATATATAGAACAAAATTATGGTATGCAGGACAAATTAGGTCGTCAGAAGACGTTTTTTGAGTGGGTTTGAGCCCGTTTGACTTGTATACCAAAGGGCAGGAGATACGTGCTGGCCGAGCAGATCAGCAATACCGGAAAGGCCATGAGTGATGGGATTGCGTGAGAGACTTCGACAAGGCGAACGCGTGGTGGGCACTTTCGTTAAAACCACGCATTATCAAACCGTTGAGATTCTCACCCACACAGATCTGGATTTCATCGTGCTTGACGCGGAACATGCGCCGTTTGACAGAGCGTCGTTGGACGCAAGCCTCTTGGCAGCGCGAGGGGGCGCGATGCCGGCGCTGGTACGGGTGCCCGATGCGGACCCCGCGACGATCTTAAGTGTACTTGATATGGGCGCGGCCGGGATTGTCGTGCCTCATGTGATGTCGCAGCAGACTGCAAGGCAGGTTGCCGAGGCGGCGCGCTATAAAGGCGGCACGCGCGGGTTTTCAAACTCCCACCGGGCTGGTGACTATGGCCGCAGTGATTTGCAAGCCTATATGGAAGAGGCCGATGCAAACACCATCGTTATCGGCCAGATTGAAGACCGGCAGGCCGTGGACGCCATCGACGAGATCCTTGCGGTTGATGGCATTGACTGTCTCTTTCTCGGGCGTGCCGATCTGATGGTCTCGCTCGGCGCCACCAGCCTTGATGATGCCCGTGTGAATGAGGCTGTCGAGCGTGTTTGCAAAGCGGCGCGCGCCAAATCCAGACGGCTTGGCATGTTCTTACCCAATGGCTCCCAGGTGCCACACTTTGCAGCGCAAGGGGTCAATCTGTTTGTGATCGGAACCGATCAAAGCCTACTGAAAGGCGCTGTTGCGACCCTCGTAAAAACAATTCAATCGGCTTAAAGGGTACGCTCATGGCGCAAACCGGTTCATCGGTCTTTCACGACCCCGCGCTGATTGAAAGCCTGCTGGAAGGTGCGATTGATCTGCATTGCCACTCAGGGCCTTCCGTCATGGACCGGCGTATCGATCATATCGAAGTATTGCTTGAAGCTGCAAGTGTCGGCATGGGCGCACTGCTGATCAAGGATCATTATTATTCGGCCACGCCCATCACGGAGCTGCTCAATAAGCATTTTGCGAAACTGGGCGTGTTGCTGCTCTCCGGCGTGCCATTAAATAATACAGTAGGTGGATTAAACCATTATGCTGTCGATCACGGCGTTAAGCTCGGAGCGCGTTTGGTTTGGATGCCGACATTTTCGGCAAAAAACCATATCGATCATCATAATAAAGACAAGGATTTTGATAAAAAATTCCCCATCACCAAAGAAAAAATGCTGGCGCCGACACCCCTGACGGTTCTGGATGAGGAGGGGCGCCTGAAAGATGAGGTCAAGTTTATTGTCGATCTCATCGCCGAGGCCGATATTGTGCTCTCCGCCGGGCACCTTCATCTGTCCGAGATTTGGCCGTTGTTCGAATATGCACAAACGGTCGGGGTCAAGCGACTTCTGGTCAATCATCCCTCTTATCTGATTGATGCGACTTTAGATGAGATGAGAGCGCTCACCGCCATGGGGGTCTATCTTGAGCATTCCATATGCATGTTCATACCGGGTTCTAAGTTCCATTTTTATGCCCCAGATGAATTGGATGCCATGATTAAAGCAGGCGGCGTTGATAAAACTATTCTGGGCTCAGACCTTGGCCAGGTGGGTAATCCGACACCGGTTGAGGGCTTTCGCAATGTTATTGCCACCTGTCTTGACCTTGGCTATACGCCGGATGAAATCAGGCGCATGGTATCACTAAATGCTCAGCATTTACTTGGCCTCAACCTCAATCTTAAATGAGATTACAAGACGTGTCTGAAACTGTTGAACGTGAAGATCAGGCTGGCAGGGCCGAGCCCTTTGATGCCTATAATTTCCGCCGGGCGCTGGGCGCCTTTCCCACCGGTGTGACGATTGTCACCACGCGCGATGAGGCGGGCAAGCCAGTGGGCATGACGGCAAATTCGTTCAGCTCCGTCTCGCTCGATCCGCCGCTTGTCCTGTGGTGCATCATGAAGTCATCGATCAGTTACGAAACATTTATGCAGGCCGCCACATTCGCCATCAATGTTCTCGGTGAGGATCAGCAAAAGATTTCAAACCGATTTGCGCGGCCCGGTGAAGATAAATTCGCATCCATGAAGTTTGACAATGGATTGGGTGGGGCGCCGCTTTTTCCCGGTTGCGCGGCGCAGTTCGAATGCCTTATGCACAATCAATTTGATGGGGGCGATCATATGATTCTGGTGGGAGAGGTGAAAGCATTTCGCCGCTGGGACCGCCCTTCCCTGGTGTTTACCGGTGGCCGCTATCGTGCTTTGTCTCGCGATGAAAAACCCATGTCCGATAGTGAGGACTGGCCCATATCTTTTTTCTGACAGCTCACCCGCGAGATCTAAAGCGGCCTATCTGCTGGTGTCTGAGGCGCCTTAGCTTAAAACGCATTCTCAGCCCATTGACCCAAGAAGTTGATGCATGAAATTGAATCCTGACAGTGTATGGTTCACGATCTTTCTCGGAGCCTTGATCGGCCTCACAGCCATGTCGATCGATATCGTCCTGCCGGCATTGCTCAGGCTGACGGAAGATTTGGCCACCAGTCAGGCCACCGCGCAGCACACGATCAGCGTATTCATGCTCGGGTACGCCGCAGGGCAGCTCATGTGGGGGCCGGTATCGGATCGTTTCGGTCGCAAACCGGTTTTGATCATTGGACTCAGCCTTTATGCCGTGGCCAGTCTGGCTTGTTTTCTGTCCATCACGATCGAGCAGGTCATCGGGTTTCGTTTTTTGCAGGCCATTGGCGCCTCGGTGGGCGCGGTGATCGGACGCGCCATTGTGAGGGATTACCATGAGGGCATTGAAGGCGCGCGCCTGCTCTCACATATGACAGCGATCATGGCGTTTGCGATCGTCTTTGCCCCGCTGGTCGGCGCTTATATTCTGGTGCTTTTCGACTGGCGCGCTATTTTCGTTTTTATGTTTCTCACTGGTCTTGTTTTTTTGTCGATCACAAAATTTTTGCCGGAACCCTCGCGCAACGACATAAGGCATGACTCAGCCTTGGAGCAACTTCTGTCGGATGCATTAAATTTCTTTAGGCATAAAAGCTGTGTACTGAGCGTTGTTGTGGTCTCGCTATCTGGAGGCGTGCTATTCTTGTATGTGGCGGGCTCGCCCTATTTTTTCATGACTGTTTTTGGTCTGTCCAGTCAGGATTTTGGATACGTATTCGCGTTTATTGGCCTGGCTTACGGAGGTGCGGCTTGGTTTAACGGACAATTGATCAGGCGCCTCGGATTGAGGTTTCTCTTAGCTCAGGGCGCGGGGCTGGTTTTTGCTGGCAGCGTCTTACTTCTTCTCTTGTCACTTTCTGCAGCCCCGTCGTTCTGGGGCAGTGTTTTCGCCATGATGCTGGTGGAAGCTGGTGTGGCCACATTGATACCCACCGTGACGGTAGTGGCGCTTCAGCCCTATCCCCAGGCGGCAGGCTTGGCCGCATCTGTTGTCGGCGCCGCACAGATCGGCAGCTCCGCGCTCGCAGCCGCAGCCGTCACCCTCACATTCGACGGCACGCCGTTTCTTTTGATGCGCAGTTTTTTTGTCTTGGGTAGTCTGCTTGGCATTGGTGTCTGGGCATTGATTGTTGTGTCGTCGGGATCATTGCAGGCGGGTCAAAGGCGTCGTGCGGGTTAAGTTATTGTCAGTCGTTGCAAATAAGCAACGCATTACAAGAAAAAGAGAGTTCAATGTTTTTTGTAATGTGTCTGAGGGTATGCTGCGCTAATCGCCTGAATTTATCCTGCGGGGCCATCGACGTGCTTGGGATTGAAAAATAGCAGAAATACTGGAGTTTTCCTGTGTTTTACAGGGTATATCGGAGCCCCATTTAGAGAATGGGGTGCCAAATGCATAAAGCATTGCTGGAAACTACTTTAGGTATCAAATAATTGTGCTCTGCCGTTTTGAGTGATAGGCTTTTCAAATTCACGCTATTGTGAGGTCACTGCATTTCTGACAAGGGGGAACGTTATGAAGACTCATATTTTGGCCAGCCGCAGACGCGGCGGGACGCTTGATGTGATGCCTGAGAAACATGCTGGCAAATCGAAATTCCTGACAAATACAAGCCTGTCACTGCTGGCTTCGCTGGTGGTTTTGGCGCCGATCGCGGCCTCTGCGGAGGTGCTGGGCGAAATTAAAGTGACCGCTTATAAGCGCGAGACGTTGATTCAAGACACCAGCGTGTCCGTGACCGCATTCAGCGGCGCGCAGATTAAAAATCTCGGGTTTACCAATTCGATTGATATCGTCAATCAGACACCGGGTCTGACCTTCGGCACGCCAACGGCCGAGGGCAACAATGCCTCGCTTACCCTGCGCGGGGTGGGCCTCAACGATTTCAACGACAATAATGAAGGTCCGGTCGCGGTCTATGTCGACGAGACCTATATGAGCGCGCTGTCCGGCGTCACCTTCCAGCTCTTTGATCTGGAGCGCGTCGAAGTGCTGCGCGGGCCGCAAGGTACCCTTTATGGCCGCAACACCACGGGCGGTATTGTCAAATTCGTCACCAAAAAGCCGACGGAAGAACTTGAGGCTTACGGCGAGTTCACCTATGGCAGTAACGATCAGAAGAAATGGGAAGCGGCGATTGGCGGTGCGATCACCGACAATGTGATGGTGCGCGCCTCTATCGCTGGCAATAAATTTGACGGTTATGTCAAGAACCTGAATCCCGGCGCTAAAGATCCCAACGATACGGATAATCTGGCCGGTCGTGTTCAAGTCCTGTTTGAGCCTTCCGAAGCCTTCGATGTTCTGGTCAATGTCCATGCTTCGGAAGATGATTCGCTCGCCGGGTCCTGGCAACATCAGGCGACTTTTGCCGATGCCTCTGGGGTCTCTCTGGCCTTGCCCGACGCAGTTGATTTTTATGCAACCTGCCCGGGGTGTGATGCGTTCGGATTTAAAGACACCGACGGTTCGCCCTGGAAAGGGTCTTATGACCGCGACGGCGGCTTGAAGATTGAGAATCGCGGCGCTTCCGCGACCATCAAT
>JAJFIO010000198.1 GCA_021774915.1 Alphaproteobacteria bacterium
CGGCCATTGACAATCGGTTTGGAAACTCGATTATCTTTTTGATATCAATGCTTTGGATAAGTGAGCTCACACGCCCCGCCCAATCTGAAGATGAAGGACGCTAGGTGTATGATGATTTGCCCCGAAATTCAAAGGCTTTCAATGCGAAGAGGGCGTCGTTTCGCCAAGGGGAAACAGGGTCTTGAGCCGCGGATCATCCGCTGGGAACGTTTCGCCCAGGCGCCTGAGTTCCTCGTAGGCGCCGCGATACTCAACAAAGGTATAGGCGTTCGTACCCAGCGCCAGTCGAAAGGCATCCATTGCGGCAGCAATATCGTCACGTAACAGATAGTATTGACCCACATAGAAGTATGCTTCGCACAAGTTTTCGCTTTGGAGCTGCTCTGAATTCGACCGCGCCGCCGCAAGCACAACCTCCGGATCGCTCTGTCCCAGAAACATTTTTATGAGTGGACCAGGCCAGTTTTTCATCTCAAGATGAGCGGCATCACTTTGCAAGAGAGTGCGGCCATTTCCTCCTGCGCGCGCAATCGCCAGATAGCGCCATATCGCATCAAATGAAGTCTTGCTGCGGCTGCGGATAACCTGATCAAAATCCTGCGCGGCATATGCAAAGTTTCCCAGAAAAAAGTGAGTCCGTCCGCGCTCCTGGAGGGGGTGATAAGAACCGGGGTAGCGTTGCAACGCCGTATCGAGATCTTGAATCGCCATGCGGTATTCACCCAGACTTGTGTAGGCTTTCGCGCGCCTGGAGTACGCCCAGACTATAGAATCGGAGTGAGCCCGACGGCCATCAAGAAAGGCCGTACAACCGGCAATCGCCCTTTCAGGGTTGACGCTATTACATTGGTGACGATCCACTTGCGACTCTGCAAAGGCGGGCGTCATCGCAAAGCCAAGAAAAACAAGAAGAGCAAGTAGTGTTTTAGACATTCACCTCTCTCCTGATTAAATCAGTCTCTCAATTCGTAGTAGATGAGCTGTTGATACCCGTGGCGCTCCACCGGAACACCATCTGTGAGTTTAGGCGCAAATTTCCATTTCTTGACAGATTTTAGGGCTGACTTATCGAAGGTCCCGACAGGCTCGGATTCCACAACCCTCACATTTTGAGTGTTACCCTCTGTAGTAATAGTGAATTCCAGCATCACCCATCCTTCAGTTCCTTTGCGAGCTGCGCTTTGGGGATACTCAGGAGCAACCGCCTTGATAAGCCGCGCTCTGTCTTCACCTTGATTGGCGGCATTGAGCTGCTCTGCGTAAGTAAGCGCCGATTTCGATTTGCCCGCCACGGCCGCAAGCTTCGTCATATTACCAAGAAGCGATCTCACTAGAGGATGCTCAGGTGACAAGGTCTGATTGAATATCTCCTGAGCGTCTTCATAATACCGCAAAGCTCTTGGGTATTTCTTTTCCTGTTGAGCCGCCACGCCGAGTTGAACAAGCGCCATGCCAACCTGATATGAATCAGGCCCAAAAGCTTTTTCATAAGCCCTTTTTGCAGCGCTGGCTTGCTGACGCATGGCGAACATATTGCCACGTCCTCCATACGCCTTTGCCAGCGCAAAGTGGGTATCACCGAGCATTTCTTGTGATATCTCTTTGCCGGTTGACAATGCCCGCTCCAACTCCTCCACCGCCTCATCGAACTGATCGCTCTCGACATGCGCGTTTCCAAGTTCATACAGCAGGGGCGCGAGCGCTGGATCATTTGCGCCGCCGATGGCCTCAACGATGCGCACGCCCTCCTCCGCGGCGAGGACGGCGTTCGTCCATCTCTCTGTGGCCCCATAAAGCCGCGTGAGATTAAGGCTGAGGGCAGCGCCATCGCGGGTCTGCGGCCCGAACAATTCTTTGTGGATTCGAAGGGCTTCTTCGGTGTGATTGATCGCGGCCACATGATCGTTTTTGGCCACCGCCGCTTGAGACGCCGTATAGGCCGCATTGAAATCGCGCACCGTGCTCCCCGCCGCTTGGGCGGGGCTTAGGGTCAAGACGATAATTACAATCAACCAAAGCGCGCTTCTCATGTCCCTATTTTCCTCATTTGAACCTCATTTGAACCTCATAGTAGCAATATTCTACCTATAGTGTGCCCTGAAATTGAAAGGCTTTCATCAAAGCCATCACCCCTGTGTCAAAGCGCTCCGGCACGGCCTCATGGCCGGTCAGCCAGGCGAAGAGGGTTTGGTCAGGGGCGCTGAGCAGATCTTCAAACTCATCAAGTTGATCGTCAGTCATCGTACTCAGATATTTGTCGGAGAACTGGCCCAATATCAGGTCAGCTTCTTTCATGCCCCGATGACAGGCCTGATATTTGAGTCGCTTGCGGCGATCATCCATGTGATGAGATCCACCCCTTCTTGTGTTACATAAGAGCCAGATTTATCGGCCCACTGCTAAAATTTATTGCTTTCTTTTTATGCGACCAGAGATCCTTTTTCCACTGTTCGACGCACCTTTGTCCCTGCCGGGCATTGGGCGCCGCCTTGCGCCTCTGATCGAGCATGCGGCGGGTCCGCATATTGTCGATCTTCTCTGGCATTTGCCCATCAATCTCATTGATCGCAGCGCCCGCCCTAAAGTGAGCGAGGCTGTAGAAGGCGCCATTGCCACCATTCAAGTGACCGTGGACCGGCATATTCCGGCCGCCACCAAACGATTGCCCTACAAGGTTCGGTGTTTTGATGAAACGGGATTTTTGACCCTGGTGTTCTTCCATCCACATGTCGACTATCTCAAACGCGCCCTGCCCGAAGGTGAAGTCCGGCTCGTGAGCGGGCATACAGCCCTCTATCAAGACGAAATTCAAATGACCCATCCCGACTATATCGTGCCTTTGGGGGAAGCGGATAACTTGCCTCTCATTGAGGCTGTTTATCGCGTGACAGCCGGCCTCACACCAAAAACCATGAGTCAAGCCGTAGCCCGGGCGCTCAGCCATGTTCCTGATTTGGAGGAATGGCAGGACACCGCCTTACTGCAACAAAGAGGCTGGCCTTCATGGTCCCAGGCAGTATTGAAAGCGCACAAGCCTGAGGGTCGCGAAGACCTATCATCGCTGAGCCCGGCACGGATAAGGCTGGCCTATGATGAGCTGCTGTCCAATCAACTGGCCTTGGCGCTGATGCGCGCCTACTTACGCAAAACAGGGGGGCGCTCTATCAAGGCCAGTGGAGCATTAGCCAAAACCATTCTTTCCCATGTCGGTTATCAACTGACCGGCGCACAAGAGCGGGCCTTAAATGACATCACCAAGGATATGGAAGCCCCCACCCGCATGATGCGCCTGCTTCAGGGCGATGTCGGTTCAGGCAAAACCGTGGTGGCCTTGCTGGCCCTGTGCCATGCGCTAGAAACGGGGGCGCAAGGAGCCTTCATGGCGCCGACGGAAATTCTCGCCCGCCAGCATTTCGCCTTTATCGAGCCTCTCGCCGAAAAAGCCGGCCTCAAAGTGGCCCTGCTCACCGGGCGCCATAAGGCCGCCGAGCGCCGCGACATATTGGAAGGAGTTGCAAGCGGCGCTATTCAGCTCCTGATCGGCACTCATGCCCTGTTTCAAGAAGGCGTGACATTCCAGGATCTGGCGCTGGCGGTGGTGGACGAACAGCACCGCTTTGGCGTGCATCAGCGCCTGCGCCTGCAGGGCAAGGGCGGCGCCACGGATATTCTCGTCATGACCGCAACGCCCATACCCCGCACGTTGACCCTCACCGCCTATGGTGACCTCGATGTGTCACGCCTTGACGAAAAACCGCCGGGCCGCCGCCCGATCACGACGCGTGTCATGCCTCTTGAGCGGTTAGGTCAGATAATTGATCATCTTGGGCAAGCAATCCAAGAGGACCATCGGGTTTTCTGGGTCTGCCCTCTGGTTGAAGAATCCGATGTGGTCGATGCCACGGCGGCCGAAGATCGATATGCCCATTTACAGGAAATTTTCAGCGCTTCTGTTGTCGGTCTCATTCATGGGCGCATGAGCAGTGCAGAAAAAGACGCGGTGATGGCCGACTTTCAATCCGGTAAGCTGAAAATCCTTGTGGCCACGACGGTTATTGAAGTGGGGGTGGATGTACCTGAAGCCAATATCATGGTGATTGAAGGGGCGGAGCGTTTCGGCCTCGCGCAACTCCACCAATTGCGTGGACGCGTCGGCAGGGGCGCCCGGGAGTCATCGTGTGTGCTTCTCTACAAAGCGCCTTTGAGCGAGACGGCCCGAGCGCGGCTGACCATGATGCGGGAAACGGAAGACGGCTTCCGGATCGCCGAAGAAGACTTGAAACTCCGCGGCGCGGGAGAACTTTTAGGCACAAAGCAAAGCGGTTTGCCGGTTTTCCGACTGGCCGATCTTCAAACCCATAGCGATCTCATGGCTATGGCGCGCGATGACGCCATGCTCATTTTGTCAAAAGATCCGGAACTTCTCAGCCCGCGCGGCCAGGCACTCAGAACGCTGCTTTACCTTTTTGAGCGGGAAGAAGCGGTGCGCTATCTACGGGCAGGCTGATTCATCCCTGCGCTTTTGCGGGTGCGTCTTTCGATTTTACATCTTCGCGCGCGATCGCAGGAACACCATTCACGTTGGGCTCAACGAGTCCGGCGGAAATCACCAGTTTTGCCGCCTCTTCCACCGACATATCGAGAATCGTGATGTCTTTGTGCGGCACAAAGAGCAAGAAACCCGAAGTAGGATTTGGCGTTGTGGGCAGAAAAACACTATAGAGATCGTCGTCGAAAAGGCTCTTGATTTCACCACTGGTGCTGGTGGTGATGAAGCAGATGGCATAGAGGCCTTTGCGTGGATATTCGATCAGGCCGACTTCTTGAAATGTTGTATCACCTTGCGCAATTACCGTCTCAAATATCTGTTTTAAGGCATTGTAAATATTGCGAACTACAGGCATCCGGTCAACGACCCTCTCGCCATAAGTCAACAAGGAGCGGCCAAACAAATTGGCTGTAGCGGCCCCCAGCAGAATCAAGGCCACAACCATTACAAGCACCCCTAGTCCAGGCAGCGAGAACGGCAGATATGTCTCGGGATTGTACTGGACCGGGATAAGAGGCGTCACACGATCATCGACAAATCCAATAAAAGCCAAAGTGACATAAACCGTGATCCCAATGGGCGCCGCAATGACAACGCCTGTGAGAAAGCTCGTCCGAATCCAGCGAAATAAATGCGGCCTTCGCCCCTTTCCCTCGGGCGGCTTAGCGTCCTGATCGGGAATGTGTGGTGTTGTAATCTTATTCATTGCATTTCAAAATCATTTGATCTTTCACCATCAGGTCCAAAAAATAATGAAGTCATTTTTTCAACATTTCTGAAATCCATGATAGATCACGTTTTCTTGACCAAAAAAAGGCCCATTTCTCTCCAATATCAAGGCTGCGCTTGGCATGACCCGACTCGTCGGAAACGAGTATCATGGAGTATCCCCAGCGCCGCCAGAGTTCAACTGGATTATGATTTTTTGCAAAGTTAGAGAAGTTCAACGCTGAAATGGTTGACCCTTCTGTGTCTATGCAACACTCTGTGAAGCCAAAACCCCGCTACTGGACGCCCATCGCCCCTCCTACAGGGCCAGCTTCCACAGGCCCGGTTTTGGAGGGGATTACAACAAGGCAAAGAGTAATGCGCGCACAAAATGGCTTAATTTCGGGGGGCTCTGTTCGCCCGTGACACGGCCTGCACTCTATAGCGTTTTGGGAGTCTTGGTAACCTTGCTTGTAGGGGGCGTAACTTCCTATTCTCAGCGGGAGAAAATCGCGCGTTTTCTCATTAACCCAAGGACCCCCTATCAGACCTATGTGCGGCCTGCCGCGCCCCATTATGAGAGTGAAGACGCCTGGGCGGCCCTGCCATGGAAATCTTCAAGGGCCAAGGAGCTGCCTGAAGGGCTCATGACCATTGCCATGGTGCCGGAAGCGGATGTCTTTTACATTCACCCGACGACATATTACAAAGCGCAGGAATGGAACGGCCCGATTACAAGCAGAAAGGCAGGCATCCGGGTAGATGAGATCGCTCTGCCGGTACAAGCCAGCGCTTTTAACGGGGCAGGCCGTATATTTGCACCGCGTTACCGGCAAGCCACGCTCTATACCTTCCAGACACATAACCATGATGGGCGCCTGGCCCAACGGGCCGCCTACACCGATGTTGCCGATGCCTTTTCCTATTACCTTCAACATTACAATAAGGGCCGCCCGCTGATCATTGCAGGCTCTGGCCAAGGCGCACTCCATGCCATTCGCTTACTCCAGGAATTTATTGTCGGTAAAGATCTGCAGCACCGCTTTATCGCCGCTTACATCATTGATTTTGCCTTACCGCTTGATCTATTTGATGTCTCCTTGAATACGCTTGAACTCTGCCGAAAACCGGAAGAAACCCAGTGCATTGTGACATGGAACACGCTGCAATCCGGCAAAGACCCGCACGAAATCCGTGACCGTTCCCAAGTCTGGAATATTTTCGGAAGTTTGCAAAAAACGGAAGGTCGGCCCCTAGCCTGCATCAATCCGTTAACTTGGGCAGAGAATGAACTTCCCGCACCCCGATCACTAAATATTGGCGGCATTGCAGTTGATAAGAAAGGCAATTCCGGCCCGGTTCCCCAAATCACAAATGCGCAGTGCCGAGAGGGGGTCCTTTACGTCAACAAACCGGATGATCAGCAATTTCAACGCTTGGAATGGCCCGGCGCCCACTATCGCCTCGCCAATTATAATTTTTTCTATATGAACATACGTGAAAATGCCATTTTGAGAGCCCGAACGTTTCTTAACAAACGCCCATCACAAGACCGCACAAGCCTGGCGCCGTAAACATTTCATTGCTTGAGCTGTCCTCGAGCGTTAACGGGACCGAAATCAGATTGACGCCTTGTCTATTCGTTTTATCGCAAATTTATCCAAACAACCGGCCCTCACCTTTTTCGATTGAGCTTCTATTGCCGGTCAACACGCCCATTGGGCGTCCCTTTCGCTTTACCTTCCTCCTCGCACAAGGCGGTGATACTTTGCCATTGGGGCGAGGTGAGTGCAGGTACGCTATTCTTGGAGGGGAATTGCAATGCCAATTGGGCGCGTTCGCTTGCAAAAGGGTGGCTGCGCAAAAGACTGTTCAGATCTAAAAGGCCTAACTCAGAAGAGTCTTCCCCGTCCACTTTCATCATCCGCTCAAAGAGCTGCGCATAACCTTTCGTCGAAATATCCGAACCATTCAGGATTTTGAGTCCTAATTTATCTGCTTCTCTTTCATAATCGCGCGTGTAAGAGATCGATGCAATCATAGTGCCTATATTGACCAACTCGCTGGACCCACCGCCCGAAATGGCATTGAGAAACAATGCCACACCCATCTGACTGAGCACACCTTCCAAAGGATGACGCAATACCAGGTGACCAATTTCATGCGCCAGAACGCCTGCCAACTCATCGGGACCTTGCATGAACTCAATGAGGCTATCGGTAACCAGGATATACCCCCCTGGCATGGCGAAGGCATTTAGGGCCTTAGCTTTCACCACGGATATTTTAACAGGCGATCTAGTAGCCGTCACTCGCTCTAAACGATCACTTAAGAAACGCAATGCTTCCGTGCCCTCCCCCTCGCAGAGGGGCCATTTTTTGGTTACGGATGCAAGAGTCGCTCGGCCAATCTGTTCTTCCCAATTGGGCGGGACCGATTGAGCGATCGGTTTTGCCAGTTTAGGAATCGTCAAAAAAAGCGTAACCACGATAGTTGACGTAAAGAATGCCAGGGTCAGGGCTCCATGCAGAAGACCCCTGCTTGAATGATGGTCTTTAAACAGGCGAGGCGTACGCTCCGCTATAGCAAGGACCGCCACATCATCGACAAGCACCAGACGGGCATTTGGCGTTTTCCTACAACGCAAGCGTAAAGGGAAATGTTTGCCTAAGGGCTCCACACGCACCAATTTTCTCAGTGGCCAAACCGCAATCTCGCGTTTTGACTGATTGAGAATAACCAGCTTACGACGTTTTAGGCGGATGATAACATCATGCCTCCTTGCCGAGATACCGTCATAATAAATAGCCGCGTAGCTCATCGCCCTCTCACCACTGTCTGCTATACCGAGCCTATCTCAAAAAATTCTGCCAGTCCCTCCCCAACATATGGATAGGGGGAATCGCCTTGCTGTATAGACTCGATATCTATCGTTCCCTCAGCCGTTAACCGCTTAAAAAAGAATTTGAATGTGCGCATCTGTGCAAGTGGAAGGGCCAGCCCCAATGTGAAAAGCAATAGCAAACTGTTGCCGACATAAAGCCATAAAACCGCCAGGCCACTGGCCCTAAAATGAAAACGCAAGCCATCCAGTTTAGTGCATTCGGCAAAATAGCGAAATTCTTTTGCGCGATACCACGCCAGGGTTACCGCGAGGACAAGCCCGATTAACCGATAAAAGATGAGGCTGGCGACCCCTAGTATCAATACGGTTTTGGGCGAAGCCGTGGTTTTACCAAGATCATCAACATTGATTTCAAAGGGAAGAACCCCTGTCTCATTAGCAGTCGTAAGGCCTCCAAGGATCGCAATTAAGAATGCAAAAACGCCAACAATGGACAAGACCCAAGCAAGTGCGAATGAAGGATAGAGCTTTGAGGCCGACCCTTCAAAGCGAAGCTGCCTGTCTCCGATAGTCGTGTGACTCATGATATCTTTCATCAACACAAATCGTTGTATAGGATAGACAAGAAACAGGCTGAATCCGGTGAGATAGGACAAGACCAGCGTGCGCGCACCATATAAAATCCACGATCCTTTCAGACCAAATCGGATGCCCCGCCACACCGTCCGGCTGAGCCGATAGCGGCGCGCCCGATAGCGGGCTACGCCATAAAGATAAAAAACACCCAGGTAAATGATAAAGGCATAGAGCGCTGCTATCGGACTGTCCGGAGAGACAAATAATTGCAGTGACACACTGATGCTCACCAACGGCACCACCAGCAGGGCTACGATCAGAAGAAACCCAAAAAATATTTCAATACCGCTCCCCACATATTCCAGCGGATCACCAAGCAGTGAGGTTCTGCTCCACAGATAACGTCGCACGCGCGTCCGTGCCCAAAAACGAAACAGGGTTAAGGTGAGAATATTCAGAACCGCATTGCGCAAGGCAATCAGCGCCACATCAAAGATGCGAAAATGAACGTCAAAAGACAAGTCATGGTGAGGAGCTTCAACATCAATGTCAGAAGATGAGGAGTCCTCACGCCCACGGTTGCCCAGGGATGTGAAGGCACCCTCCAGAAACCTCACAACATCGTCTATGCCTTGATGCCCCTGATCCGGGCTCTCCTCTTCGGCAAACTCTAGCCTGAAGTCCGACAGATCACGGTTACGCATATGATCGTCTCGCTTGAACGCAGCAGCCCGAAAAGTCTCCCATCTTGACTTTGGAGACGCAAACATATCCCTCCCACTCACTTAAGACCTGATCTTAATCGTCCCATTTGGCCACTTCTAGCCCGCAGACCATTTTTCCTGCTCTGGTGTGGCAAGAAAACTGCATATATCGCGCCGAAAGGGCGGAACTGTGCCGCACCGGCTCTCAGAGCAAAAACCGAGGATTTTCATGTAAAATTAGGTGATTAGAGGGATTGTATCAGGATGCGTTGCTTGGCCTCTGGTTATGATGTGAAGACGGTCAGAATTGGTATCTCCGTCGTTGTTCTGTCTGTCTTGCTTTGCCAGACTCCTCATGGCAGACACGGGGGAAAGCTACGGTTGCTTTGAGACCGAATCCGGAATGAGAAATCAGATATGAGCGTGATCCGTAAAGCGGTTTTTCCTGTGGCAGGTCTGGGAACCCGATTTCTGCCAGCCACAAAATCCATCCCTAAGGAAATGCTGACCATCGTCGATCGTCCGCTGATCCATTATGTCGTTGAGGAAGCAAAAGCAGCGGGGATTGAGGAGTTCATTTTTGTCACCAGCCGGGGCAAATCGGCCGTTGAGGACCATTTCGATCAGGCTTATGAGCTGGAAAATACCCTCGAGTCCCGCGGCAAAATAGATGCCCTCAAGGAACTGCATGAGTGGTTGCCAGAGGCTGGAACGGTGATGTATACGCGCCAACCCGCACCTTTGGGCCTGGGCCACGCCGTGTGGTGCGCACGCCATCTGGTGGGCGACGAGCCTTTTGCCGTTCTGTTACCCGATGAACTCGTTCTCAATGACGTCCCCTGTTTAAAGCAGTTGGTTGACGCACACACCAAAACCGGCGGCAATGTCCTGGGCGTCTTTGATGTCCCGCGTGCCGAGACCAATCGCTATGGCATTCTTGATGTCATTTCGGACGATGGGTCTCTCGTAGAGGTGAGCGGCTTGGTGGAAAAACCCGATCCTGAAAGAGCACCGTCCACATTGAGCATTACCGGCCGTTATATCCTCATGCCTGAAATCTTCGGTTATCTATCTGAGCAACAAAAAGGTGCAGGGGACGAAATTCAGCTTACCGATGCCATGGCCCGAATGATAGGCAATGGGCCTTTCCATGGACTGCGCTTTAAGGGCGAACGCCATGATTGTGGCAATGTGAACGGATTTTTACGAGCCAATATCGCGTTTGGACTGACACGAGAGGATGTGGCGCCATCACTAAAGGAATTTCTAAGTGGCTTGCCCCTCTAACATGATTCAAATCAAGAACAATGTATTTGTTAATTTATCTACCGAGGAAGAATTGATATGCGCGTAGCAATGATTGGCACAGGATATGTAGGTTTGGTTTCGGGAGCCTGCTTCTCCGATTTTGGACATGATGTTATTTGCGTCGACAAAGACGAACGTAAAATCACCATGCTGAACAATGGCGAAGTGCCCATTTTCGAACCGGGATTAAAAAACCTGGTAGCTGAAAACGTGAAAGCGGGGCGATTGTCCTTCACCACAGATCTGGCACAAGCCGTTCCCCAATGTGATGCGGTTTTTATCGCTGTGGGCACGCCCAGCCGGCGCGGAGACGGCTATGCGGATCTGTCTTATGTATACGCTGCGGCCGCCGAAATTGCTCACTCACTCCAGGGCTATACCGTCATCGTGACTAAATCGACAGTGCCTGTGGGCACCAGCCGGGAAGTCGAACGCATTATTAAGGAAACCAACGAACAGGTTGATTTCGCTGTTGCTTCCAACCCGGAATTCTTGCGCGAGGGGGCCGCTATAGATGATTTCAAACGCCCTGACCGCGTGGTGGTCGGCACCGATGACGAGCGCGCCCGCCAGGTCATGCGCGAGCTTTATCGGCCCCTGTATTTAAGCGAAACCCCCGTCCTCTTCACCAGCCGGGAAACATCCGAGTTGATCAAATATGCGGGTAATGCGTTCCTCGCAACCAAAATCACCTTTATTAATGAGATGGCGGATCTGTGCGAAAAAGTGGGGGCGAACATCCAGGATGTGAGCAAAGGCATCGGCCTGGACGGGCGCATTGGTCGCAAATTCCTACACGCTGGTCCCGGTTATGGCGGATCCTGCTTCCCCAAGGATACTCTGGCGCTAACCCGGACAGCTACGGAAAACGGCGCTCCGACACAAATTGTCGAGGCGGTCGTGAAGATCAATGATGAACGCAAGAAAAATATGGCGCAAAAGATCATCTCGGCCTGTGGTGGATCGGTGGCAGGCAAAACCATCGCGGTGCTGGGACTCACCTTCAAACCGAATACTGACGACATGCGCGACAGCCCCAGCCTTAACATCATTCCCCTACTTCAGGAAGCCGGCGCATTGATCAAAGCTTATGACCCGGAAGGGATGGAAGAATCAAAAGAGTTGCTGAGCGGCATCAACTATTGTGAAAATGCTTATGATACCTTGAAGGGGGCTGATGCCGTTGCGATTCTGACCGAATGGAACGCTTTCAGGGCCCTCGATTTCAACCGAATCAAGGAAGAACTCAAGGTGCCGTTGATGATTGATTTGCGCAATATCTACAATCCGGTGGAAATGTTGGCGGCGGGTATCGAATATCACAGCATCGGGCGCGCCTCAGTAACACTACAAAAGGACTAAAGCTTCAATGCATGAGGAAAAAAGAGTTCTCGTCACCGGCGGCGCAGGTTTTATTGGCTCGTATTTATGCGAAAGACTGCTCGAACAAAGATGTGAAGTTATCTGTGCCGATAACTTTTTTACCGGCAGCAAGAGAAATATTCGTCATTTGATTGACGATCCGCGGTTTGAAATACAGCGGCACGATGTGACCTTCCCGCTTTATGTTGAAGTTGATGAGATTTACAACCTCGCATGCCCCGCCTCTCCCATTCATTATCAGCATGATCCTGTGCAAACTACCAAAACCAGTGTACACGGCGCAATCAACATGCTGGGCCTAGCCAAGCGCGTCAATGCACGCATCCTTCAAGCCTCCACCAGCGAAGTTTATGGTGACCCCTTTATCCATCCTCAGACAGAGGACTATTGGGGAAATGTGAACCCCATCGGTCCGCGCGCCTGCTATGACGAAGGTAAGCGCTGCGCTGAAACACTGTTTTTTGACTATTACCGCCAACACAATCTTCCCATTCGCGTGGCTCGCATTTTCAACACATACGGTCCGCGCATGCACCCCAATGACGGACGCGTGGTTTCGAACTTTATTGTTCAAGCTTTGAAGGGCAACCCCATTACGATTTACGGTGATGGCTTGCAAACACGGGCGTTTTGCTTTGTGGAAGACCTGGTCGAGGGCCTGATACGCTTGATGGCGGCGCCTGATAAGGTGACCGGTCCCATGAATCTGGGAAACCCCGGAGAGTTCACTATTCTGGAACTGGCCGAAAAGGTTATTCAGTTTTCTGACTCAAAATCGGAAATAGTTTTTAAACCCCTCCCTATGGATGACCCCAAACAGCGCCAACCCAATATCGAACAGGCTAAAAAACTTCTCAATTGGCAACCTACCATCGCGCTCGACGATGGTCTGAAACGCACCATCGCCTATTTCGATCAATTGCTAAAATTGTGAATGGCGGCCTGCCAAACACCGCTTAAACATTATGATATGCGCGGTACCACTCGACGAAGCGGGGCAGGCCTGTCGCGATCGGCGTAGCAGGCGCAAAGCCGTAATCGCGCTGCAAGGCATCAATATCGGCGTAGGTTTGTTTAACATCGCCCATCTGCATTGGCACAAATTCTTTTTGCGCTTGCAGCCCGAGTGCGTGCTCAAGCACTTCAATCATTTCCATGAGGGGGACAGGCGTGTTGTTGCCAATATTATAGACCCGCGCCGGGGCGCCAGTCTCGACGAGCTTTGGACCCTGCTCGATAATATTCAGCATACCTCCAACAACATCATCGATATAGGTGAAATCGCGGCGCATATCACCCTTGTTAAAGATGCGAATAGGCTCGCCTTTTAAGATCGCTTCCGTGAAAGACCAATACGCCATATCAGGGCGCCCCCAAGGGCCATACACGGTGAAAAAACGCAAGCCAGTCTGTGGGATGCCATAAAGATGCGCATAGGCATGGGACATCAGTTCATCGGCCTTTTTAGTCGCCGCATAAAGAGAGACGGGTCGGTCCACCGAATCGCTTTCTGAAAACGGAATTTTCATGTTGCCACCATAAACGGAACTACTGGAGGCATAAATCAGATGATCAAGACCTTCCGACTGGCGGCAATACTCCAAAACTTCCGCATGACCCACTAGATTTGACTGAATGTAGGCACGCGGATTGTCGATGGAATAACGAACTCCGGCTTGCGCCGCGAGATGCACCACGGTTTTGATATCTCGCACACCCAATTCATCCAGTTGTGCGATGTCACAAATATCCAGCTCATGAAAAGTGAACGCTCTATGATCACTCAATTGCGCGAGGCGGGCGCGTTTCAAATCGGGCGTATAATACGGATTGAGGTTATCGATGCCGACGACCTCTTTTCCCTGTTGCACGAGAGCCGTGCAGAGATGCGCTCCAATAAATCCAGCTGCTCCAGTGACTACTATCGTCATGGCCGTGTTACTCCATCAGCCTGCCGCAAGGTGAAGATTGCTTTTCTCCCACGCAGCGGCCGTTCTCACAATAAACGCCAGATCATCGTGCTTCGGCGTCCAGTGAAGTTGTTCGCGCAGACGTGTGCTGTCCGCCACGATTGAAACAGGATCACCCAAGCGCCGCGGTACAATTTTTACCGGCAAGGGTTTGCCAAATTCCTGCTCAATGGCCTTCACGACTTGCTTGACTGAATAGCCAGAGCCATAACCACAATTGAACGTGTCGTTTTTCTTAGTCTGACGCAAATGTGTGAGCGCGGTGAGATGAGCATCCGCCAGATCAGACACATGGATGTAATCGCGCACGCAGGTTCCGTCAGGTGTCGGATAGTCATCACCATAGATATCAAGATGCGGGCGCTCGCCGATCACCACTTGTGACGCGACTTTAATGAGATGGGTGGCGTTTAGGGTCGATTGGCCCGCCCTGCCCGCCGGATCAGCGCCAGCGACATTAAAATATCGCAGCACGATATAATTGAAATCATAGGCAATCGCTGCATCGCGCAACACCCACTCAGTCATCAATTTCGACGAGGCATAAGGCGATTCTGGATTCAACGGATGGTCTTCGCTAACCGGCGTACCATCGCCCGAGCCATAAACAGCCGCAGTTGAAGAGAACACAAAACGTTTGATCCCGGCTTCCGCGCACGCCTTTATAAGAACAGAGGAATTCACCGAATTGTTAAAATAAAACTTGAAAGGATCTACAACCGATTCCGGCACCACTGTCGAAGCAGCAAAGTGCATCACCGCATCAATTTTGCGCTCTTGCAGCACACGATTCACAAGCTCTGCATCGCCGACATCACCCTTGATCAAGGTGGCCGCTTGAGGCACGGCTGCCGCAAAACCAGTACAAAGATTATCGAGAACGACAACTTCCTCACCTGCTTCCAACAGGCCAAGAACGACATGACTTCCGATGTACCCGGCCCCGCCAGTCACTAAAATACTCATATCCGTTCATCCTTTGGGCGTTTATGCCAGAGTGTTTTTACAAGAACTCACGACGCCGCGAATATGCTCTTTGCGGCTCTTAAGACCCTATTCAAGCGGAATAATCTAAAGGTCAGATTAGCAAATTCCGAGCCAGGCTGCTTTTTAGGTAAAAACCACGAAATTCTGGGAAAAATCTCTATTTTTACCGATTAATCACGCTTGTAATCGTCTTCATACCGGATGATGTCATCTTCACCCAGATAACTGCCAGTTTGAACTTCAATGATGCTCAAAGGCTCGTCCCCCGCATTCTCCAGCCGGTGAACCGCCTCAACAGGTATATAGGCCGATTCATTTTCCCGCAAAATTTTCACTTCATCATTGATGGTCACCCGCGCCAGCCCCTTAACCACCACCCAGTGTTCTGCACGTTTAAAATGTTTCTGAAGGGACAGTTTAGCACCAGGCTTGACGCATATATGTTTAACCTGATGGCTCTCCCCATTTTGAATTCCTTCATAAAACCCCCAGGGCCTATGGACGTGTTTATGTAAAATATGCTCATCACGTTCAGCCGCATGGAGGCTCTCGACCAGCGCTTTTACATCTTCAGTTCGGTGTCTGTCGGCCACCATCACCACATCGGATGATTCAATGATGACCAGATCATGCACCCCAAGTGTAGCGACCAGACGGCTTTCACTGCGGATAAAACTGTCCGTGGTCTCATGACTGATCACGTCTCCGCTGGAGTAATTGCCTCTGTCATCCTTCTCGGACACAGTCCAGAGAGAAGACCAAGAGCCGATATCACTCCACCCGATATCCACTGGGATCACAACAGCATCTTGCGTGTGTTCCATGACCGCATAATCGATCGAGTCTGATTGAACCTGGGAAAATGCTTTCTCATCCAGACGAAGAAAATCAAGGTCTCGAGTTGACTGGTCGAGTGCGCATTTGCACATCTCCACGATATCCGGGCAGGTGTGCCTCATCTCTTCAAGAAGGCGATCCGGCCTGAACATGAACATGCCGCTGTTCCAATGATAGCCGCCTTCCTCCAGATAGGATTTAGCCGTTTGCAGGTCAGGTTTTTCGGTAAATTGCGCCACCCGGTAAACGTCATCTTGACCCAGCTTCTCTCCTTGCCTGATATAGCCATAGCCGGTTTCAGGGCCGGCGGGTCGGATGCCGAAAGTAACCAGATGGCCCGCTTCAGCCTGCGCACAACCCCGTTCAAGAGCGGATCGAAAGGCCTCCTCATCACGAATATAATGATCGGCAGGAAGGATCAACAATGGCGACTCAGGCGCCTCCCGCTGAGCTAAAAGGGCCGCGATGGCAGCCGCAGGCGCGGTGTTTCGCCCTAGAGGTTCCAATATCTGGACGGCAGGAACGATATTAATGTCGTGAAGTTGTTCTGCGATGGCAAAACGGTGGTCATTGTTACAGATCACGATGGGGGGCAGGCATGTGCCGGAATCAGAAACCCGTAATACTGTTTCCTGAAACATTGATTGAGATGACATCAACGAAAGGAGCTGCTTGGGATATTGCGCCCGGGAAACCGGCCAGAGACGGGTTCCAGAGCCACCTGACATGACAACAGGTTGAATTTTACTCATTCATACGGGTCCTTCGGCGTCATTCTGTCTCGTCTAGTGAGAGCATGCCTCCACATTTATAAATATTCAGTATCAGCCTTCATTCATCCAGGACAGACCCGAGGCAGCTTAAAGCATTTTTAGGCAAAGTGAAAACGGGTTGGCTGAAGCACAGATGCCCCATCATAACTTAGAGCATTTCAAGAGATGTTTTCATTTGCGAAGGCGTCCTTAAAAATACCTCTGCGGAACCCGTATCACATCCCCCGGCATGATTTGCGTGCTGTGAGCCGCCGGCATTTCAAGTTCCTCCGGCTGGTTATAACGGGTGATGAAAACACGCCGGGCATCAGCTCGATAAGAGAGCCCTCCAGCCTGTTCAATAAGATCTGACAGGGTCACCCCTTCCTGATAAGCAAACTCACCCGACTTCTGGATCTCTCCCAGAACGTAAACAGGCCCTGGTTGGAAGAATCCGACTCTGACTTTGGAGACCAACACATCAGATTTTTGCAATTTGGCCGCGATCACTCTCTCAACAGCCTGAGCCGTTAGACCCTCTACATGAATTTTACCAATCTGCGGCAAACCAATAGCGCCTGATTCCGTCACCCTCATCACACTGGAAAGCTTGGTGTTGTCATTGATGTTGATGCTCAGCCATGAGCCGGAACGAACCCGAGAGGCATTCTCGTTCATTTCCCCGGCAAAGGAATTCGTTTCAGCAGACAACAGGTCCTCATTGGGCGAAGGAGACCCAATAAAAGGCAATAACCCCGATTCAGTCACTTTGGCACAGCCAGACAGAGGTTGAGCCAGTAGAGCGATGCTCAAGAGTTTTATTACAGTCCATCGATATTCCATGGGACTCACCATTTTGCTCGGAGTTTCCCCCTTTCGCCCCCTCAAGGGGCTGGGCGGAATCACTTGAAGTTCAAGTTTTAATGAACTCCCTGATGTGGGTCAAACGGCCAAAGCCGCTAGGGCCGTTTTGTCACGTAAACCGGACTGCTCAGCGCGATACCACCATCTTCTTGATAAACAATCACATAATAAGGTGTCGTGCCCTCGGGTAAAATTGTATCGGTGAATTCAAAGGAAA
>JAJFIO010000199.1 GCA_021774915.1 Alphaproteobacteria bacterium
GTGCCGATCGACACATTGATGCCTTTCTCGACCATCTCCGGAAATTTGCCAACCTGGGTAATGCCGTAGCTCACTTTTAGCGCTGTTGTGGGGCAATGCGCCACGGACACGCCGGCATCTGCCATCAATTCGATTTCCTGGTCATCCACGCGAACGCAATGGGTGATCGCCACATTGGAATCCAGCACGCCGATCTCAGCCAGATGCACCATCGGCCGTTGGCCAAACTCTGCGATGAATCCGTCGGGATCCAGCATGGCCGGGGACATGTGGAAACTCATGCCAATATTGTTCTCATCAGCCAGAGATTTGGCGGCGCGCCACAAGGGATCGCTGCACGTGGTGTGGCCAACCAGGGTGCTCCACGCTGATATGCGTCCATTGGCGTGGTTTTTGTGCCGCTCCAGTTGATCCTGAAGGTGCTTGATCGCCTGATCGGTTGACTGTCTGTAAACGGAGGGTTCTGGCGGAAGGTCCCAGACCCAGCGGCCAACGCGGCCGCGAATGCCGACCTCAACCAGGCCTTCCACAACGTCGTCGAGAAACCGTATGGTTCCCCCTTCCAGAAATGTCGTCGTTCCCGAGCGTAACATCTCAACTGCGGCAAGCTGGCCTGAGAGCTTTTCTTCCCTCGCGTCAAAGACTGAATAGAGTGGGCACAGCCATTCGAATACATTTTCCACAAATGGCGTGTCATCGGGTACATAGCCGCGCGTTAAGGGTTCGCCGGTAATGTGAATATGGCTGTTGACCATTCCAGGCGTTATCACGAAACGATCGCCTCCCAATCGGCGCGCAGGCGTGTAGCGCCTTTCGAGATCGGTGGCTTTTCCGACGTCGACAATGGTATCGCCGCGTATAGCGACAGCCCCGCGATGGATGATATCTCGCGTTTCGTTCATGGTGACCACGTACCAGCCCGTCACCAGCAAATCCACGGCTTCACGTTCCACTTGATTTCATGCTCCCTTTGTCCAACTTTATTGCCACATAGACCTGGTTAAAGCCGATGGGCTCAATCAGCCTGATGGCCTCCAGCGGTTCTTTGCGCAGCCAGCCGCAAACTTGCCCGTGAGTCAGCATGGCGCCGCGCGTCGTACTGGCCAGCATGGTCAGTCCCATCTGTACGCCGAAGGGGTTGTGCTTGCGCTCATTGTCGGCAAAGTAGTCCGCCAGGATCAGCGCGCCGCCGGGGGCCAGCGCGTTTACGGCGCGGGTGATGAGTTTTTGTGCGCGGGCGGCGCCTTCGGTGCGGCAGATGTGGCCAAGCACCACAACATCATAGGTGTCAGTCTCAATGGCGATGTCGTGGAAATCGCCGCTGCGCATTTCCACGCGGTCCGTCAAGCCGCGTTCTTCCAATTTTGCTCCCGTCATATCAATGAGTCCGGGGAGTTCGTTGACCGCGGCCGTGGATCCGGGCGATTGCTCCAAAATGGCGATGGACCAGGGAGCAAGACCGGCGCCCAGATCCAGCGCTTTCAATCTGGGACGGCGCGCCCAGCCAAGCCGCAACCCCAGGCGGCTGGCGGCGCGTAATTGCGTGGCGAAAGTGGCCTGCACCAAAGGTCCATAAAATGCCGCTGCATCCTGCTCGATGGGATGTGCGACTTTACTGGTTCGAATGGTCTGGGCGAGACGGGTCCAGTTTTCCAGTGGACCCGGCGCCACTTTAACCAGCGCCGCCATGGATGCCGCACCGTTAGAGCACAGATAGCGCTCCGCCGTTTCGGTGAGTTCATACCGGTCGTTGACCTGATCCAGGAACCCGAAGGACACCAGGGCATCCAGCAGGTGTTGCAGATGAAACGCCGAGACGCCGAGTTGCTCGGCGAGACGGTCTTTGTCGCACGGGCCGACCTTTTCAAGTCCGTTAAAAACGTCAAGCTCAATGGCCGCGACCAGTGTCCAGTACGAACCATAGCCCTGAATAATCGACCAGACGGGCCCCGACGGCGGCGGCTTAAAATCCCGCCACGGGCGGCCCGTATGCGCCATGGTGTGTGTTTGTTTTAAATCAGGATACGGAGAATCACGGGTCACGGTTCGAGCACTATTTTACCAACGAAGGCGCCACGAATCATTTTCTCCTGCGCTTCGGCGCCTTGCGCCAGGGGATAGACGCTGTCGATGGAGGATTGAAAGTCTGCTGAGCAATAAAGTTCCCAGGCTGGCGCAAATTCCTCGTAGTGGTACGGGTCCGATCCCAGAATCTGGATCCCCATATGATACATGAAACCTAAAGACGGGATGGTGGCGGTATCGCCTGATGTGCTGCCGCAATTCACCAGCCTGCCGCGCGGCGCAAGCGAGAACATGGAGGCGCCCCACAGGGCCGCTCCGACATGATCAAACACCATATCGACGCCGCGCCCTTCCGTAACCTCGCGCGCCCAGGTGGCGATGTCGGTTCCCCGGTTGACCGTCACATGGGTCGCTCCCAATTCAACGGCATGATCGCATTTCTTTTGACTACCTGCGGTCGCCAGTACAGTCGCGCCACTATGCTTGGCAAGCTGAATGGCGGCCATGGAGACACCGCTCCCGGCGGCATGAATCATGATGGCCTCGCCCGCGCGCAGTTTGCCGACTGTAATCAGCGCATGGTGCGCGGTCATCCAGGCTGTCGGGAAAACAACCGCGTGGCGCCACGACATGGCGTCAGGAATTTTATACACATGAGTTTCCGGCGCGAGGCATTGCTCGGCATAACCGCCGTCAGCATTGGCGCCTATGATGCCCAGTGCGCCATAAATATCACCCCGACCGGCAAGTTTTGAGCCTTCAGGAACCCCCGAGAGGGAGGGGTCCACCACCACCCTGTCGCCCACCTTGCACCGGGTAACGTCGCTACCCGTGGAAAGAATGGTTCCCACAACATCCATTCCCGCGATATGCGGCAACGTGAACCCCGGCATGGTGAACCAGCCGTTACGCTGGCTGACATCCAATTGATTCAATGTTGTGGCTGCAACGTCGACGACCACATCGCGCGGCCCCGGCGTCGGGTCTGGAATGTCGATATACTCAAGCACCTCAGGCCCCCCTGGCGTATTGTAGAGTAGCGCTTTCACAGGCGTCCTTTCTTGAAATTCACTGTCTGATGCCGGGTCAAGCCCGCGACTTTAAAAATTATCGCGGGGATGGTAACCAATATAAGTCCTTATGGCTATAAGCGCAGAATGCTCAAATGAATGGTCGTTATTGTGCAAGACAAATGGGTGTTATCAATTTACTTTCCCGATTAACATGGCCCTTATGCGTGCGAGAATCCAGATGAATGAACATGGTCGGCTGGAAGTCAGAGAACTCAAACCCGGCTTTGGCGTCGAGGTATTGAATTTCGATGTGCGAAACGCAGACGCTGAAGATCAAAAAGAGTTGGTGCATCTGTTTGACCGGCATGGCGCACTCTTGCTTCGCGATCAGGATTTGAAAGATCCAGATGACATGATGGCCTTTGCCGAGATCTTCGGTGAACCTGAAGACCACACGCAGGCGCAATTTACTTTGCCGGATTATCCTAAAATATATTTGCTTTCCAATCGCAACGAGAAGAAACATCCGACCGGCGCGCATTATTCTGGCGTCGGCTGGCACACAGATTATTCTTTTAAAGAAAAACCCGTAAAACAAACCATGGTGTACGGGCTTGAAGTGCCGCCTGAAGGCGGTGACACCCTGTTCGCGGATCTGTGTGCCGCCTATAACGCCTTGCCGGAAAAGCGGAAGCAAGAACTCGGCGAACTGGTTCTACACCATAGTTACAAGCATTTTATGGCGACGCGTGAGCACATAAGAAAACCTTTGAGCAAGCAGGAGGAACTAGAAAACCCCGATGTGTTTCACCCCTTGATCCGCACGCATCCCGCCAATGGGCGCAAAGCGCTGTGGGTCAGCACCGGAACGGTCAAAGAGATTGTCGGCATGCCTAACCCGCAAGGACTTGAACTAATCGGTGAGTTGGTGGACTTCGCTACGCAGGAGGAGTTTGTATTACGTCACAAATGGCGTGTCGGCGATGTCATCACTTGGGATAACCGCTGCACGTTGCATACAGGATCATTGTTCGATGATTCAAAATATCATCGTCATGCCTACAGGCTTTGGATCAAAGGCGACCGGCCCTATTAATCTCAGTAAGCGCTGGTCTTTCGTTGTGCATCATCCACTGCAGTGCATGTCGGATTGACAAAACCGACAGATGGGTCATTGTGTCAGCATGAAATACGTTGTTTCGACTAACGAAATAATGAGAGTGAAAAATACTGACCTAGGGAATCCACGATGATCGATGGCGCATTCGAGCGGAAGCGATGGCTTCTGTTTTCTATCATCAGTGCACTGTTTTTTCTTATCACTGCGTCGACTTTTACATCCTTGGGTGTGGTTCTGCCTTTCATGATTAATGATCTATCGTGGAGCTGGACGACAGCGGGCGCCGGTTTTTCATTGTTGGCTTTGCTGGTTGGCCTGGCTGGGGCTTTGCCTGCATGGACATTGAAACGATACGGCATCAAGGTCACTTTTGGTCTGGGCGGGGTCATTATGGCCGCCGGGTTTATTTTACTAGCCTTGACCAACGAGCTTTATCAATACTTTATCGGCGCTGCCTTGTTAGGATTAGGCTACCCCTTTTGCGCCACTGTGCCTGGAGTTTATCTGCTCAGTAATTGGATGCCGGATAAGCGTTCCTTTGCTATCGGCGCCTATATGACCATTGGCGGTTTTGGCGGTGTCGCCGGACCGCTTTTCGTCACTTCCATCGTCGCCGCCACGGAGTCTTGGCGTGTGCATTGGTGGGCGATGACTGCATTGACTCTCTTCATTGCTGCCCTCGCCGTGTTCTTCGTCAACGACAAGCCGGATGAAAACGGCCAAGCAGATCATAAGACCGCATTGCCCAAAGAAAAGCATGCTGAGGGAATTTTTAAGACCGAGATCGATTGGAAGTTCCGAGACGTTATCCGTACACCTCAATATTATATCATTGTTGCAGCGATGACGATGACCCTGCTCAGTGGGTTGACGTTAAATAGCGCCGCTTTTCAGCATATGACATCGCTGGGTGTCACGGCGGCTTTTGCCGCTGGCGCGCTCAGCGCTCATGGAGGGCTCAATGCTTTGTCACGGGCTTTGGGCGGTGTCTTGGCCACGCGCATTGATCCGAAATGGCTGATGGTCTCGGCGCTGGTTGCAGAGATTGTCGGCATGTTGGCCCTAGCTGTTGCGGATAATCCCTTTGCCATTACATTGATGGTATTGGGCGAAGGCTATGGCTTTGGGATGTGCTTGTACGCCACAGCTGTATTGTTGATGAACTATTACGGTACGGAGGACAATCCGGAGATCTTCGGCGCTATGCACGTGATTACAACTATTGCCATGCTAGGGCCGCTGATGGCAGGATTTGTTTACGATAGACTCGGCACTTTTGCCCCCGTGTTTCAGGGCTATGCCATTGTCCTTCTGCTGATTATCATTGCTTCCGTGATGATGCGCCCACCCGTCAAGCAGGCAGACTGAACAATCCTTTCAATCTGTCATGAACCGCTCGACTTCCTGCCAGTTTGGCAGGTTTGTGCGCGCGCCAGGCCGCGTCACGGATAAAGCCGCAGCAGCAGATGCAGTGTTGGCCGCATCCTTAAATGACAATCCCTTGGCCAGAGACATGGCTAAATATCCGCTGAAAGCATCACCTGCACCGGTCGTATCGATGACGGTGACTTCATAAGGCGTGATATATTCTTTGATCCCAGCATTTGCGATGAGGCAGCCGCGCGCGCCAAGAGTCAAAACGACATTCTTCGCGCCCGTGCTAAGCAGGGCTGAGGCCATCGTTTCAGGGCCAGCGGCCGCATGTGCTGAGAGACCGGTCAGTGCCTCGGCCTCAATTTCATTGGGCAGAAGATAGTCAACCATTGCCAGACACTCTAAGGGCCTTGAGGGCACCGGCGACGGGTTGAGCATAACTTGAACGCCGTTTTTGTGTGCAACTTGTACCGCTTCACTGACTGTTTCGATGGGTATTTCCAACTGAATCATGACGATTTGAGCTTGCGCGATAACATCTTCCGCGGTGCGTACATCTGCAGGGGTAAGCTGTGCATTAGCGCCCGGCGCCACGGAGATGGAATTGTCGCCATTGTCATCGACCAGGATTGTGGCCAGTCCGGTTGAATGCTCAGGACTACGCAAAACATAGTCACAGTTCACACCGGCGGCAGTCAGGCTTTCGACCGCCTGGTCGCCAAAATCATCAGTGCCGACTTTTCCAATCATATGGACCACCGCCCCGCCGACGGCCGCGGCAACTGCCTGATTTGCTCCTTTGCCTCCTTGGCTTAGTGTATAACCACCTGTTCCAACAACGGTTTCATTGCGTCTGGAGATATGGGGGACTCTGATCGTCAGGTCTGTGTTGATGCTGCCAATAACCGCAATACGCATGGAGGAGAACTTTCTGGATGGTGGTGAGGGCATATCATTCTTCATGTGATCGCTTTGCGTCACTGCCCTGGCCTTGAAAGGCAAAGCTAAAAGCCTTAAACGTTTAAGTCAATCGACGGTTCGCTCTGAGAAACGGACTGTCTGGGATTGCCGCGGGAACAAAGTCCTTAAATATCTGCAGGGCCGGGGGTTTTAAAGTTCAGTCATGGCCAAATCCACGTACCGTAGTCGGCCAACCTTGCGGGATATTGCCCACATTGCCGGGGTGTCCGCGGCAACGGTCTCTTATGTTCTGAACGGCAAAGGCTCGGTGAGCGCCGAGGTCCAGAAGCTCGTCCGCAAGACGGCCAAGGACATAGGATATCGCGCCAATTATGTTGCAAAGGCGACGCGTACCGGCCAGACGCTTTCCATCGGGCTCATCCTGCCTGACCTCAAAAACCCATTCTTTCCGCAGCTGGCACAAGCGGTGCAAAGCGCCGCGCGCGCCGCGGGTTACGCCGTGTTTTTGATGGATTCGCAGGGTGATATTGAGGTTGAGCGGGAAGGCGCTGAGGATTTTATCAGCCGCGGTGTTGAGGGGATTGTCTGGTGTCCGGCCACGGAGCATGACAGCCTATCGGAATACCATGCCGATGTTCCGATCGTGGTGGTTGACCGGCCTTTACCTAATTACGATGCAATCTCTTCTGATTACTATTCCGGCGGCGGTCTGCTTGCGGACTATGTTCTCGCCCAAGGCCACCGGCACATCGGCATGATCGTGGGGCCGCAATCTCTTTCCAGCGCCAAACAGAGGCGAGATGGATTTGTAGATCGTATAAAGGGATGTGCTGAGATCGATTGGGAAGTCGAAAATGACTTTTCAATTGAGCTTTCCGACGAAGTTCGCCGACAGCTCAATGATTTTGATGTTTCGGTTATCGGATGCGGTAATGATTTTATCGCTATCGGTGTCATCCGGGCGCTGCATGAACTTGGGCGCCGTGTTCCGAAAGATGTTTCTGTGGTTGGGTTTGACGATATTCCCTGGGCGGCGTTTTCCATTCCTGCTCTGACAACCATTCGGCAACCCTTCACAAAACTTGGGAATGAGGCTGCTACGCTCCTCGTTCGGAGGATTTTGGGCGAGGGCGGCCCGCATGTGAACATGACGTTGGGGATGCGTCTTGTGACGCGGGGATCATTGAGTCGCCATTGAACCATCTTTGAGGATTGGGTGTGAGCCGCTCCGTATCAAAGTGGCGTGTGTTGCATTAATGATGCACAAAGATGGCGGTAAAGGGCCGAATTTCGAATTTTCTCAATTAAGTCACCGGACTTGACACAATTGTGATCTAGCCGCACAATTATTAAACGATTAAGCTATCGGGGAAAA
>JAJFIO010000200.1 GCA_021774915.1 Alphaproteobacteria bacterium
AATGGCGCCTATTTCGCGCACCATGGTGTCTTGGTCTTCGGCAGAAAACTCGAGACCCTTTTGCGCTAAAAATCTACGCGCGGCGCTTGCGCGGGTCTCGGCAGGCAAAGGGGGCAGAACCTCCAGGAGCTTGTGAATCAACTGACCACGGGCAAAGCGCAAAGTGTTGTCTCCGGCAAGCGGTGAGAACACAGGCGTTTCTTGTTCTTCTCCGGCGCGTCCCAATGCGGAAGGGGTGAGGGGGCGGCTAAGAACGGTTTCTCGTGCGGCAGTGCGGGAAACCCAAGTCGGCAAGGGCGCGGTCGCGTGCGGTGTGGGACCTATGTCTTTTTCGTTTTCGATCTGATCGGGGTCTTGGTCTCCGGAAATACGCCAGCCGGTTTCTCCAAAGGGCAGGGTCACGGATGTTGCTTGCGGTTTGATCGCGGCAGCGGCCAGTTCATACCAGCATCTTGGGGGGCGGGCCTTGTTGGCGCCGTAACCGGAAATATAAAGCCTGTCCCGGGCTCTGGTCGTGGCAACATAGAGCAGGCGATGATACTCCGCCTCTCGCTTTTCCGCTAAGGTTTCGCGCGCTCTGCGGGAAGCGGGGTTGTCATTCTTTTTTGTCCTTGGGTAAACAAACCCGCCCTCTGGCAATTCAATAATTTTCGGATCATGCTTGCCATCTGGTATATCGCAGGTATCCGGCAGGAAAACGATATTTCCTTCAAGTCCTTTTGATCCGTGTGCGGTCATAACCCGGATTTCATCTTTTCCCAAATCATGTTCTCTTTTGAGAACGGCGTCCCCTTTTGTCATCCAGTGAATAAAGTTTTGCAGGCTTGGGTGTTCTTGCTGTTCAAACCGTAAGGCGAGACTTAAAAACTCATCGAGAGGGTCCTCGGCATCCCTTCCCAAACGCTCCAGCAGGCGTCGTCTTCCTGTTTTGTCACTGCCCATCCATGTATCAGATATAATGCTCTGGAAGAATTCATAAGGAGGTGTTAGATCGGCCTGATGCAAAATACGGCTTAAGTCTTTATGGGCCTCAGCGTAAATGCTCTCTGGTTCGGATCGGCAGGCGTGTCCCAGCGCCTGCCAGAGAGATGTTTTGCGCCCATAGGCCAGGTTGAACAAGTCATCTTCCGAGAACCCGATCAAAGGGCTTTTTAAAACAGTGGCTAAAGTCAGGTCGTCTTGATGCAGAAGGGAAAATGACGCCAAAGCCATCAGATCCATCACTGCCAGTTGTTCGTTAAGTGCAATGCGATCTGCGCCCGCCACGGGAAGGCCGCGTCTTTTCAAAGACCGCACCATTTCTTCCATGAGACCGCTGCGGCGGCGCAGTAAAATAAGAATGTCTCCTCCACGAATCGGGCGGCCTCTACTCTCAAGGATGGTTTTGTTTTTAATCCACGAGTGAATGAGATCCGCGATCCGCTCCGCCAGAATGGTTTTTGGGTGGGACACGCGCCTTTGGTCAAAGGGCGCGTCCCATGCCGAAGTTTCTTCTTTTTTCTCAGGCTCAATCACCGGCCAGAGTTCAACAAGTCCAGCTGCTCCCACACGCATGGAGTTATGACGAACGACTTGACCCGAAGCGGTTAAATTCCGTGCAATATGATCTGGATTGAAAATGGAATCTACAGTCCGCAACACCTCATGGGTGGACCTGAAAGACAAAGTGAGATCCACCGGAGACCAGTTCTGCTGTGCGTCCTGCACGCGTTCGGCAAAGCGGATCATCATTTCATGAAACTTGGCCGGGTCCGCGCCTTGAAACGAATAAATCGATTGCTTTTCATCGCCAACCGCAAAAATGGTGCGCGGGCTGGCAAGTTCTTTTGTGTCATGCGACCCTTGACCGGCAAAAAATTCATTCGCCAGCGCTTCGATGACCTGCCATTGCTCCGGGCTGGTGTCTTGCGCTTCATCAACCAGGATGTGGTCAATGCCACCGTCAAGTTTATAAAGCACCCAGGCGGCGGCTTGCGAGCGCGTCAGGAGATCGCGACTCTTAAGAATCAAATCGTCATAATCAAGCCCGCCGGTCTGGCGCTTCTTTTGTTCGTAAATGCTGAGCAGACGCTCCGCCAAGGTCAGCATATTTTTGGTGGCGTCGAACACTGCAAGTGTTTTGCGGTGTTGTTCTACTTCCCAAACACGCGCTTGTTCGGCGCGTAAAAATTCTTCCAGCTCAGGGTGCTTCTTTTGCGTATCTTTCGTAACCAAATCCTTGATAGGTTCGCCATCGGTTTTTTTGATGAACGCTAAAATATAGTTTTCAAAAGCGGCAACAGGGTCATGAGCATGTAACATATGATTGATATTTGCGGCTTTTTCTTTGTCTTTTTTCGTACCTTGTTCCAACGCTGTGACGGCCTGGGCCAGTGCTTTTCCGGGTAAGGGGGGGGCAGTGCACGCAGCCTTTAAAAATCCCTCTACAGTTTCATCAGGACGGACGCCCAGCTCTTTCGCCAGTGATTTCAAGGCTGCGGGTAAAGATCGATAACTTTCAATCCAGTGCGCTAAGGCGCGGCGCTTTTTCACGACCTCACTAAGAAGGTCATCCAGCCCTGATTCATCCAGATGCGTGATGAGCCCGGTCAATGCGCTTGTTAAATCTTGGGTGGGATCTTGCATAATCCTAAGGAGGAGTTCCGATTTAGCTTCGATCAATAAATCACCGGCAGTGGGCTCATCCAGCACTTCAAAAAATGGCGGGACGCGCGCTTCCAGCGGAAACCGTTTCAGTAAACGCTCGCAAAAGGCATGAATTGTCTGGATTTTAAGACCGCCTGGCGTCTCCAAGGCTTGAGCAAACAATCGCCGTACTGGGATGAGGCTGTCGGGCAGCGCCGGTGCGCGCGTGATATTCTCAATTTGTTGTGTCAATTTATCATCGGGCAGCGTCGCCCATTCGCCTAAGGTCGTGAACAGACGGTTTGCCATTTCGGAGGCAGCGGCTTTGGTGAAGGTCAGGCACAAGATGCGTTCCGGAGGCGTGTGGTTGATGAGAAGGCGAATCACACGTTGCGTCAGGACATGTGTTTTTCCTGTCCCCGCACTGGCAGCGACCCAGGCATTTGCTTGTGGATCGGAGGCTTGTGCCTGATGGGTTAAAGTTTTTTCGTAGGCGGAGTTCATGAGCTACCGCCCGTTGGTTCATTTCCTGCCATCAGCCATTCTTTGACCCGCGCCAGATGATCGTAAGGGCGGTACTGAGACAATAATTTGGGGCTCACCACCGAGCGGTACGGGGTGTCGGGGAGGTCAAAGTTTTCGATCAGCCGGATTAATCCGTCACGGGCTTGGTCAATAATGGCGTTGGCTTGCCCGCCGCTGGCAATAGAGAGTACTTTTCCAGGAACGTGACCGCCTTTTAGTTCGATATAGCAAAATTCAGAAACGGCGCCTCCCTTCACATCGCTGAACCCACCCTCGCGGGCAATCAAACCCTCAAGGGGAAGTTGAGGGGAGAGTTGGGACTTGACTTGTGGTCTTGTTGGTGCGGTCCCGGTTTTGTAGTCGATGATGGAAAGTCCCTTCGCCTGCTGATCGATCCGGTCTGCTCTGGCGACAAGCACCACATCGCCAGCCGGACCCGGCAGGATCGTCTCCCCTTTAACTTCTGTGGCCAAAGGCGCGGCGTAGTGTCTGTGCTCCCGTTCAAATTCAACGAACCAGTGTGCGATGCGTTCAAAGCGGGGCCACCAGATCGCGCGAAC
>JAJFIO010000003.1 GCA_021774915.1 Alphaproteobacteria bacterium
TTCGGCCATGGCCGTGCGCCGATCAATATGTTCGGCGAGGAGCCGTTCGGTTTCGCTGCGCATGCGCACAGATTCGGCTTTGGCAAGAGCGATAATTTCTTCGGCTTCTTTTTCCGCTTCGCGTTGCTGGCGTTGATAAGATGCCAGAATTGCCTGAGCTTCCTCGCGTAGTTTAGCGGCTTCCTCCAGTTCCCTGGCAATGGCGGCGGCACGGGCATCAAGCGCATCCGTCGCCATTTTGGGAACTTTGAAATGAATAACCAACCCAACAAAGGCGAGCGTAGATACTGTGACCCAGGTCAGGGGGTTTGAAACAAGCTCTGATAAAAATCCACTCATGATTTTTTCCTGACTAAAACCCTAATTCTGACTGAATGCGGCATCGACAGCCGCCTTGGCAGCGGCGGCGTCCACTCTTTGTCCGGTGAGTTTTTCGAAAAGCACAGCTGTCGTCTGACTGGCAACGTCACTTACATGGGTCATGGCCGTGTCTCTTGTTTCGCGAATCCGGGCCTCTGCGCTTTCCATATGTTCCGCCAGCTTGGCTTCGGACTGGGTGCGCATGTCGTCAGTCTCGGCCTTCACTTTTTCCCGGCTTGTGGAGATGATGGTGTGGGCGCGGGCCCGGGCACCGGCTAGAGACTGCTCATATCCGGCCAGGGCTTCTTCCGCCTCACGTTTGAATTCGGCGGCCTTATCGAGATCGTCGGCGATTTTGTCCTGGCGTTCCTCAAGGGCGGCACTGATGCGCGGCAGAGCCACACGTGACATCATCACATAGAGAAACGTGAAGGTCAGCACCAGCCAGATCAATTGCTCGGAGACGAATTCCGGATTCATCTGAGGCATCGTGGCGCCCTGATCGTGGGCAATCTCGCCGGTAAGCTCGAAGGTTTCAGCCATCCTTAAAAGACGAACAGGATAATCAGCGCGATCACCAGGCCAAACAGGCCGGTCGCTTCCGCCAGAGCGAAGCCCAGCAGCAGATTGGCGAATTGGCCTTGAGCCGCTGCCGGATTACGCAGGGCGCCGCTCAAATAATTACCAAAAATATGACCGATGCCCACCCCGGCGCCGGCCAGAGCGATTGAGGCCAGACCGGCACCGATGAGTTTTGCTGCATCCGCTTCCATGGGATTTTCTCCTTTAAGTTCACGCGTTAATTTTCAAGAAAAGTAAATTCGAATGGGTTGAAAGTAAGAGTGTTTCTAGTGCATGTGAATGGCGTCATTGAGATAAATACAGGTCAATATGGCAAAAACGTATGCTTGAAGAAACGCCACAAGAAGTTCTAGCCCCGTGAGAGCCACCATAAACACCAACGGAATGACACCCCAAAGACCCATCATCACTACAAATCCCGCAAATACTTTCAGCATGGTGTGTCCGGCCAGCATATTGGCGAATAGGCGTACAGACAGGCTGACAGGCCGGGTCATATAAGAGATCACCTCAATCACCACAAGAAGCGGCACCAGTGCTTTGGGAATGCCGGAGGGCACAAAGAATCTCAAAAACCCCAGTCCATGGGTCATGAAACCGATCACAGTAACGCCCAGAAAAATTATGAACGCCATAGCAAAGGTAATCACGATGTGACTGGTGACGGTGAAGGATCCCGGAATCATGCCCAGCATGTTGCTGAACAACACGAACATGAAAATGGTGAAGACGAGGGGGAAGTATCTCATCCCTTCTGAACCGACATTGTCCCGGACCATGTTGGCGACAAATTCATATGACATTTCGGCCAAGGATTGCATGCGGCCGGGAACGAGCGCCCGCCCCCTCATGCTGACCGTTGTGAACAGCGTGATCAGCCCAATAGCGATCACCATCCAGAGACTGGAATTGGTGAAGGACGCATCAATATTACCGATCTGTATAGGGATGATCGGCATAATTTCAAATTGATGCATCGGATCGATGCTCTTCCCCTCAGCAGCCACTTAAGTGCCCCTTTGTATACCTTGCCCCGGATTGCGTGTGCGGCTCATTCATCGCCTGTGTCCGCTTGTCCGTTGCCATCATTTAGCTCAAGTCCGTCGGCATTCTTCGCGTTCATCTCCCGCGCCGTATGCATGACATTCAATATTCCCGCGCCGGAGCCCAAAAAAAAGAACACCAGCAAGAACCACGGCGCTGTGCCCAGTAACATGTCCAAACCCAAGCCAATCAACCCTCCGACTATGACGCCGGCCACCAGCTCTGTGCTGAGGCGCATGGCCAGTCCGATGGAATGGCCCCGCGCTTCTTGGGAAGGTTCCTCAGCCACATTCTTTCGGGCGAGGCGCAACCGTTTCTCAAGATCGTCAAGGGCTGTCGCTTGCGTGGACTTGTCTTCCTTTTTTGGCACTTGGCTTGATGTTTCCGACACGAATGGCTGATCCCCAGGTTGACCGCCTCATGAATCTCATATCCACGAGTCAGCTCCGCCACCGAAGGTCTTAGCCGGGCGCAACCTAAACGCAGGCCCAAAGCCTGTCAAGCGCAACAGACCTTACCTTAAGCACATGTAATATAAGAAAAAATAGAACGATATCGGAAAAGGGGGGTCAACCTGTCGCACGGATTTGTGCGGCGCCAGAAAGGTCCACCGAAACGAGCTGAGAGATCCCGCGTTCGGACATGGTCACACCATAGAGCCGGTCCATGCGCGACATGGACAATGCGTGGTGCGTGATGATGATAAAACGCGTCTCGGTGGACTTAGCCATCTCATCCAGCAGATTGCAGAAG
>JAJFIO010000021.1 GCA_021774915.1 Alphaproteobacteria bacterium
GCCGGTTATTGCTGTATCGAATCGATCCGCAACTGGCGCGCCCGGGTCAAAATGGTGTTTTCCAGTTCACTGGCCGTATCTGCCCCTAAGGGCGCATCAATCCAGCGCCCGCCTGCCGCGGCCGTCTGTTTGAATACAGCAACTTTGATCCCATCGGCGCGCAGGCGCTGGTCAAGAATATAAACCGTGACCTTGAATCGTTCTCCCGATATGGAAGGATCCTGATACCAATCCGAGATAATCACTCCGCCAAAGGGGTCGGCGGACTGCAGAGGCATAAAAGCCAGGGTATCCAGAGAAGCGCGCCATAAATAACTATTCACACCGATCCCGGATGCCGTGGTTTTATTGGATTTGCCCCCGAAAACTTTAACTCCATCAAAAAGAGAGCCGCGCTCGCGCTGATTGGACTGATCGGGAAAAGGGGTATCCCTGCCGGTCTCGTCGGGCCCCGGAAAGGTGCTGTTGCTGGGGCCGCATCCGCTCAGCAGCACCGCCAACAACAAAACGAAGATCCCGGCAATGGAAGAGAATGTGTTCGGCTGGGTCATATTTGCGCTCGCTCGTTCGTCATCATGTGGAGGTGAAATGGGTGATAATATGAACGCTGTATATCATGTCTACGCGCCAATGAAATATGGGAAATTGACAGAGTTTAAGAGTTTTGGTCTTTGATATGGGGGCGTCACGGGTTTTGGACGTGATTAGGCCCTTTTATTCTTGAAGCCAAGGGGCTTCAGAATTACACGAAATAGGGGTGTTTTGCACTTTTCGCGTAAGGCGCGTGAATTTCTCTTCATGCTGGTGGGGCTAACGGAGGTAAAGTGTTGGATATTTACCACAACAGCCGGGTTTCTGATAAGGATGTGTTAACCGCGATTGGTCTCGCCTTGACGCTCCTTATTGAATTAACGTCTAATGCAAAAGGTAAACGAGCGGGACATTGAGTCATCGCCGTAGATGTACGCATTATGCAAACTCGAATATATTCGTGGGGAATCTATGAAAAAACTACTTTTATCATCTGTTGCAGCGCTCAGCGTGATGGCTGTTGTCGGGCCGGCCAATGCCGCCGATAAGCTGAAACTCGACCTCAGCGGCTTTTTTGTTGGATCGGCGGCTTATGTTGATCAAAAACTGGACGCAGGCACACGCGATTACGCGTTTGGCTCTGATTCGGAAATTCATTTTACCGGCGCCATGACCCTGGATAACGGCCTCATCGTCGGCTTCCATGCGGAAGGCAAGCTGGAAGAAGATGTCGGCGGCGCGAGCCGTGGTCTTCCACCTGAGGCTGGCCAGGATTTCATTCAAGAGAGCTTTGTTTTCTTTGAAGGCGCCTTTGGCCGCATTGAATTTGGCAAGCAGGACGGTATCGGTCACCAAATGACCACAACCGGCCCGACTATTTTCGCCGGCAACACGCTGAATGATGCCCAGCTTGATGCTTCTGGCCTCATGACTATCAATACGGATAACACCGTCAATAATGGTCTTGATGAGTTTGAGCGCAAAATCATCTATTTCACACCAGTGATCGCGGGCTTCCAGGCCGGTATTTCCTTCACGCCGGATGCGGATGGGTTCCAGGGGTCAGCCTTTGATCCCCGGACCAACACCACAACGGGTGCCAGCACGCAAGAAGAAATCATCGAAGTTGGTGCGTCCTATAACTATGTCTTTGAAGGCACAGATATGGGTGATGTGAGTGTCGGTTTGAGCGGCACCTATATTACGGCCGACGAAACCTCAACAACACTCGGATTTCCTGATGATCTGGAATCCTGGAACGTTGGCGGCCAAATTGGCGTTGCCGGGTTTACGGTTGGCGGTTCCTATAAGGACAGCAATTTTGGCTCGACCTTTGTGGATTATAATGCCTGGGAAGTCAGCGGCACATATGAGCTCGGGCCCTGGGGCTTTCTGCTAGGTTATGGCGAAGACAAAACGGACTTTCCGCTCGCAGGATTTGATTTCGAAACCATGGCGGTTCAAGGTGGCGTTGATTTCATGCTCGGTGCCGGTGTTTCTCTCGGTGGCGGTGTCCAGTATGTTGAATCGGATTCTTCCCTTATCTTCGTACCTGATGACGATGCGACCGTAGTGTTCATTGAAACCATGGTTTCTTTCTAACTGCGGCTTTCGCGTTTACTATATTAAGTGCTTTAAGGGCGGATCTTTTGGGGTCCGCCCTTTTTGCTGCCCATCTTTTGTGCTTTGATGGGGTGAGGGGGCTTTCATGATCCGAACATCTGTCATTTTTCTGGCTGCGTTGTTGGTGTGGGGCGCATCGCCAGCGCGGGCAAACGAAGGGCTTAAGCTTGAGCTGTCAGGCTATTTCATTGGCGCTGCAGCCTTTGTTGATCAGAAATTAGATTTGGGCCGCAGGAACACGGGCTTCGCTTCTGATTCTGAAGTGCATTTCGATGGCGCGTTCACTTTTGAAAATGGTCTCACTCTGGGGGTTCACGGCGAAGGTAAACTAGAAGAAGATATTGGCGGTCAGCCGCGCACCGGGGGCCGCTTCACAAGCGAAAACGGCGCAGATTTCATTCAGGAAACGTTTATTTTTCTTGAGGGATTTTTCGGCCGCATCGAATTTGGCAAACAGGACGGCGTTGCGGAACAATTGGGTTTTATTGCCCCCACTCTTTTTGCGGGGACAACGGTTAACGACCCTGAACTGGATGCGACCGGTTTTAACACCATCAACACCCGCAATAGCGTGAACCGGGGCCGGGATGATTTTTCTCGGCGTCTCATCTATATCAGTCCACGGATTATCGGGCTCCAGGCCGGTATTTCCTTTGCGCCCGATTCAGATGCTGCAACGCCCGGCAGTCTATCCGTGGTGCAAGGCTCGGATTTCGACGCGCGTTCAGATCAGGGCGTTTTCGATCATGAAGAAATCATCGAATTGGGTGTGAACTATGTTCATGCTTTTGACCAAATCATCGTGGGGGTGAGTGGAACCTATCTGAGGGCTGAAGATCAAGGGTGCGCATCTGTACCGGCGCTTTGTCCAATCTTAAAGGACTATGAGGCGTGGAATGTCGGCGCCAATATTTCTTTTGGTGGGATCACCATTGGCGGTTCCTATGTTGACGATAATCTCGGCCGTCATACAGCCGACTATCATGCATGGGAAATCGGCGCGGTTTATGAAACGCAGTTTTGGGGCTTCATGTTGGCTTATGGACGTGATGAAGTTGAGGGCCTTGGCGGGCAAGACACTATGGCCGTTCAAGGCGGCATTAATTATCAACTTGCAAGAGGCATTACTCTCGGCACTGGCCTCCAGTATATCGAGGCGGACCAGGTTGGCGGGTTGGCGCTGATTGGGGGCGGGGTCTCTGGCCCCAGCGTTTTGAATGATGATGCGACAATTGTCTTTCTGGAAACCATGGTTTCATTTTAGGTGGCGCGTCATTTCTTAAAGCAAAGCTTCGATGGCGCCGATACCCACTGCGCCGGCTCCTGTAAGTCTGGCAATGTTTGCCGCGTTGATGCCGCCCAGTGCATAAACGGGGAGGGGTGTGTCGCGGCACAGAGCAGCCAGGCGCACTATGCCTAAGGGCCGGGCTTTTGGGTGGCTCTTAGTGGCGAACACGGGAGAAGCAAAGGTTGCATGCGCTCCAGCTTTTGCTGCGCGAATAAGCCCCGCTCTGGAATGAATGGATGCTGTGAGAATCCAGTCTGGCCGAGCGCGGCGCCACGTCTTGAGCCTGTCAATCTGATATTCGGGCATGTGCAGCCCATCAGCCCTCACACGGGAGGCTAACACGGCATCGCCCGCCACGAGAAAAACGAGACGCCGTTTTTGGCAGCAGGCTTTCAAAACTCTGGCCAGCGCCAGACGGTGTGAACTCTCATAATGCCTGAAAATAACCCCCGTTCCGGGGGGAAGATGTGTGAGGGTATCAAGGGGGTTCGGCGTGCGGGTGAAATCTGTTAGGAAGAAAAGCGGGGGCAGTTTTCGTTTCAACTGCGTCTGCGCGTTGAGCCAGCGGGCGTGCCGGGTCAGCGTTGCGAGTGAATAAGGTGGGTTAAGCGCTGGTTTCATGGGCTCCCATTTACCACCTTGAAGGCAGGTCTGTCAGGAAAAGTATCAATGTCTCTTCCCTTTAAGCCCGGACAAGACCCGGCAGAGAATCTGGCCGAGATTAAAAAGCGTATCAGCCAAAGCGCCACTGCATGCGGCCGCCGCCCAAGCGATGTTTCGCTGATCGCCGTGACCAAGCGTCAGCCATTGCATAAAATACACGCCCTGTTGCAGGCTGGCCACCGTGTGTTCGGTGAAAACCGTCTTCAAGAGGCGCAAGATAAATGGCCGGATATACGGGATCAAACGCCTGGCCTTGAGCTTCACATGATCGGCGCCCTTCAGACCAATAAAGTCCGTGAAGCGCTGCGCCTGTTCGATGTCATTCATACGCTGGACCGGCTAAAACTGGCGCGCAGACTCGCTGATGAACTGGCCCATGTCGACCGGCCCGTAGAACTCTTCGTGCAAGTTAACACAGGTGAAGAATCGCAAAAGTCGGGAATTATGCCCAGCGATCTAGATCAATTTATCGCTCAGTGCCGAAAGGACTATCAGCTCAATCTGACCGGTCTGATGTGTCTGCCGCCGGTGAACGAAGAACCGGCATTGCACTTTGCGTTGTTGCGCGACATGGCGGCGCGCAATGGTTTGACGCAACTCAGCATGGGAATGAGCAGCGATTTTGAAAAAGCAATCACATTCGGGGCTACGCATGTGCGTGTCGGCACGTTGCTGATGGGCGAGCGCAAAGAGATAGCGGCGGACTGAGGAAAAGTCAGACTTTCTCTATCAGCATGCGCGTGGAGGGATCGCAGGATTTGAGAATATCGATCATATCCTTTTTGGCCACGGCGACGCAGCCTTCAGTGGGAGTATAGTCCGGTGCGGCGAGATGAAAAAATATGGCGCTCCCCTTCTGAGGGATCACAGGGTCGTCATTCACGCCAAGCACCACCAGAATGTCGTAACGCGAATCGTCCCGCCACAGATGTTCGGCGCTGGCGGGGTAGGGATGGCTGACGGGTAAATTATAGGCGGCATCGGTGGGGGCATCGCACCAGCCGTCATTTTCATGAAGAGCGCGAATGGGTAAATCAGTGAAGGGTGCGGCCAGCCTGTCGGCGCGGTAGAGCACGCGGCGTAGGGGCCATCGCCCCAGCGGCGTGGCGCCATCGCCCTCAGTTTTGCCATCTGTCACGCCGCCGCGCCCCAAGGCACACCGGACGGTGAGGGTCCCGAACAATAAACGTCCGGCAGAGGTGACGCGAATATCCATAGGAGCCCATAATAGTCGGTGCAGGTCCCGGGCGCCAAGGCCGAATTATGTCGAAATCCGCTCTTTTCAGGTATTGCCCACCCCGGTTCACGCATAGCTCACACCCTCGTGAGTCAGAGTGAACGCCATGGCCCTTCCCTCTGCCTGAAGCTTCTTTATGCTCAAGGTACCGCGCTCAAGAATGATTGCGGTGAATGCCAACCTGATGCATAAAGGGGCGATGATGAGCAGCGAGAAAAAGATCCTAATCGTCGATGATGACGAAACCCTGCGCGGGTCTCTCGCGGAGCAATTTGCGCTGCATGAAGAATTTCTCAGTGAAGAAGCGGCGACGGGCGGGGAAGGCCTGGAAAAGGCAAAAAACACGCATCTTGATCTGGTGTTGCTGGATGTGGGATTGCCCGATTTCGATGGCCGGGAAGTCTGTCGCCTAATGCGCAAGGCGGGAGTGAAATGCCCCATTATCATGCTGACCGGTCACGATTCGGAAGCAGACACAATCCTGGGTCTCGACGCCGGAGCCAATGATTATGTCACTAAACCCTTCCGCTTCGGGGTGTTATTGGCGCGCGTCCGTGCTCACTTACGCTCTCATGAGCAAAGCGAGGATGCGGTTTTTCAAATTGGGCATTATACATTCAAGCCGGCGGCGAAGGTGCTGGAAGATGCTGAAGCCAATAAGATCAGGCTCACTGAAAAAGAAACAGCCATTCTGAAATATCTCTACCGTGCCGGTGATAAAGTGGTGGGACGCGATATTTTGCTGCATGAAGTGTGGGGCTATAATTCAGGCGTCACCACCCATACGCTGGAAACGCATATTTATCGTCTGCGCCAAAAAATCGAGCGCGATCCCTCCAACGCCGCATTGCTGGTCACTGAGACTGGCGGGTATCGATTAATCCCCTAAAGCGTCGTGCGCAAAACCGGTTTCCGCTTTTACGAAGGCACTCTAGATATCGAGGGTCATCAACACCGGTGCATGATCTGATGGGCGCGGCCATGAGCGCGCCGCCCGCACCACTTCGATGTCCCGGGCACGATCGGCCAGAGCCGGGCTCACCCAGATATGATCAAGGCGCCGGCCCCGGTCATTTTTTGTCCAATCGGCGGAACGGTAACTCCACCAGGTGAAAACTTGTTCTGGCTCCGGCATTTCTTTGCGTGTGACATCCAGCCAGTCATGAGATTTCATAACGTCTGTCAGGTGTTCGACTTCGGTAGGGGTGTGGCTCACGACTTTGAGCAATTGCTTGTGAGACCAGACATCGTTTTCCAATGGGGCAATGTTCAAATCGCCCACAAGCATTAACTTGTTTTTCTTCTTTGTCTTTTTATGGCTGAACCAGTTGTTCATTTCCGTCAAAAAATTTAGTTTGTGATCGAATTTTTCATTTTTCTCGCGATCCGGCAAGTCGCCACCAGCCGGAACATAAAAATTATGAATGTCGATATCATCGGCGAGGGTGGTGACGATATGACGTGAATCCTCTTTGCCGCAGAAAGAACGGCGGGAAGTTTTGCTGATAGGAATACGAGAAAGCGTGGCGACGCCATGATAACCCTTCTGTCCGTTCACCGCGATGTGCTCAAAACCCATTTTCCGGATTTCTTTGGAAGGAAACTGATCATTCGTGCATTTGATTTCCTGAAGGCACAACACATCAATGGCGAAGTCATCGGCCAGCTTTTTTACAAGTTCAATGCGCAGGCGAACGGAATTGATGTTCCATGTTGCGATTCTGAGTGTCGATTTTTGTTGGGTCAAAAGGGCCGTGCTTTCCTCGCGAGGGTGTCAAAAAAGATTAAAGGATGAACCGGCGATGCCAATTGGCCAGTGCCCGGCTTTAAAAAGTTGAAACTTTAAGGCAAGAGGGTGCGACAGTTCAGCATTGGCGCACTGTACGAGGGCCGCTTGATGGCAGGCGCGCAGGGCGGCGCCGGCAGCGGCATTGATGACCTGCTCATCATTTTCATCCCAAAGCGCGGCGCAATCAGCGACATTATCATAAAGACCTTGGCCCACTCGGGCTTGCACATAGGATAGGGCAACCGACAGGGCTTCTTCACTGATGTGATCAAGAGCTTCCATGGTGAGGGCGGCGGCCAATTGTTCTTCAGCTTCCCATGCCGGGTCATTCCAATCCAGGCTTTCCGCCGCGGCGGCAGCATCGCTCCAGTTTTCAATTCTGGCGAGCGCGACTTCCGGAAAACCCAGTTCGCTCAAAAACCGATACGAAATGTCGGCGGTCTCCGGGGTGAGGGGGTCGCCGGCATTTTTGAGCCAGGCGGTTCGTGCAGCTTCGGCGGTGAAAGTGCGGATGGTGACAAGGGAAGGGATCTCTTCAATGAGGGTTTCCAGCGCCTCTGGATCAAATGGCCGCCTCTGTTCTTCTCCCGGCATATTGTGTCCGGCCATATAAGGTTCCGCTCTGTTGTGGTTTGTAGTCTTTCTAGCGAACAAAGCTTGCAGCTGTCCACAGGGGCTTGAAGTCCGCAAGGGCCGGAAAATGTAAAGCGCCCGGTCTTTTGAGGGACCAGGCGCTTTAACGCGATGTACGCGCTACGCCGGGAGGGGATATTCCGACGTTGAAGGGCGAGGGCCAAATCAGCAAGCGGGGGGGGCAACGCTAATTCGGCCATGTCTCTCGCCCTCTGTGACATTACAGTAGCACATGGGAAGAAAAATGCAAAAAGAAAATTAAATCACTTGTGTGTGATAATTTTTCCACAAATTTCCTCAAAAACCACCCAAATAACGCGTGTAAATTAATAATTGCTCGCAATGAACGCGTTTCCAGGAGTCTCACCCTGACTCAAAGCAGGGTGATGCTCTTTTTGATTGGTTAATTTCATGCACTGGATGTGAAAATCAGCCTCTGCATTTCGCAGTGTTCTTTAGGGGCGTCGGTTAAAGGGATTGGTATCGCGGACCACGAACAGGGCGGGGTTGATTTTTGTGCCTTGTTTTATGTCTCTCAGAGCCACGGTGGTCTGTAGACCCTGGGCGTCAGTAATCACCCATTGCATCAATGTGAAGTCGGGTTGCGAAAAAACCATGGAAAGCTCCCCTTGTGCATCGTCTTTGTCGTCGCGAATCGTGATCACCAGAGCCTCGGGATGCTGTTCAACGGCAACAATCATGGCGTCTTTTGCCAAGTCGACCTGTTTTTTGAGCAGCAGTTTAAGCGGGGTTGCGCGTAAGGGGTAGCGATCAACGGTTTTAAGGTCCCGGTTTTCGAGTATAACCCAGGTTCCGTCAGCCACAATGAGATTGGGATTGGGGTCATCATATTCAAACCGGAGCCGTCCGGGCCGCCGCATGTAAAAGGCGCCCTCATCAACAGATCCATTGGGTGCAATCTGGAGAAAGCGGCCTTCAAGCGTGCTGATTTTGTTAATGGAAGCACTGATCTGGTCGATGGTCTCCCTGTGAGTGAGCTCCGGGTCGGTGACGGAGGAGGGCGTAGCTGCCTCATCGCTGGGTTGCGTCTGCGCGGGGAGGCTCCCGATGCTGCTAAGCGCCAGAAAGAGCGACAGAAGCGCAACCTGGCCCCAGCCCTTTAAGGGGGAGCGTTGTGTGTTTTGATGCATCATGAGAAATGTTGTAACGGTTCAATATGGCGAAAACAAGAAAGCCGGAGCCCAAGGCTTTGAATGCTGAGCCCGCCCTTCGCAACAGGCACTTAACGCGCATAGTCACCGAGTAAAATTTCTCGTTTTCCTGCGTGATTGGGAGGTGAGATAACACCTTCGTCTTCCATGCGCTCAACAATACGCGCAGCACGGTTATACCCGATCTGTAGCCGCCTCTGAATATAGCTTGTCGATGCCTTGCCATCGCGTGTGACGATTTGTAGCGCCTGGTCATAAAGTTCATCACCACCGCCATTGCCGCTCATGCTAGCCCACGCCTCACCGCCTTCGGGTTCAAGGGTCACTTCTTTAATGTAATGAGGCTCCCCTTGTTTTTTCAAATACCGGACAATTTTCTCAACCTCCTCATCAGAAACGAAAGGACCATGAATTCTGCGTATGCGGCCACCACCGGCCATGTAGAGCATGTCTCCCTGGCCAAGTAATTGTTCGCCGCCCTGTTCTCCTAAAATAGTCCGGCTATCAATTTTTGATGTAACCTGAAAACTGATCCGTGTGGGGAAGTTGGCCTTAATTGTTCCGGTGATGACATCAACGCTTGGTCTTTGTGTGGCGGTGATGAGGTGAATTCCTGCGGCCCGGGCCATTTGCGCCAAGCGTTGCACTGCGCCTTCTATTTCTTTGCCTGCCACCATCATCAAGTCAGCCATTTCATCTACGACAACAACGATGAACGGAATATGATCAAGTGGCAATTCTTCTTCTTCATAAACAGGCCGGCCGGTTTCGTTGTCAAATCCTGTCTGGACTGTTCGGGTCAGCGTCTCGCCACTTTCAAGAGCTTCGGTCACCCGGGAGTTATATCCACCGATATTGCGCACCCCGAGTTTTGACATTTTGCGGTACCGGTCTTCCATTTCCCGAACCACCCATTTCAGGGCAACAACGGCCAGTTTAGGATCGGTAACCACCGGCGCCAGGAGATGCGGAATTCCTTCGTAGACGGATAATTCCAGCATCTTGGGGTCGATCATGATGAATTTGCACTGAGCTGGCGACAGGTGATAGAGCAGGGAGAGGATCATCGAGTTGACCCCAACCGATTTGCCCGAACCAGTTGTGCCTGCAATCAGAAGATGCGGCATGGTGGTCAAATCACTGATCACCGGCTCACCGCCAATATTTTTACCGAGCGCCATGGACAGCTTCGACGATGTGTTTTCGTATTCCGGTGACGACAAAAGCTCGCGTAGATATACAGTTTCTCTAACAGAGTTGGGGAGCTCAATGCCTATCACATTGCGCCCGGGAACGACGGCAACCCGTGCAGAAATTGCACTCATGGAGCGGGCAATATCGTCTGACAGCCCGATTACGCGGGATGATTTGATGCCTGCGGCGGGCTCCAACTCATAAAGCGTGACAACGGGCCCTGGGCGCACCCGAATGATCTCACCTTTCACGCCAAAATCCTGCAACACGCCTTCAAGAAGTCGTGCATTTTGTTCAAGTGAATCATCACTGACTTCAATACTGCCCCCACGTTTGGGTTTGTTGAGCAGGCTCAAGGGTGGCAGCTCATAATCATCCAGTGGTTCCAGTTCCAAAGCGGGTTGCGCCTCAGTCAGTTCACGCTTGCTGCGACGCAACTTTTTCTGTGTCCGGATGATTCTAGCCCGGGCGCCGTTCTCGGCGAAGTTTTGGGGATCATCTAGATAATCGCTACGCCCCCGCCGTGTCAGTCGTGGTTCGGTGCGGTCACCTTCACTCATATCGGCGCGCTGGATTGTACCGCTCCATGGGCGTGAAGATTTGGCGAACAGGCGCTGCCAGAGCGTAGGCTGGCGTCCTTCAATGGGGCCGTCCGCGCCATGTCCCCTAAGCCTTGTTATGAGTTCGGCGGCTTTGCCTACCCCTTCGCGCATCATAAAGGCCCACAGGCTTAAAGTATCGTAAACGCTGCCGACATCTTGGCGGCGTAGGCCCAGGCAGAGGATAAGGGCGAAAAATCCGATGATAAATCCGGTTAAAGTGAGCACGGTCTTAGTGGCCGGAAGGCCCAGTGCGGCCAAACCAGTTGTTAGGGCGTGCGTCAGGATCTGTCCGGCTAATCCGCCCGCGCTTGCCGTTAGGGGCCAGTGCTCCGGTACGGGAATGAAGGATAAAAACCCGGCGATGCCCAAAACGGCGATCGGCCAGGCCAGCAGCCGCAGTTTTGTTTCGCGCGGGCTCAATGACCAGGCGCCGCGGCCCAACAGGCTGGCGCCCCAGGTCAGGAAGGGAAGCGCCAGGGCATAAGCCGCCAGACCAAAGCTTTGGGTGAGAAGGTCAGCCATGATCGCGCCGGGCGCGCCCATCCAATTGGCGGGCGCAGTGTTGGTGGCGGTATTGAAGCTGGGATCTCCGACAGAATAGCTCAGCAAGGAAAAAAATAGGAAAAGCCCCAGCCCGATCAAGCCGATACCCAGAATTTCGCAACCAAGGCGCCGCAGTCTCAGGCTCATGCCGGTAGGCAGAAGGGCCCAGAAATGCCGGGAAGAACGGGCGTCATAGTGTTGAACGGCCATGGGGGAATCCTCTAAAGCTTGTGTCTCCAGATCTATTTTGACAGATTTGACGGAGGATTTGGTTAACGCGCGTTAACGATTAGCGGAGAATTTGATTCACGCGTGTCAAAGCTTCTGTGGTTGTGGCAAGGTCGTGTACCAAGGCGAGGCGGAGGTATGAAGCGCCGGGATTGACGCTCTCGCTCTCCCGGCTGAGATAGGCCCCGGGCAAAACCTTAATGCCGCCTTGCCGCCAAAGCTTGAGGGCGGCCTCTTCGCCGTTGAGACCGGTTTCACTGACATCGAGCCATAAGAAAAATCCGCCGCCGGGCCGATAAAATCCAAGACGCGCGCCGAAAATATGCTCTGCCGCGTCGAATTTTTCGCGGTAAAGGGCACGCGAATGTGTGACATGGGTATCATCACTCCACGCCGCCGCCGCCGCCGCGCAGACCGGCAGGGGCGAAGGCGCACCGCCATAAGAGCGCAGGCGTTTGAACTGAGCGATGGCTTGGCGGCCGCCGACCGCAAAGCCGGATCGCAAGCCTGGTGCATTCGAGCGTTTGGAGAGCGAATGAAACGCCATAACTCGGTTTAAAGGTGAATCATCAGCAGAAAGATGACCATCCTGTGCTACCGCTTGAAGGATGCCCGTGGGCGGTACGCGATCATAAATTTCCGTATAACATTCGTCCGCAATAATCATGAAATCATATGTGCGGGCCAGTTCCAAAAGCTTGGTCCAATAGGTCAGGTCGGCCACCGCGCCTTGCGGGTTGGCAGGGGAACAAATGTAAGCAAGGCTTGTCCGGGCTAGGATCTCCGGTGCGACACTCGCATAATCAGGCAGAAAGCCGGTCTCCTTGGTGGCGGGCACATAAATCGGTTCGGCGCTGATTGCCAGCGCCGCAGCCGCATAACATTGATAAAAGGGATTGGGAATCAAAACCGCTGCGTCTAAGGGGCGGTCTTTTTGCTCTGGTGCGAGTGCCAGAGCGGCCATAAACAAACCTTCGCGCGTGCCATTCACGGGCAGGATGTGGCGGCCTGGATCGATAAAGTCCGCCCGCAGATGATAGCGCCGCTCCAGCCAGGCAGCCGCTGCCAGACGCAACGCAGGCGTGCCGTCAATGGGGGGATATTTTCCATATTCGGATTTGTGTTCGTGCAAAATATCCGTGATGAAGTCCGGAAACGCATGTTGCGGCTCGCCTATGGAGAGCCCGATTTCATCTGCGCCAGGAGCAATGCCGTTCAACAGGGCACGCAGGCGCGGGAATGCATAATCAGGAAGGCTATTAAAACGCCAGGTCACAGAAGGTACAGCCGCTTAAAAATGCTCGGGGGATATTTGAAAGAGTGTGTAGTTTGCACTAACTTACCCCCCAATGATATCGGCTTCCGGGTTGGCTCTGATTTTGTGAACGGTAAGATCAGCCCCTTGCGCCTCTTCTTCCGGGCTGAAGCGGATGCCGATCGTGGCCTTCAGCAAGCTGTAGAGCGCAAGGCCGGCGGACATGGCGATGGCAATACCCGTCAGTGTCCCAGTGATTTGCGCGCCGAGGCTGACCCCGCCAAGGCCACCCAATGCCTGGAGACCGAAAAGACCGGCAGCCACCCCGCCCCATGCCCCGGCCAGTCCGTGCAAGGGCCATACGCCCAGAACATCATCTATTTTCCAGCGGTTTTGCATGATCTGGAACATCATGACAAATAGGCATCCAGCCACGGCTCCGATGACTAAGGCTCCAATAGGGTGAACGATATCCGAGCCGGCGCAAATGGCAACCAGCCCCGCCAAGGCCCCATTATGAACGAAGCCCGGGTCGTTTCTGCCGGTGATCAGAGCAGCTATGATGCCGCCGACCATGGCCATCAGTGAATTGATTGCCACCAGCCCGCTCACGCCGCTTAAGGATTGCGCACTCATCACATTAAAGCCGAACCAGCCGATGCACAGGATCCATGTTCCCAAGGCCAGCCAGGGGATACTGGAGGGGGGAATCCCGACCACCCGGCCCGATGCGTTATAGCGCCCTTGCCGCGCGCCCAAAATCAACACCGCGCCCAGAGCCAGCCAGCCCCCCATGGTATGCACCACAACGGATCCGGCGAAATCGTGGAAGGGCACGCCGAAGACATCTGTCATCCAGGCCTGATAGCCCAGCCGTTCACCCCACACCATGCCTTCGAAAACCGGATAAACCAAAGCGACAATGATGACGGTGGCAGCGACCTGTGGCCAGAATCGTGCTCGTTCAGCAATGCCGCCTGAAATAATCGCCGGAATGGCGGCTGCGAATGTGGCCAGAAAGAAAAATTTTACAAGATCATACCCGCTGCCGGCAAAAGGCGCGCCGCCAGCAGACACCTGGCCGGTGAGAATGGCGGCATTGCTCAAAAAGGTGACGCCATAGGCAACCGTGTATCCAATAAAGAAGTAACAGATGGTGGATACGGCAAAATCAACAATAATTTTTACCAGGGCGTTGACCTGATTCTTGTGCTGCACGGTACCCACTTCAAGGAAGGCGAATCCGCCGTGCATGGCGAACACCAAAATGGCACCCATAAGAACGAAAAATACATCTGCGCCGGTCTGAAAGGCGGTCATGGGTTCTGGCTTCCTTATTCGGTGTTTTTGGGTCTGAGATGTTTTTGAAGGTCGTTATGCGGGGTGTTTGTCTTGGATTTAGATGAAGGCCGTGTGTTTACAATGCCGCAGCATCGGTTTCTCCTGTCCGGATGCGTACAGCCTGTTCTATGGGCACTACGAAAATTTTTCCATCACCGATTTGTCCGGTTTTGGCCACTGTGCACAACGTCTCAATCACGCGGTCGACTAGAGAATCGTCAACGCCGATTTCAACTTTTATTTTGGGGAGAAAATGCACGGCATATTCCGCGCCGCGATAGATTTCGGTGTGGCCCTTTTGCCGGCCATATCCCTTGACCTCTGAGACGGTGAGGCCTTCAACGCCAAGAGAGGTGAGGGCTTCGCGGATGTCGTCAAGCTTAAAAGGTTTGACAATGGCAATGATGAGCTTCATCGGAATTCCTTGTAATAATTTAGGGCGGCCGCACTCAAATCTTGGGGCCTCATCTGTCGAGGCTCGTAGGCCTGAGCGTATCAAACAAAGGGGCGGTTTGGCCACTGTATTTGCCAGAATCACTCTGGACAAGGGGGGGTGAAAGACCGATCCTGCGCTCTATGATCTCTTCATTGTCTCCTCTCCCGTCTGATTCCGCCCCGCTTGATGCGGTGATTGCTGGCGGCGGCTTGGTGGGACTTTCTCTGGGGCTTGCGCTTCACGGGCAAGGGTTGGCGGTTGCGGTGGTGGATGCCGCGCTCCCTTCAGCGACTGTGGATCCGACGTTCGATGGCCGTGCTTTTGCCATTGCCGCAGCTTCCAAACGGATGCTGGAGACATTGGGCCTTTGGGAAAAAGTCAGCCACCATGCTCAGCCGATCAATGATATTCTCGTTTCCGATGGCCGTCCGCAAGACCGATTCCGATCGGGTGGTCCGGCGCCGCATTTTTTACATTTTAATCCGCGTGAACTCCAGGGCTGCAATGAAGAGGACATTGAGCCTTTGGGATATCTGGTTGAGAGCCGTCATTTGCGCCATGCGCTCTACAGGGAAGTGGAAGCCCAAGGCCTGTCACTTATTGCGCCGGTCCGGGTGCAAGCCCTTCAGGCTATGCCGGACGGGGTGGAGGCCATACTTGATGATGGTGTGACGCTAAAAGCCAAAGTGTGTTTGGTGGCCGAGGGGAAAAAATCAGCCTTGCGCGAAGCGGCGGGTATTCAAACAGTTGGTTGGTCCTACGGTCAGCACGGCATTGTCACCACGGTGGAACACGGCTTTGATCACAAGGGGCTTGCTCAGGAATATTTTTTACCCAGCGGCCCGTTTGCCATTCTGCCCCTTACAGGGCGGCGCTCTTCTTTGGTGTGGACGGAACGCAGTGATCTCGCACCGGTCTTCATGAATCTTGATGAGGCCGCCTTTACCCGGCAGATCGTTCAGCGTTTTGGCGCTTATCTCGGCGATGTGCGGCCCGTCGGTCCGCGCTGGTCTTATCCTCTTGGATTGCAATTGGCGCTTGATTATGTGGCGCCACGTCTGGCGCTGGTGGGCGATGCGGCCCACTGCATCCATCCCATAGCTGGGCAAGGGCTCAATCTGGGCTTGCGCGATGTGGCGGCTTTGGGTCAGGTGCTGGTTGAGGCTCGTCGGCTCGGTCTTGATATCGGCAGCGGCGATGTTTTGGCGCGCTATCAACGATGGCGCCGGTTTGATACTTTCGCTTTGGCTTTGGCGACGGATCAATTGAACAGGCTGTTTGCGAATGATTGGGGAGCTTTGCGTCTGGCGCGTGATTTGGGTTTGCGTCTGGTGAACCAGATGGGGCCCGCGCGGCGTTTTTTTATGCGCCATGCGCAAGGCGCGGTGGGGGATCTGCCTCGTCTGCTGCGCGGCGAAGCGCTTTGATTGGGCGGACATTTTAAAAAACTCACTCCGTGTCGGTGAGGGTCCGCGCTTCTTCCGGCAGCATGATGGGAATCCCATCGCGGATAGGATATGCCAGACGCGCCGCCTTACTGATCAGTTCTTGGGCGGCCTCGTCGTAAACCAAAGTTTCCTTGGTCACGGGGCAGACCAATATTTCCAGAAGCTTGGGATCAACACCTGCAATCTTTTGCGTTTCAGGATTTGAATCTGCCATTCGTCGTGCCTCGTTATTGAATAGAACTCTCGTCATCACGGCCTGCTGAGGCATTGGACATCTCCAGGAGCGTAATCAAAATTTCAGCGCGTTCGTCCAGTGTGGGCGCTTCCAGCAAAGCTTGTTTTTCCTGAGGGTCGAACGGGCAGATTGCGGCGAGAGAATTGACCAGGGTTTCACCGGGAGCCTGCTTGACGGCCTCCCAATCAGTTTCAAGTTCTCTCAGAGTAAGATAAATTTTCAGAACGCTCAGCAGGTGATCCCGGCCTACGTCCAGATGAGCGTCAATCGGATTGATGTCGCCTTTGAAAATTTCAAAATTACCGGCAATCTGCCGATAGGGGGTTAGGCAATCCAGCTCTTGATGTACGTGAAACCGGCAGACGCCCGTCAACGTGATTAAATATCGTCCGTCGTCGGTTTCGGTAAAAGACGTGATCCTGCCGACGCACCCGGTGGTGTAAAGCGCGGGTCGTTCTGACCGGTCGCCTGGGTCGCAGGGTTGAATCATACCAATCAACCGTTCCGCCCCCAGAGCATCGTCAACCATGGCGAGATAACGCGGTTCGAAAATATTGAGAGGAAGATGGCCCCGGGGCAGCAAAAGCGCGCCGGCCAAAGGAAATATGGGAAACCGCCCAGGCAGGTCGTCGATGTTATGATAAAAAGGTTGTTCGCGCATTTCAGATCAGGAAAACAAAACGGTTGAAAGCTTTCGCCGCCCTTCCAGGGTCATTGGATCGGTCGGGCCATAGGCTTCGAAAAATTTTAAAAGTTCTTTTCGGGCGGCTTGATCTTTCCATTCACGATTGGCGGCGATGATGTGAATGAGGTGATCGACTGCAGCAGCCTTCTCGCCTGCGCCATTGAGCGCGATGGCCAGATCATACCGCGCTTGAAAGTCGTTGGGATGGGTGGCTACCGCGTCAGCCAAGGGCGCGATGTCGCCTGTCTCTTGCGCCTGGCGGGCCAACTCAAGAGCGGCGCGGGCGCTGTCCAGCTCGGCATGTTTCGCGTCTTCAGGGGCCGCTTCGATCACCTGAGCCGCCTGATCGATCTCGCCAAGAGCCAGATAGGCTTTGACGAGGCCGGCGATCACTTGCCCATTGTTCGGCGCGGCGGCGAGTGCCTGGTTGTATGCCTGAAGGGCGGTTTGCTGATCACCCGTCTTGGCCGCTGATTGTCCGATTTCGATGAGCTGCGCTACAGGAGACGCTTCGGCTTGGCCGCCGAGCCGGTCGATAAAGGCACGTATCTGGCTTTCGGGCTGGGCACCCATGAAGCCGTCCACGGGTTTGCCGTCTTGAAATGCGACAACGGCAGGAATCGACTGAATCTGCATTTGCTGCGAGATTTGCGGGTGGTCATCGATATTGAGTTTTACCAGACGCACGGCGCCCGCTGCTTCCGAGACGAGGCGCTCCAGCAGGGGCGTCAACTGTCGGCACGGCCCGCACCACGGGGCCCAGAAATCCACAATGACCGGCTGAGTGCTAGACGCCTCGATCACATCACTTACGAATGTATCTGTGCTGCCCTCTCTGATCAGCGGGTCTGTGTCTAAGCCGTCCGCTCTGCCACTTGCGGGGTATGGGGAAATAGGGTCGGAGTCCATGAATGCCCTTTCGGCTGCTTTACCCTGGAATATGGGGTGTTAAGGCCAGGAGTCAAAGCCATATTTGCGATGGTGTTTTGTGTGATCCACTCTAGCCTATATTGCCCCCCGCATCAAAGGCGTTCAAAATCCACGAACACCGGTTCATGGCCGCAGGCGCGGATAAAACGGCAGAGATCGGCAGGCTTCAATGCGGTTGTGGCGTCATTGCCTAGGGGATGGCAGGACACGAGATCATGGGCCAGCAAGGCCTGATCAAGGACCACCGTCACTGTGACGGCGCGGTCATTGATCAGAGCAAAGGGTGTCACCGATCCGGGCGTGATGCCTAGCGTTTCTTGCAACAGCTCCGGGCGGCCAAATGATAGGCGTGCGGCGCCGATCCGCCGGGCTAAAGTTTGAATCGGCACGTTTTGCGTTTCCAGTACCACAATCAGATACAGCGCACCCTTTTTGTCTTTTAGGAATAGGTTTTTACAGTGGCCGCTTGAGGACAGGCCGGGAATTCCCTGCCGCGCAGCCCTCGCCTCGGCGACGGAGTGCAAAGGGGAGTGGGTGACGGTCCGGGTCTCAATGCCCAGTGCCTTTAGGCGCTCAAAAAGCTGATCGCGGGTGACGGGTGTGATGGGGGGGTGCGTCATAGCTTGGTCATGGGGAGTGGTTTTCCGGCAAGAAGGCCGCCATAAGGGGCGCGAATGGATGGTCTTTGACAGCGCGGGCGTTTCTATTGCATTTAGCAACGCTTTGCGCAATAACGGCCCTTCTGGAGCATTTGGAACCAGTCAAAAGAGACTGCAAAACGCTCTATAGCGGCGGGCCCATTCAAGTGGCCCCGTCCACGCCGAGCGGGCGTAGCTCAGGGGTAGAGCACAACCTTGCCAAGGTTGGGGTCGTGAGTTCGAATCTCATCGCCCGCTCCAATTTTCTCAATCAAATTAATGACTTGCAGGCCACCGCGAAGGTGGTCCGGTTTAGCCATTTGTTCGGGTAAGCAGGGGGTAAGCAGTTGGGGGTCATTTTCTACCGCTCCTAGCTTAACCGGCAGGCCGGGTGCATGGGGTCAGGCTTAAGCCAGCCACAAGTGTCCGTTCAATGCGTGAGCTTGTTTGGTCGTTGTCTGGATGAATTAGCTTGGTCGTTTGGAACAGTTCGGTTGAACTGCTTTTTCAGCCAGAAGGTCCTGTGCATCACTCTGCATGAAATTGCCGGTAATCTGGGTCATGACATTCATCTGCTTGATAAATTGAGGGATGTTCAGGTAATCAATATTTGCCGCCGTGGACCAATATGCTCCCATAAACGTCATATTTGAGGCGATGGCTTCAACCCCGATCCTTCGCGGCCAATGCCCTAAGCCAAACCAAATCCCTTGAGATTGGCAATGCACTCCCGGTATATCGGTAGAGCGAAGAAACTGATTTTGGGGCTGGTGCTCTATGAGCGCTACCTTCGCAATGTCAATAATTGGTTGGTATCCTGTGACATAATATCCACCCATCTCCATGCGTCCCGTCGGTTCATACCGACCGTCAACTTCATGATATTCAATTTGACCTAAATGCTCCAGATGAACACTGGCGACTATTTTTCCGTGTTTGGGGGTCAGCGGTCCACCGGGGGCCAGGACTTTCTCAATGTCATACTTTGGAAGAGAGGCCTCCCTGTTCGGAATATAATGCCGACTATCGAGAAAGAGCATAAGTGACTTGTCACGCTGCGAGGCATTAAACTGGCTGAAATAGTGCACAATTCCCAATAGCCCCAACGGACCGTTTTCTTGGGAAATTGAGGGTCCGTCTGCATGGCTTATCATCAAAATTATTTCATCATTGTCCTTGCCGTAATTTTTCCCCGGCAGGAAACCAACCAATTGATAGGCGTCAGTTTCGTCGATACGTGCGTCTAATTTAAGGGTTGTTTGACTTTCTTTTTTCATGAGCTCCATGAGCTTTTCACCCGATTCTCTTCCAAGATAGAGAGTTGGGATGTCGTAAAGCGCAGGAGTTGGATAACTGAACAAACCTTCAGCGCGTTCGTTCGCCATATCGAATATATAGACAACGCCAGCAGCGCCGGTCTGTTTCACCAACTTAAGATAATGCGGGCCAATTAATGAAATTTGCTCCTCAAGGTTGGCGGAAAAGAGCTGCGATACGGTACTTTGATAAATGGTTTCTTCGGGTTGAGTTTCGTGCTGTGATGAAAAATTATTTCCTGGAGGTTCATAAACCCAATCAGGAATTCTTTTTTCAAACTCACTTGCCTCTAAATTGATAACAAGTATTTTTCCCTTCAGGTTACTGGCATTCCAGTCAGTCAGCATAACCAGATCAGCGGTGATGCCTTCAGGTCCAGTCAAGCCAGAATTAGCGCCATAGCTGGAAACTTCGATTTCTTCACCCCCGATTACCAGAGACCAAGATGCTTTATTGGGCCAATTGGATGTATGCCAGCGCTGATACGTAAAGTAATTGCGTTGAAAGTCGACCATACCCCTTTGCAACCCCTCTCTTTCAATCAAAGAAAGGTACTTTTCCCAGGATTCAGTGCCCGCAAAAGTGGCGCCGTTGACATCTTTTTGTGTGTGCCAGGAATAAACAGCCTCTTCTGAAAGCACATAGGCAGGACATATCTTCTTAATACAGCCATCGTCATCAACCCGTTTCGATGACGCTATGACGGCAGAGACAGATATTGCCAAGAGAGCAATGCCGGTAAATTGGATTGTCCTCTTAAATCCATATTCTAATTTATTCATGCCGTCCCGACTAGTTTAACCAAATGCTTGACGCATATACATTATTTACACAATAAATTATGCGACCGGGGTTTGATGATTTCACTATAGCGCGCACCTGAAAATAGCTTCGAAGGACAAAGAGCTATCATAAGCGGACATTAACCAGGCGAATGGCATCCATTGACCAACCGGGGTACTCGGTTTATTTTTTGACTTGTACTTTTACTGAGGCCGCATTTGAAGGGCAACAGAGACTATGGCTTACTTTCATGGCGACATGTTATCTGGTGATGCCAAAGGAGGTGCAAAAACCGCGCTCAATAGACTTCTGCGTGTTGCGGAAGAGGAAGGCATGGATATAACGCAGCTTTGTCAGGAGCAACGCATTGACTCAACGATCTTGTCTGTAAAGGGTCACCACGTTAATCGCCATCGTTACTATAGCGTAACTAAAGATATCATCAATTTGTTGAGTCTCCCCGATATTAGCTTCCGTGTGGGACGACGTTTTAACTTTAATGATTTGGGTATTTTAGGGCACGCTATTTTAAGTAGCGCCAGCCTTAGAGAAGCTGTTTATACCTACATCAATTACCGCGAGGCTTTTGGATCCGTTTTTAACGTGACTTGTGTTCAAAACAAAAATGGCCTGGTCATTTCTGCTGATGCGCCGCCCATGGACGAAATAATTCATCATCATCTTTTGGAAAATTGGCTCATAGCTTGGTCACATTTTCCGGGCCTGATCGATTCTTCAGACACTATATTCAAAGGTGTTCACGTTCCCTTTGATAAGCCTCAGTATAGTGAATTATATCATAAATTATTCAACTGCCCCATCTTCTTTGGCAGTTCAAAAACACAAATCCATATTAGCTCGGATGCCGCTTATTACCCCTTAAATCTTTCCAACAGCGGAGTGCACAAATTGTGCGAAAGTGAGTGCGCCTTCGCAAAAAAATCATTGAGCCAATCAAGTAATCTTGAACAGGTAATAAGGGAAAAACTGTATACCTCATATGAGGTTTTTCCAACAGCAAGCGCTATTGCCTATGAACTGAACCTTAGCACACGCACCCTACGGCGCCGCATGTCTGAGTTAGGTACGTCTTATAATCAGATCCTGTATGAAGTTCGAATGGATAGAGCGTACCATTATCAAGAAGAAAACCGGTTATCGATTAAAGAAATTGCATTTATGCTCGGTTATAAAGATGTTCCAAGCTATCACCGCGCCTTTAAAAACCACTTTGGCGTAACCCCGCAAAATTACAAAAATATATCCGTGAAAAACGTGTGACCGATACAACATTGGTGAGTTTTTCATAAAAAGAGAGTCAGTCGGGACTAAACCAGGCTAACTCTCTTGTTTCCTGAGGCGCACTCAAAATTCGAAACGTACGCCGCCTGCAAAAGTGCGCGGTGCGCCGTGATATTCACCCAGCATCCCGAGAAGGCTTCGCACTGAGGTTACATACTCTTTGTCGAAGAGGTTTTCCCCAGTGATATATAAGGACAGCCCTCCGGCCGTAACGAGATCAAGCCGTGCATTGACAATCGTATAGTTATCCGATTTTAGCGCTGGATTATTCACAATATCTCGGAAACTGCCATCGGTGTATGTAACCCAAAGGGCGGTATCAAGAGTTAAGTTGTCATTCACTGGCTGGCTCCAATCCACCTTGCCGGTAAGTGAAAAACTTGGGGTGCCTGGAAGTTTATTACCGATGTGCGCTGCAATCTCAGCCGGGTCCGGGGAGTTCCAATCCGTGACTTCTGAATCAAGCACCGTGCCATTTATTGCAAAAGACAGTGATTGGACCGGACTCCATATGGCTTCAAAATCCAATCCGTAAACTTCTGAAGCTGCAGCGTTCTGGATGATTGCTTCTGTCAAGCCGCCCCCTAAATCGACAAGAGCAATTACCTGTTTATCATCATAATCGTTATAAAAAGCAGAGGCTGCTACGAAAAGGTGGCCAGAAAACAGTGTTGCTTTGGAACCTAATTCATAAGTCCAGACTGTTTCAGAGTCGAACGGTGTAAATGATGCGGGCTCCGTGATGCCAGAACCGTCAAAACCACCACTTTTAAAACCATTGCTGACTGATGCATAAAGCAGAACATCTTCCGTGGGCTCCCAATTCAAAGCCGCTTTTCCTGAAAGGTTGGTCTCGTCATAATCGGGAGACCCAAACAACCCCGCTCCAGCCGTGTTTGGGAAAACAAGGCCAACGATTGACGTTCCAAATGGGTCAAGTTCAATGGACCCACCATTATAGGATTTATCCTCATCTGTATAACGAAGTCCAAGAGTTAATATCCATTGATCAATCGGACTCCACTCCCCTTGTCCAAAGATCGCCCAGGCTTCGTCTTTCTCCACGAATTCAGTACCCAAACCACCAACTAAAAAGTCATAAGAAATGAGGTCACGCTGATAATCGATTTCGTCATGGGAATATGATGCACCGGCAAGCCATTGAAGACGCTCGCCACCATCAAACGACACCGTGAATTCTTGATTAAAGCTTTTGACATACTCAACAAAGGACGCCTCGGCTATGCGTGTCGGCACAAAATCACCGATACCGTACATACGGTCCATATGCTCGTATCCGGTGATAGAAGAAAGCGTGTAATCACCTTGCGACCAGTCAAGCCGTAACACCCCGCCATATTGTTCCGTATCGGTCTTTGGCAGCACATTGTCATAATCGACAAAAGCCGCAGTGCTTGGCGGCGTAAAAAGACCCAACCGATCGCCATTGATATTGGTCGAACCGATTGATTCAGATTTATCCTGTCCATAGTGGAACGTAAAATATGCATCCAAATTATCAGTCACCTGCATAGTGGCCGAAGCGCGCAGTGCAAAAAGGTCCTTGTCTCCATACCCTTCATCAGGACCGGCAGCAGCAATTCCAGGAATAGTGCCGGGGACGCGCGAGAAACCCGTGAGCGCGCCAGTTCCCGGGCGGTCCATATAACCACCTCCCTGCAATACGGTACCGGCGAGACGGAGTTGAAGATTATCCGTCACGGGGCCGCTCAATGCGGCCTTGACCTCAAACGCGTTATATTTGCCATAACTCACATCGGCATAGCCTTCCGTCTCATCGGAAGGACGCGCGCTGATAAAATTAACCGCTCCCGCAGTGGCGTTTCGCCCATAAAGTGCGATTTGCGGTCCCTTCAAGACTTCAATCCGCTCCAAGTCAAACAGAGGAAATGTCAAATAAGAACCAAAAGGAAGGTAAGTGCCATCAACATAAGAGGCGACAGATTGGTTGTTGTTAACCCAAGGGTTGGTTGTTCCAATGCCACGCAATGTGATTGTTGGATTGTTTGACCCGTTGCCTCGGAATACATCGAGGCCTGGGACCAAGGCGGCAACTTTGCCTAAATCATCAATACCTTGCCGCTGAATTGCATCTGCATCAAAGACCGTGAGCGCAATGCCGACTTTCGTCAAGTCTTGTTCACGCCTTTGCGCGGTGACAATGATTCCATCAATAAAAGACGTGGTCCCGGCAGTCGGCGCGCCCTCCACCTCCTGGGCTGTCGCTTGCATCCCGCTTAAGCTCAGCGCAGACATTATTGCTATTAAGCTCGTCGATTGTTGAAGCGTTCGCCCCATCGTATTGGCGGTTTTCATTTGCATCTTCCCCCTTTAGAGTCACCTGATCACGATAGAACTCATACTGTAATAATGACTGGAGCGTTTGGTTATAGTTTGGATGGCCAACATACTGCCATGAATGGTCTGCTGGACAGACGAGTTTAATACCTGAAGAGCTACAATCCGCTGATAGTCATAGTGAATGTGGGTCTTGGTGCTTTCCTGGAAGCCTCGTCTCAGATTGACCTGATCGTAAGTGTTTTTGGCTTGTAGTCATAAGTCAATGTCTCCCTTATCAAAAAATCTGGCGGGTCCAACCATGTTCTTTTCACCCTCGGTAAATAGAGACACGAATGAATTGATGCCTTCTTTATCAATCTAAGTATGGGAACAAGCGAGACGACCTCATGGACATTAAAATTTTCCTTCCCATCAAGTTGAAACGTATTCTTTGGCTCCTGTTTCCCGTCTTGGCGGGCGTCGCGGTCATTCTTGTTGCGCCTGTAATGAAAAATGGTCCAAAGAAAACTGAGTTTGTGGAACAGGCCGTCAAGGTTCGCACAATCAAGATATCCAAGATCGATGTGGTTCCGCGAGTCACTGGGTACGGCAAGATCATACCGGCACGGACGTGGGATGCCGTAGCCGAAGTGGCCGGTCAGGTGAATTGGATCTCCGACGATTTGCGTGATGGCCGGGTCGTGATGGCCGGATCGGAGTTGTTACGAATAGAGGATTCCTACTACTTACTTTCGCTGGCCCAGGCTGAGGCGCAATTACGCGCCTCCGAAGCCAGGAACAAGACCACCCGCGATGGATTGGCGATCGCCAAGAAAGAATTGGAGCTTCTGCGTGCGGATTACGAACGGAAAAAGGAACTGGCCAAAAAAGGTACGGTCTCGAAAGCGACGGTAGATTCAGCCGAGCGACCCATGCTGGCGGGCCAAACCCAGGTGGCCAACCTGCAAAACAATATCGACTTGAACAAGGCCGAAAATCAGGCTCTGATCGCGCAACGGGACGTCGCGAAGTTGGACTTGGAACGCACGCGCAAAGTCGCGCCGTTTGACGTACGCATCACCACCGTGAACATTGGCGTCGCCCAATATGCTAATAAGGGGCAACTCATGTTCTCGGCGGATGGGCTCGACGTGGCCGAGGTTGCGGCCCAATTTCCCGTCGGTATCCTCCGTCCACTGGCCGGCGCATCAGGCGAAGGGACCCCGTCTGGGGTTAGTCAGAGCGTGCTCGCCCTTCAGGCCGTCGTGCGTCTGCGCACGGCAACGCACATGGTGGAATGGCCAGCACGGATCAGCCGTGTTTCCGGGACCATAGACCCGCAGACTCAAAGCCTCGGTGTCGTTGTCGCTGTGGACCGGCCCGCAGAGGCGGCCAAACCTGGAGAGCGCCCTCCATTATTCCGCAACACCTTCGTCGAAGTCGAACTCTCCTCAGCCCCAATCGAAGGTCTGATCGTCGTGCCGCTGAATGCAGTCCATCAGGGCGTTGTTTATGTGGTCGATGCTGACATGCGCCTTGAGAAACGTGAAGTCATGGTAGAGTTCTCCCAAAAGGGTTACGCCGTTCTGCAAGAAGGCCTGAAACCTGGTGAACGCATCGTGACGTCTGACCTGATCACGGCGGTTGACGGCATGCTGCTAGCACCTCAGGAGGACGAAAAGACCAAGAGCCGAATGATCCTGGAAGCCACAGGGAAGGAGCCGACGAAGTGATCCGATTCTTCGGCGCCCACCCCACGGCGGCCAACGTCATGATGTTCGCGATCATCGTTCTGGGTCTCGGCGCACTCCCCAAGCTACAGCGTGATACCTTCCCCTTAATCCCGCCGACCGAGGTGGAAATCCGGGTCAGTTATCCAGGAGCCGTGCCTGATGAGGTTGAGGATGCCGTCTGTCTGCGAATCGAGGATGCCCTTGACAGTGTGACCGGGCTGGTAGAGGTCCGCTGCGACGCACGCGAGAACATTGCCATTACCACCGCCCAGATGCAGGAAGGCGGGGATATCGATGAATTCTTCAACGACGTTAATTCCCAAATCGAAGCGATTACCAGTTTCCCCGACAAGGTCGAGAAGCCATCTGTCGTCAAATTGGAGCGGACTGCGTCGGTTGCTAGTATTGCCATCACCGGCGATATGTCCACGCGTGACCTTAAGGCCTATGCGGAAGCCGTCAAGGAGCGGCTCAAGCGCGACCGCCGGATTGCCCAAGTCCGAATTCAGGGCTTTTCCGATCAGGATCTGAGCATTGAGCTGCCCGCTGGTGTGCTTCAGCGATATGGCATCAGCATTTCCGACATCAGAACGGCCGTGGAGCGCCAAAGCTTGGACGTTCCCGTCGGCACCATGCAGACTGAAGGTGGCGACTTGATTGTCCGGTTCAACGAACAGCGCCGAACACCAGCGGAACTCTCCGATCTGATCGTGGTATCCGGAAAGACCGGAGGGCAAGTGCGCCTCGGCGATCTCACCGATATCCGCACGGCTTTCGACAAGCCTGAAAACAAGATCTTGTTCAACGACGAACGGGCGGCCCTGTTGGAAATTTCCAAGACCAATGACCAGGACAGTCTTCGCGTCATGGACGCCATTAAAGAGAACTTAGTCCGTGAACAGAGCATAGCTCCGCGCGGCGTCAAGCTTGAAATCAGCTCAGACGTTACCAGCAATATCCAGGATAGGTTGCGTATCTTGGTTAACAACGGTGCTCAAGGCTTGGTCTTGGTCTTTTTGACCATGTGGCTTTTTTTCTCTCTCAGGTTCAGCTTCTGGGTCACGATGGGACTGCCGGTATCCTTCCTGGGAGCCGTCTTTGCCATGCATGCTCTTGGCTACTCTCTGAACATGATGACCCTTGTGGGGTTGTTGGTGGCGATCGGCCTGTTGATGGACGATGCGATTGTCATATCGGAGAATGTGGCGGTGCATCTGGCCAAGGGAAAAAAACCATTGGATGCGGCCATCGACGGGACGCGTCAGGTCATGCCCGGTGTCATATCGTCCTTCCTAACGACAGCCATGGTTATAGGACCGTTGGCATTTCTATCCGGGAAAATGGGCGCAGTCCTAAAATTCCTGCCGGCAGTTTTGTTGATCACGCTGATTGTCAGCCTCGTCGAGGCCTTCCTCATCCTGCCGTCGCATCTGAGCCATTCCATGAAGAAAATGGATGCGAACCGCCGGTCGCGCCTGCAAACCGGTTTTGACAATCTGTTCGAACGGCTGCGTGAAGAGGTCTTCATGTCCTTGGTGGCGCGGGTCACAAAAGCGCCTGGTTTGTCCATCGGTATCATGATTTTTTTAATGCTGGTCTCGCTCGCCGCCTTTCCCGCTGGTATCTTAAAGTACCAAGCCTTTCCACCCCTGGAAAGCGACGTAATCCAGGCGCGCATCTTACTTCCGCAAGGGACGCCACTGTCGCTGACCGAGGAGACGGTCGCCAACATCAACAACGCACTCGAAAAACTTGATGAGGAGTTTTCCGCTCGGCAGGAAGGTGGACGACGGATGGTCAAGAACATTTCCATATTATTCAATACCAACGCCGATGCATATGAGAGTGGCCCCCATATCGCGACGGTCAGCGCTGATCTGCTGCGCGCCGAAGAGCGCAACGGCACCGTCGACGAGATGTTGACGCGCTGGCGGGAATTGACGGGAAACCTGCCAGATGTCATCGCGACTAAGTTCACGGACTTGGAACGCGGTGTTGCGGGCAAGGCTATCGATCTTCGAATCCAAGGCAACAACCTGGACGATTTGAAAAAGGTTTCACTGGAGCTTCAGGACTTTCTGTCGACATTGAAAGGCGTCGAGGATATTTCGGATGACCTGCGCCCCGGGAAACCGGAACTTCGTGTGCGCCTCAAGGAATCGGCCGGCGTGTTCGGCATCACGGCGCGGGTCGTTGCCGATGAACTCCGCGCCGCGCTCTACGGCAACACAAATATAGAAGTTTTCAGCGGTCCGGAAACTTATGACGTGATCATCAGGCTCGCGGACGCCGACCGCAACAGTATCGAGGACCTGCTTTATCTAAAGCTGCGAGGGCCGGATGGAAACCTCATCCCGCTTAGCGCGGTCGCTTTGATCGAGGAAGGGCGGGGGTTTGCGCGCATTCACAGGGTTAATGGTCAGAGAACGGTAACGATCCAGGCCTCCCTGGATACCGAGCTCGCCAACGCGCAGGAAATCATGGGAATGCTCAATAAAGCGGTGCTGCCGAAGCTGAAGGAGAAGTACCCCGGGATCCTCTTTGTGTCTCAAGGACAGGACAAAGAAACCGCCGAAACGGGAAGTTCATTACAGGCAAACCTTCTGATTGGGGTTATCGGAATTTACCTGATCCTGGTGTTCCAATTCCGCAACTATTTTCAACCCATCGCTGTGATGCTGGCGATCCCCATGGGACTCATCGGTGTCGTCTGGGGCCATGTAGTGATGGGGCACGACCTCACGATGCCCAGCCTGGTCGGTTTTGCGACCCTTGCTGGCGTTGTTGTGAATGACAACATTCTCCTTGTAACTTTTATTAAAGACCGGATGAAGGAAGGAATGAGCGCTATGGATGCAGGACGACAAGCAGCCCGTGACCGCTTCCGTCCGATCATGTTGACATCTCTGACGACACTCGCCGGTTTGCTGCCTCTGCTCACGGAAACAAGCACGCAAGCGCAACTCCTGATCCCGCTGGTTATCAGTTTGGCCTTCGGCCTGCTGGCCGCAACGATTGCGTCTCTTCTCTTGGTCCCTGCATTCTTTTCTTTTTTAGAAAGTATTCGTCTGATAGAAAATAAAATCAGCTAAATCCTCAGGTTATATCAGCGGTCACTTTTTCCTGGTAACTGGCTTAAAGGCATATTCACATTCGCCTGGCCAGTCCTGGACCTGTCTGGATTGGCGGAGAGAGAGGGATTCGAACCCTCGAGACGGTTCCCCGCCTACACGCTTTCCAAGCGTGCGCCTTCAGCCACTCGGCCACCTCTCCTGAAAATTCTTGAGCGTCAGGGGACGCGTCAGGGGTCTTCTATAGCGTTTGCCCTTCTTCAGGCAAAGCATTTATGACGTAATTCGGCGTTTCTCCTGTGTTGTTGGGCCGCCATAAACCATGAATCTGAATTTACTTGGCAAAACTGTACCAAAAGGATACGCTCACAGGCACAGTTAAGGAGATATGCTCTTTAAGGGAGGCTATTTCATGACTTGGGTTAACAAGCATAGCTTGGGGGGCTGAATAAAAATGATACTCTTTAGAATAATAAGTCTGGTCGTCATTGCCGCTGCATTGATGGTTTTGGGGGCCGATGCGTTGACATCTGTTGAAGGGGGCACGGTCACCATGCGCTCGCTGGCGGATGTGCTCGATCTTGCCAGCACAGGCAGTGCGGGCAGTCTGTCCGCTTGGTCACAAGGAGCATTGCCTGTGGCAACTCCGGCGGTAGGTATGATCTTGGCGGCGCCAGCTTGGATTCCGCTCGGTGTTTTGGGATTGTTTCTCGCCCTGATTTTCCGGGTGCGGGACTAATTTAGCGCGGTCGCGCCATCGGCGCACGTGTTAAGGTATTTCTATTGCCGCCATTCCTCTTTATGGGATGGCGGTTTTAGAGTTTGTGGCCCATTCGAATAGGTTGTTGAGTCGGCTTATTCCGTTGACGTCTTTATGCTGGGCGGGCTTATGTTTCGAGTCATCTTCGGTGTCTTTTTATTGGTGGTGGCCGTTGCGTTGGCTGGCGCCGATGGCGTGATGTGGATGCAATCGGGCGTGATGGAGTTTCAGTCTCTGGGCGCCGTGTGGTTCAAGCTCGACAGCGGCAGCCTGAATTTCGCGCAAGCGATTGTGCAGCGCTATTTGTGGCCCCCTTTGTGGGATCCGGGTGTGACCAGTATTTTGCTGCTGCCTGCTTGGATTCTGCCCGGCGTGATATCTCTCCTCCTGTTCAT
>JAJFIO010000201.1 GCA_021774915.1 Alphaproteobacteria bacterium
CCGCTACAACACGCTCTCGAAGATCATTGGAATAGGGTCTTGTCATGTATGCTGGCCTCCTGGCCCAGCATACATCTTGAATCACATATCAGTCCTCTTGGGAATCCCTTTTCGATTCAGTCATATAATGACAGACTCTAGTACTTGCGCACAAAACAAAGCCTGGACCACGTTCCCCAATTCGATGAATTGTGGAGTGTGGTCTAGATTTGAACGCTCAATAGACTGTTAATTCGATTCAGCTCTAAAAGTTTTCCCAAACGAAGCCCAAGGCGGCTTTCCGTCGTGCAACGCGAAATCGCTATTCTAAGGGGAGAAAGCGAATTAGAACCGTTTCAGTTATTTCACGGTCGACAAATAATTGACATCTAAGGACGTCAATTCCACCATTTTCTCACCATAAGAATGATGGTACCGCCTCCCCGGCTTGAACGGGGGACCTCTGAATCCACAATCCAGCGCTCTAACCAACTGAGCTAAGGCGGCATAAACAATCGGTCTTGTTTGACCAGCTTTGTCAGCCCTGTAACATCTTGTACCCTTGGCGCCAATGCTTCTTGTCGTCTAGGTGAGTTAAATTCATTAATCTATTGATCTATAAATCGAATTTTGTGTTCGGTCAAATCTGTTCTCTGCTCAGACCCAAAGATCCACACTCAGACGCTCTAACCAACTGAGCTACGGCTACACAGAAACAGAAATATCTCACGCCGTTCCCTCAAGACCGATCGGCGCCTAGAGGCGGGCGGACCCTACATCCATCCATCTCCCCCTTCAAGGGGTTCGGTCACCATTTTATCCTGGGCTTGCATCGTAGTTGATTAGCTTATCTCATCTCCTCTTTTATGGGGATAGCTGACAATCATCAACCGAATTAAAGTGTTATTCGTTTAGTTGGACTTGACCGGCTCGAACTGTGTGAGGAGATACATCATGGGAATGAATAAACAGTCTGACGAACAGGGAGAAATCCAGATCGGCCCGACGGACCTGGGTATGGTTCGGCTGTACGTGCGCACGTCCTCTTTTGAGATCCCCATGGATTTTACGCCAGAAGAAGCAGAAGAAATCGCCGCCGAACTTGAAGCCGCCGCCGCACACGCCCGCCAGTCCATATCAGACACAAGCTGAAAGACAACCGCTCGCTTTAGTCCCCAGCCAAAAGAACAAAATTGCCCAAAACCTGAATATCGAATGAGACCGTCGATGCCGCCTGGTCAATACTCAAGGGCGCGCCGCCAACAATGGAGTAAACTGGATCATAATCACGGGTGAGATCGTTATAGATATAGGGACGGATTTCCGCAGGATCCTCTATGCGCACCGGATCATAGGGGAGAGTGACCCTCGCGGGCGCGTTAAAAATGGTGCGGTAGGGACCGAAAAGAACTACTTGTGAAACCGCGCCTTCCGGAATCGGCATTTCGGTATTCAGGTCGCTCATGGCCTGCGCCCCGATATATGCCGAGAAGTCATCCTTTGCGCTGTCCAGAAAGCTCGCTGCGTTCACATAGTCGTTCACCGCCCGCACCACCTCCGGGCCGGTATTGGGATGCTCATCCGAATCCGGGCGGTACCGATCCTCCCAACGATAGCCTTCCGGTTCATCCGGTCTTGGATCTGGCTGCACCACGAGCCGCGCGCCGCGCAAAGGCCCCTGTTCCACCTCGACAATCCCACCTTGCCCTTTACGAATATCACCGCGGGCGCTCACGGAGACCCCCACATCCGGAAAGACGCCAAAACGCTCAACACCGCCTCTAATGCGATTGGCAAACCCTAATGTGAACGCCTCAGAAAAATCGTTAAATGTTTCAGTCAGTTGAACGCGCGCAAACCCCGACGGACAGCCTTGCCCCGGTAGAGCCATCTGCTCATAGTCACCCGGCCCTGAATAGCGTTCACACCACGTTTTCGAAAAAACATCATTGCGCATTTCCTCAGGCGTATTGAGGGGCAGATCGTTGACCATCCGGATATCGAGGCCAGTCTGCGAAGAATTATTGTACCAGTGAGACAAGAGAATGATGATTTCATCACGGCCATCTCCTAAAATGGCCTTCTCCAGATTCTCCCGTACGGTGGTATGGCGTAAAGGATCGTCTGGATAACCCAATTGCTCAGATGTGGATTTGGCATAGGCGAACAAGGCGTTGGTGCGCGCATCGGGGCTACCCACGCCGCCGCTTTTACTGAAGTTTAGCTTATACGCGCCACCCTGTGATTGATCGAAAGCGGCCATGGCATAGGCCCTGAAGCTGAGAAAATTCAAATACGCGCTCTCGTGAAAAACTTCTCTAATATAGGGCTGCGGCGTGGAAAAAGGACCGGCGTTCGGGTTGCCGCCGGGCCAGGGCAGACCCCATGTGGTGTAGATGACTGATACCTCAGACCCCGGATTGATGGCCTGCAGATGGCGGCTGAGATTGCGTGCTACGGCAGTGTTATATTCCGGCGTGCGCCCCACCTGGCGCACAGGTGCAATCGCGATTTCATCCGTCCCATATCCCGCCTTGCAGAATGCTTTGCGCACAGGATAAAGATCCATAAAGTCATTGGCGTAATTATTGTGATCGGTGGTCTCGCGCGCCAATACCATCCGCCGGTAACCCTCGCCCGCGAAATCAAGAGCAACCTTGTCATGCTCTTCACTCACGCCGGGAATGGCGGCATAGTATCCGAAGCGCACATCGACTTGATCACCAAAATACGCAGTCATATAACGCGCGACATCCATTTCCACGGCCAGGGTCATGGGGTCATGCTGCGGCGGATCATCCGGATCCCACCCCATCATGTTCTGAATCCAATAGTACCGCGCCATAGCGGTTTCCTGAACATCATGCAGGCCGTTGGGTATTTTAATCTTGACGATGTCCGCCATGTAATCCGCGCCGGTGCGAGGATCGGGGCTAAAAGCGCCCGTGCTGATCCCCTTGGCATCTTCGCGTAGAGACGCAATCTCCGCCTGGCCGACATCCTCGGCCATCAAAATGATAGTGGGATCGACAATGGACACATATGTCATACCATCGGAACTGCGCCGGTAAACACCTGAGCCATCCCATAAATTCTCCATACCTTTCATTTTGAACGCTACGGCATAGGGTAGAAGTCCCTTTTCAGAGCGAAACGGAAACGTGCCGACATAATCATCTGTACAGGCCTCATCTGGAGCGAGAGCCCGTTTGCCGATAATCGAATCTTCGCGGATCTTCTCTGCATATTCGATGACCGGCGTATGAGGCGAGCCCCAACTGGTCACGAGCACGGCAATACGGTCGTCAGCAGAAGGCCCTGGTTTTTCTACCTGCGTAACTTCACCCGGCCGCTCCTCCGATGCGCTGGGGGTTTGGATCTGATCAGCCTCGTCACAACCGGCCTGCAGGAGCGCCAGCGCGCCGCCAAGGGCGCCCCAGCAGATTGTCCTTACCACTTTTGCCTTTTTCATGACTCA
>JAJFIO010000202.1 GCA_021774915.1 Alphaproteobacteria bacterium
GGTTCTTTGGTGCCAGGTTCCTTCACCAGCAATTGATCATAAAAGAACTGTATGGATTTACTGCCCATAACCTGAGCGGCAAGTTCGGGCATGGGGGAGTCCATCATGAAGGCACGAAAATCAGGATCGCGCATCCACAAAAAGAAATCGCCGTAATAGCGTCCCTTATCACCTTCAGGCGTATATTCGATTGCAGCCGAACCGGGGTTATCGAGAATGCGGTCAATGGCGCCGCGCATGAGGTCGATCCAGCCTTGGTCAACAACGCCCCGCAATACGGCGGCCCCATCTTTGCGATAGGCTTCGATTTCCTGGGTTGTAATGTCCCGGCACAAGCTTGTCGGTAAGTGATCAGTCAAGACCATAGGCGAATAATCTCTTTATGGGGATACCTTGTTAAGTATCGTACAAGAGCAAGTGCTCGTTCACTTTTTACAGTAACAATAAATAACGTTGCAGACTAAGAGATAACTTCTTCATCAATCTTTTCTTGGCTTTTATGATAAGGCATAGTCTGATCCAAAGTATATGACCTATTATGCCTAAATTGTATAAACCATTGATATTAAATCCACATTTGTTCTGTGTCGCGCCTATGATGGATTGGACGGATGTCCATGAACGGACTTTTTTGCGCCTCATCACGCGCCATGCTCTGCTGTACACCGAAATGGTCACCACCGGGGCCGTGCTGCACGGTGACCGTCAGCGTCTGATCGGCTTTGGCGATGCTGAACATCCCGTGGCCCTGCAGTTAGGTGGCGCTGAGCCGGCAAGCCTCGCCGAGGCCGCCCGGATTGGCGAAGACTTTGGTTATGATGAGATTAATCTCAACAGTGGCTGCCCGTCCGACCGGGTGCAATCAGGTCGCTTCGGGGCGTGCCTGATGGCGGAGCCGGATTTGGTGGCTGACTGCGTTGCTGCCATGCGAGCGGCGACAGCTTTGCCGGTAACTGTGAAATGTCGCATCGGGATTGATGATCAGGATCCCGAGGAGACATTCCTGGGTTTTGTCGATCGGGTCGCAAGCGCGGGCTGCACGACGTTTATCGTTCACGCACGCAAAGCTTGGCTAAAGGGCTTGAGCCCTAAAGAAAACCGCGATGTGCCTCCTTTGGATTATGGGCTTGTCTATCGTCTCAAACGAGAGCGGCCCGCGCTTCAAATCATCATCAATGGCGGGATTGCTTCTCTCGATGATGCTGAAGGTCATCTCTCTTACTTAGACGGCGTGATGCTGGGCCGCACTGCGTATCAATCGCCCTATGTGCTGGCGGATGTCGACCGGCGCTTTTTTGGCGACGCCAGACCTCAGCTTTCGCGCCACGAAATACTAGAGTCTTTCCTGACTTATATGGAAGAACAATGCGCGAGGGGAGTTCCTCTTTACGCTATGGCGCGTCATTTACTGGGCCTGTTTCAGGGTATGCCCGGCGCGCGGGCCTGGCGCCGCCATATTAGCGAGAACGGGCATAAGCAAGGCGCAGGAATCCAGGTCATCAGGGATGCGGCTGCGATGGTCAGCCAAAATGACAGTTCTGCGGCAGCTTGACTTTCATGGATATAATTGATGCTCAGAATCTAGATCTCCTTATTTTTGCGGTTGCACTTTTGAGCGCGGGGGTCTTTGCCGGTGTCATAGCGGGGCTATTGGGGGTCGGTGGCGGGATTGTCTCCGTTCCTGTGATGTTTCACGTGTTCACGTTGCTTGGTCTCGATAAAGCCATCGTGATGCATTTGGCGGTTGGAACCTCCCTGGCGATCATTATCCCCACTTCCATCAGCTCGCTGCGCTCACATTACAGACGCGGCGCCGTGGATATGTCTTTGCTCAAGGCGTGGGCGCCGGCAATGATCGTGGGTGTGGCGTTGGGGAGTCTTTTCGCAGGATTCGCTAATGCTGATCTGTTGATTGCAGTTTTCGCCAGTGTGGCGCTGGTGGTGGCGGTCAATATGGCCTTTGGCCGTGCGAACTGGCGTTTGGGTGAGCATATGCCTTCTGGACCAAAGACGCATATCCTGGCAGGCACGATCGGGGGTTTGTCCACTATGATGGGAATTGGTGGCGGTACGTTTGGGGTGACTGTGATGACATTATTCGGTTATCCCATTCACCGTGCTGTGGGAACGGCCGCCGGGTTTGGCGTTCTTATCAGTATTCCGGGAACGGTGGGATTTATAGCGAGTGGATTGGATGTTCCGGGCAGGCCGCCCTTCTCTTTAGGATATGTTAACGTTATTGGATTTGGGCTTTTGGCATCGGCATCTGTTGTTTCGGCGCCCGTGGGCGTTTGGCTTGCTCATGCAATGAAGCGTGCCGTCTTGTTGCGCGCCTTTGCCCTTTTTCTTTTTCTCACATCTTTACGCATGTTCTGGTCATTGTTTTTTGCCTAAAAATCTTTGGATTTTGCTTTTTTTGCATATTTTTGCACATCTCATTCTTTTGTTTACGCAGTTTTTGCATTTAAGGGGCTAGAACCGGAAGTGAATGCTGTAATGCGCAAAAAACTACCTGCGCATTCAACCTAGAGAAAAAGCTTCGAGGGTGAGATCAGTGCAAATAGATGACATTAAGCGAGGGTTACAACAGACTGGTAAGACACGAGTGGGATTGGCCAAATGCCTTGGTATTGACGTTTCACAAGTCAGCCGCTTGCTGAACGGCAAAAGACAATTGAAAGTCAAAGAACTCTCCATCATCCAAGAGTATATCTACGGCGATCAAGGATTGTGTGAAAATCACCCGTCTTCAATTGAAGAGGTCGTACGCTCTGCTCAGGAGCGGCTTATTAATCTGGAA
>JAJFIO010000203.1 GCA_021774915.1 Alphaproteobacteria bacterium
CCAGAATCGCGAGCGACCACGCCCGCAATGGGGCGCGGTCACAATGTGGTATATCCAGCAGATTTCCTATGATTTCTACTGGTATGGCGGCGGCGAAATCTTCAATCAGATCAATTTTCTTCTTGTCTTCCATTTGGTCGAGAAGGCGATCGACGAGTTGAATGAGGCCTGCTTCCGTTTGCGCAATGACACGCGGATTGAGCGCGCCGACAATGAGGCTGCGGACTCTGGTGTGCAAAGGCGGGTCATTAAAAACAAGGCTTGTGGTGTGATGTTGGTAGAGTGGGGTGTCGCCGAATTTTGGCAGAAACTCCTTTTTCTTGTCGGAGGAAAACCGGCTCGTATCCCGATAAACCGCCAGAAGATCGTCGTAATGGCTGAGAAGATAGGACCCATCAGGGCATAGATGCACGGGGTCATATTTCAGCAGCGCACGGTAGGCAGGGTAGGGGTTTTCATAAAATGAAGGAGCGGTTTCACGCGGATCGAAGCCATGGGCGATGTCGCGGGCTTCTTCTTCACTCCAGTAAGGATCAGGTTTTTCGAGATTCACGAGATCAATCCAATGCCCTTTGTTAGTCATGAGATAGGTGAGCTTAGAGTGGTTTTATCCACTTCGCCAGCCATATACTTTTGTTCCCTCGTGCGCGTTTTGAGTATAGTTTGGTGCTGTGCCGGGTACGCGTTGGGTGCATTTAAGGGTCGCCATGACGAGAAATGAAGGATTACTCTATTTAAAGCGCCGCGAAGTTAAAAATTTGCTGGATTACTCCTCCTGTATAGATCTGATGAAAACGGCGATGCGTTCTGTTGCAAAAGGCGAAGCGGTTCAACCGATTCGCAGCGGCGTTCCGGTGCCGGACGGATCAGGGATTTTAGGGATGATGCCCGGTTACATGGCTGACCCTGAAGCGTTGGGGGTCAAGATCGTCACTGTCTTCCCCGGAAACTTTGCCGCGGGACTCTCATCTCATCAGGGATTCGTTTCTCTCTTTGATGCAAAAAACGGCACTCCATTGGCCCTTATGGATGCTAGTGTGATCACGGCCATTCGAACCGCTTGCGCTTCGGCTGTGGCGACGGATCTTCTCGCCCGACGCCAAGCGCGGGTGATGACCGTGATGGGCTATGGTGAACAAGCAGAAACCCACATTGCTGCGATTAGACGTGTCCGCGACCTTTCCCGCGTGATTGTCTGGGGGCGGGATGGCGAAAAAGCAAAGAATTTTGCTAAAGCGCAATCTGAGATTCATGGCATTGAGATCGAGGCGGAGGTAGATGCAAGAAAAGCGGTCGAGAGCGCAGATATCATCTGTACCCTGACGGCATCGAAAACGCCAATCCTTAAGGGTGCGTGGCTGGCGCCGGGCATGCATGTGAATGTGGTGGGATCGAGCGTACCGACGAGCTGTGAAATTGATGTGGCGGCCGTCCAGCGGGCGAAATTCTACGCCGATTATACGCAGTCCGTGAAGGCGCTGGGCGGCGAGTATCGCGCGGCGCAGACGAGCGGCGTGATTGATGAAGACCATATTGCCGGTGAAATCGGCGAGATTATGATGGGAACCTGTCCGGGGCGCGAATCGCACTCAGACATAACCATGTTCAAATCCCTCGGCATGGTCACGGAAGATCTCGCATGTGCGCAATTTCTGTACCATAAAGCAAAAGATTTGAATATCGGCGCCCGGCTCGATCTTTGAATCCAGCGCCATGCAAGAGGATGAAAACCTATGAGTGCATCGCCACACCCGATTGTTGCCCCGACGATTGAGAGTGTTCTGGAGGCGCAGATGCGCATTCGGCCTCATGTGGTGCGCACCCCCTTGATCCCTTTGGCGGGAGAGCGTGACGGGGCCGAAATTTATCTCAAGCCAGAAAACCTTCAGCCCTTCGGTTCTTTTAAAGTCCGGGCCGCCATGAACGCGATTCTGTCGGCCGAGGAGGATGCTTTGGCCCAAGGCGTGGTGACGGCGAGTGCGGGAAACTTTGGACAGGGGTTGGCGGCGGCGGCGCGGGCGCTGGGCGTTCCATCGAAAACCTTTGTTCCGGAAACGGCTGCCGCCATAAAGGTTCAAGCCTTGGAGGCATTAGGGAGCACGGTCAGGCTTATACCTTATGAGGCCTGGTGGCGCATTCTCACCAGTCATGAAGCGCCGGAAGAGGGCGGCTTTTTTGTCCATCCCTGCGCCGAGCAAAAAGTCGTGGAAGGCAATGCCACGATCGGACTTGAAATTATGGAAGATCTTCCCAGTGTCGATGCCGTTCTGGCGCCGGTGGGCGGCGGGGGTCTGATCACCGGGATCGGCTCCGCCATCCAAAACATGAAACCGGATGTGAAGATTGTCGCCTGCGAATCGGAAGTTTCCCAGCCCGTCGCGGCGGCGCTGAAAGAGGGCAGGCCCGTTGCCGTGCCCCGCAAGCCGACATTTGTGGATGGCATGGGGGGACCGATGGTGCTGGAGCGGATCTGGCCTTTGCTGCGCGGCGTCGTCAGCCAAACCGCGCTGTCGAGCATTGAAGAGATCGTCGCGGCCATACGTTTTCTGGCCGTGGAGCATCATCTGATTGCGGAAGGCGCTGGGGCGGCGCCCTTGGCGGCGGCTCTGTCAGGCCAGGGCGGCACAGGCAAAATCGTTTGTATCATCTCCGGGGGAAATCTGGATATCCCCCATTTGCAGACGATCCTCAATGGCGATATGCCTGATTAAGAAATTTGCGCCTTGCTTCGCATACCTAGTTTTTATGTTCTTCCGGGACCGGCGGGTGGTTCACCAATCTTGGTGAGCAAGGTGCGAAGACGAGTGCGTTCTTGATCCGTCAGTGTGCAAAGCATACGTTCTTCAGTTTCGACATGGGATGCGACTATTTTATCGGCTAGGGCAAACCCCGCATCTGACAATACGATCTTGAGTCCTCTGCGATCATTGGGATCCATGGTTCGCTTAATCATTCCACGCTTTTCCAAACGATCAAGCCGGTTGGTCATTGCAGAAGTGGACAGCATCATCTCCTTTGCGAGCGCCGACGGAGATAAGGTTTCACCGTGGCCTTGCCGACGAAGCGTCATGATCACATCGAACCCGGCAAAGTCCAGGCCGTAACCTGACAAGTTAGCTAGAACGCTCTGGTGCAACTTCTCACCAGCCCGCCAAATTTCACCGCACACGGCCATTGGCGAGGGATCAATATCGGGCCGTTCACGCCGCCATTGCGTCAAAATGGTTTCCATTGTTGCCCCGCAAGAGGTGGTTTCGCGAAGTTCAGCTTTCTCAACTTGACTCATGGCAAGCGCTACCCTATATAGTTTGATATCAAAATACATTATATCAAATAATTAAATGTGATGATATACCAAGTAATGTTAAATAGGAAGGCGCATGTGATGACGACAGAACGAACCCCTGATCACCCAATTGAGCCAATTTTTCTCGATCGGTGGTCCCCAAGAGCCTATGACGCGACATCAATGCCATCATCCGATTTGCTCACCATACTTGAGGCCGCGCGCTGGGCGCCGTCCGCCTATAACGTTCAGCCTTGGCGGTTTCTGTATTCTCATCGCGACGATGCCCATTGGCAAAAGTATCTGGCCTTATTGGACCCGTTTAATGCGAGTTGGGCTCAGCATGCTTCGGCGCTTGTCATCGTTTTGTCGGATACCTTGATGGGCAGTGATGGGGGCCGCGCGCACAAGCCATCTCGCACTCACAGCTTTGATGCAGGGGCGGCTTGGGCGCAACTTGCTCTTCAAGCCACATTTCTCGGGTACCAGGCCCATGCGATGGCAGGTATTAATTTTGAACAATCACAGGAAAGCCTCATAGTGCCTGAACGCTATCGCGTGGAGATTGCAATAGCTATCGGCAAGCGCGCTGATCCTTCGGTGTTGCCAGAAGAGCTTCAAAACCGAGAGCAACCCAGTCAAAGATTCTCAGTGTATGAGATTGCGTTTGCCGGGGAATTTCCTCAGTGAACGGCGTAATACAGCGTCCGGTATTCCTACTGCTTGTGACGGGTGTCTTGGTTGGCTTTAATTTTCCGCTGGGTAAAATCGCCGGAGACGCAGGGACGTCACCTATGCTCTGGGCGATGATTGTCTCGGTTGGTGCTTCCGGTATGTTGTTTCCTAGCCTTATCGCAAAACGCCGTTTGACTCTGCCGAATGGCACAATGGTCCGCTACGTTATTATTTCGGCGCTCATTTCTTTCGTGATTCCCAACATATTGCTTTTCAGCGTTATTCCTCATGCCGGGTCTGGTTACACGGGGCTTATGTTTGCGTTATCTCCCGTCTTCACTTTGGCTTTGGCAGTTATGTTCCGGCTCAACATGCCAAACCGGGCAGGATTGGTCGGTATTGCAATAGGGTTGGTTGGGGCTACGATTGTGAGCCTTACATACGGGGCCGCGCCCGAAGCGCCGCCAATGATATGGATTATTGCCGCCCTCCTTATTCCATTATCGCTCGCCTGTGGAAATGTCTATCGAACAATGGATTGGCCGAGCAATGCCCTACCTGATGTCCTGGCTTTCTGGAGCCATGCGTTTTCGGTCACGGTCTTTGTGTTTTTATTGTTGATCACAAAGGGCGCACTCCCGGTGAGCGAACTGGCGCTTGCGCCTTCGGCAGCATTGGCTCAAGCGGTTGTAGCCGGGATGACGTTTCCGGTTTTCTTCAGGTTGCAGCAAAAAGGAGGCCCGGTGTTGTTAAGCCAGATTGGCTATGTTGCGGCGGCTGTTGGCCTCATTGCCGCGACATTTCTACTGGGTGAGCAATACAGCCTCATGACATGGATCGGTGCAGCGGTTATCGCTGTTGGCATTGCCATCACAATTGCAGCGCAAATAGCAGTACGCTGATGCTATCCCGGCGCAAAAGAAAAAGCCGGTGGCAGGGCCACCGGCTTTTTCTAAAGTTTGTGTAAGCGCGCGTGAACCTTTAGAAATTCACGCTCGCTTCGACGCCCACCTGACGGCCGCGGCGTTTGTTGGCATTGAAGACGCGATCACCGGCGATAACCACATCACGGAAACGCAAGACATCGGCATAGGCGTCTTCATCGGTGAGGTTTTTGACAAAGAAGGCGAGAGTGTAGTGCTCCGTGTCGATGCCGAGCCTCGTGTTCAGAACCGTTGCTTCGCCAAATTCGGCCAGATTATGGACCTGCACAAAGCGTTTGGATTCATAAGAGCCATTGATGTTGACAAAGAACTCAAAGCCGTAATCCGGGATCTCCCGGCGCCATTCGCCCGACCAGTTCAGCTCATGCTGCGAAACGCGCGGCATGATATTGCCGGCCACGCTGGCATCACCAAACAGATTGAATTGGTCAATCGTGCCGCCCTTTTTAATCTCCGGATTCACATAGGCATAACCGAGGGTCAGGAACAGATCTTCTGTCGGCGCGGCTTGGATTTCAATCTCGCCGCCATAGGATTCCAATTTGTCCAAATTAACGATTTGAGAATTGCCCGATGCATCAGCACCAATGTCTGCAATGGCGTTAGCCAAAGTGTCGAATCGATCCACCGTGAAAGTATTGGTCAATTGAGCGTCTTTGATATCAGCAAAGAAGATCGAGGCATTGACCGTCATCCGGTTGTCAAACCACGAAGTTTTAGCGCCAATCTCATAAACCCAGGATGTTTCTTCCTTGAAGGTTGGTGTCGGTGTGCCTGTGGTGAAAACCGCCGTGTACCCAGTGCCACCGATACTTCCCGCCGGATTACCGCCAATAGGCGCAACTGACATAGCCGCCACCAAATTGTTTTGGTCGTTAAACCCGCCGGGTTTGTTTCCCTTGGCGACGCTGGCATAAAGAGAGATGTCGTCGGTTGCGAGATATTTTAGAGTGAACTTCGGGTTAAACGAAGTGAAGGTCTGTTTCGAACTGACAAACTCACCGGTAACAGATTTTTTGTCTTCTGCGTAACGCATTTCAAGTGTGCCGCTGAGCTGGTCAGTGACATTAAATTCGCCGAGGCCGAACACCGCCCAGTTATCGGTCTCCCGAGCGCCGTCAGTGTCAATTGCTTTTCGGAACAGATCAAAGGGAAGAATTTCGATGTTGTAATAAAACCCGCCGACCATCCAATGGAAACGTTCGTCTTCCGGTGAAGCAAAGCGCACTTCAAAAGACATTTCTTCCGTTTCTTGCGTGCTGCCGCCAATAAATTCTATGCCGGCATCGGATAGTTCATCGGTGAGAGCACCACTTAGGTCAATGAGGTGTAAGAGCAATGCGTCGCATGTGCCGCCGAAATTGATATTGGTTAAGGTGCTGCCACCGACCGTACCCGCATCACAACCGGCCGTGAGGTTGCCGGGTGATGCATCAAAACCGATGGCGCGGTTTTCATTGCGGTACCCGGCGAGGAATGTCGCCGTGTAGCCATCAAAGAGATCCTGATCGGCCCGGAAGGTGCCGATGAATGTTTCGCGCTCCATGCCCGGGGGGGCAATGGGAATAACCTGGCTGACTTCAATGGGCTTTAGATCGAGGATCGGCAATTCACCCTGGAAATATGTATTGCGCGGAGTTGCATTGAATGGTGCAAATGTAACGAGATTATAATTCAATGTGGTGTCGAACGGTGCAAAAGCATTGGCGCCAAAATCGACCTGTTCAATTTGAACATCAGGCCGGGGTCCGTCTTTATCCTGCCAATAGGCGACACGCGCCTTGGCGGTAAAGCCGGTGCCCGCATCAAAGAACAAGGCGCCCGCAACAGAGTTGGTTTCCTGGTCGCCCACTTTTTGGCCATTTTCGGGATTGGTAAACTCGCCGCCATATTCATAATGGCGCGCGTTAATTGAGCCGGAAAGTTTGCCCGGAACAAGCGGCCCGGCGACGCGGCCGGTGACTTCCCATTCGGCGTTTTCTGCAAAACGCGCGTTGCCGTTGAACTCAAATTCATCGCCCGGTGTTTTGGTGATGAAGTTAATGGCGCCGGCATAGGCGTTCCGCCCGTAAAGCGCGCTTTGCGGTCCACGCACGAACTCAACGCGCTCCAGATCCGACAGGCCAAAAGCAGTGGTGTCCGTGTTGACGAACACGCCATCAACAAAAATGGCGGTTCCTGACTCAACGCCGAAATCCGGTGTGCCGATTGTGGTCAAACCGCGCACGGCCGGGCGCTCATCACGGCGGCCAAAGCCTTCCTGTAGGTTAAAGCCCGGCACCTGGCTGGCCAACTCCCGTACATTGGAGATACCCTGGCGGGCGATGGTCTCGGCGGTGAAGGCCGTCACGGACACGGGGGCATCCTGCAGGCTTTCCGCCCGTTTCCGCGTGGTGACAACAATTTCACCCACTTGCGCAAAAACAGGTGTGACTACAGGCAGTGCGGTTAAGGCGCCCAAAGCGACAGACGCGAATAATTTGCTGGAAAGTCTCATGATATCCCCCAAAGACAACAGTGTTGAGGCCGCCTGACCTTGATGTGTTAGGTGTCGTGCGGTCTTGGTTATGACTGAGGTGAAACCTGTCTCAGTCCTATGACATGCCCAGAAGGCTAACAGATGAAGAGTTTGCGCATCCAGTTAATTTAAGCTTTCATTCAGTATGAAATATTATTGCTCATTTTGTGTTGCAAAAAAAACACAGGAGTTGTGCCATCAGGTAGGAAGAATCATGCTGAGATAGGTAAATATCATGAAACTATCTATACTTAAGAGGTGTACCGGCCATCAAACGCCGGGGGTGAGAGCCTTAAGAGGAGACGTTATGAGACGCCATTTATTTACATGCGTTTTGCTTCTTTTTGTAGTTTTGCTTACATGGCCGGTCAGTGCCTGGGCGCTGAGCGGGAAGGTGGCGGCGGTCTCTGCGCCGGGTTCTCCGTGGGATAAACAGTGGACGCGCTTTAACGCCTATCTGGAGCAAAACGCGCCCGATATGGATCTGCAATATTTCATCCGCGGTGAGATCGGCAATGAAGATGATATGCTGGCCGCCGTGCGCCGCGATCGGGTTCAGATTGCCGGACCGTCCTTGCAGGGATTATCGACAGTGGTGCCCGAACTGGCTGTCCCCATGGCGCCATATCTTTTTGACTCCGTAGAAGAGGTCGATTTCGTTTACGATAATTACCTCTTCGAACCGGTGGACGCATTGTTGCGCGCAAAGGGCCTGGTGCTGCTGCGCTGGTCAGAGGTTGGCTGGACCGATCTTTATGCCGACCGGTCGCTCTATCAGCCTGCCGACGTGAAGGGACTTGATATGCGGGGCGCGCCCAATGTTGCCGCGCAGGTTTTTTTAACTCATATCGGCGCCAATCTGGTGCCGCTCGGGAGTGTTGATATTGTTCCGGCCCTGCAAAGGGGAATGATTGTTGGCGGCGCCAGTAATTTGATTTTTCATTTTTATACCTCCCGCCAATATGCCAGCCATGTCACCTTGACCCACCATTCTTACGATACCGGCGGATTGGTCGCCAATAAGAAGTGGTTTGACAGCGCCACGCCGGAGCAACAAGCAGCCTTGATCGCGGCCAACGGCACCCCTGACGAAACGCGTGAACCCGTGCGTGTGCTGTTAATCGATCTTATCCAGCAAATGCGCGATGAGGGAATTGAAATTATTGATCTCACACCGGAGCAACGGGCTGTGTGGAGAAAAGAAACGGAGCCTCTGGTTCAAAAGATCATCGATCAAGTTGGCGGCGAGTCGCAAATGCTGTATGACGCTATTTTGGAGGGCAAGGCAGCGTTTCAAGCACAAAGGGAAGCCGCTCAGTAACACCCATAATGCCTATGGCTGACTAATCAACGGCATCACATCAGGTCACACGCGTGAAATACGCTCAATCTTTTTTGGAAAAACTGAGGATGGGAGAGCAGTTTGTTGCTTTTCTCGCGTTTTCCGTGATGGCGTTGGCATTGGCGCTCGATGTGCTGATGCGGGAAGTGACAAACGCAGGTTTTTTCGGGTCTGCACAGGTGGGCGTGTTCGGCATGGTCGTTGCCTCCTTTATCGGCATTGGCCTGGCGACAGCGGATGGCGCCCATTTGCGGCCTCGGTTTGCCGACACTCTTTTTCCATCTGAATGGGAGGGCGTTATCACGCGACTAGGTGACGGTCTGACCGCCGCCTTTTATTTTTTTGTGGCGGTGGTGGCGGTGGCTGTTGTCAGAGAGTCTTTCGAATTGGGCGATGTCACGTCGACTTTGCGTGTGGTGATCTGGCCTTTTCAGGCGGTGATTGTTCTCGCCTTTTTCATCGGCGGTGTGCGCCATATCCTTTATGCCGTGTTTCCTGAAGTGAAGCCCCCCGAAGGAAGCGTTGAGGTGACCGAAGGCGCTCATGTAAGTACGAGCGAGCAGGATGATTCTGAGGGCGATCGATGAGCGTTCTTCTTCTTCTTCTGGGTCTCGCGCTGCTGATCGTTTTGCGGCAAAACATCATCGTTATTCTGGGCGTGCTGGTTTTCTCGCTGCAATATTTTTGGGGCGATGGTCTGTTCCGTTATGTGGTGGAAGATGCCTGGAAGGTGGCGAACAAGGAAGTTCTGCTCTCTATTCCGCTCTACTTGCTGGCTGGGGCCATTATGGCGCGCGGGTCGATCGCCGAGCGGCTGATTGATCTCATGCGGGCGCTGACCGCTCCGATGCCCGGAGGGTTGGCGCTGGCGACGATTCTCTCTTGCGCCGTTTTCGCCGCCATATCCGGGTCATCCACGGTCACTTTGTTGGCGGTGGGTGGGATCATGTATCCGGCTCTTATTAGGGAAGGGTATGAAAAATCATTTGCTCTGGGCGCGCTGTGCGCCGCGGGGACATTGGGCATTGTCATCCCGCCCAGCATTCCGCTCATCCTTTACGGCGTTATGACTCAGACGTCGATTGCAGATCTTTTTATTGCCGGGTTGGGTCCGGCTTTTGTTTTAACGCTTCTTATGGCTGCTTACGCCATTGCCATGAACTGGAGCCGTGAGCGGCATCCGATTCAATTGCGCGAAGTGGGGCGTGCATGCACGCGCAGTATTTTCGCTTTACTGACGCCGGTGATTATTTTAGGCGGTATTTATTCAGGTTATTTTACGCCCACGGAATCGGCGGCCGTGGCCGTGTTTACAGCGCTCATTGTTGAGCTTTTGATCCACCGCGATATGGGCGCGCGGGATCTTTATGAAGTGGTGGGCGAGACGGCCAAACTGCTGGGCACGCTCTTTCCTATTCTCATGTTTGCGGCGGCGCTCAACAGCTTTTTTACTTTCCAGCAAATTCCCGCTCTTCTGGTTGACCTGTTTACCTCGGCGGTGGAGTCCAAGCTGGCTTTTATTCTGGCGACGAATGTGCTTCTTCTGCTGGTGGGGTTTGTCGCCGATATCGGTTCGGCCATCTTGATCTTGAGTCCGCTTCTCCAGCCTATGGCGAGCTCGCCGGAATATGGTATGGATCCGGTGCATTTTGGCATCATGATGATCGTGAATTTAGAGATTGGTTATCTGACGCCGCCTCTGGGCTTAAATCTGATCGTCGCTATGGGGGCGTTCCATGAAGACTTCTGGACCATCTGCAAAGCTGTGATTCCGTTTATTCTGCTGATGCTGCTGGGCTTGGGCATTGTCATTGCCGTGCCACAGCTCTCGCTTTTTTTGCTGTAGAGATTATATCGTTTAACTAACCCCCACACTCTTTTCTACCCCCCTCACCCAGCTATCGCTCAAGTTCGCGTGACGCTCACATAAGCTTCCACATCCCTCTCCCCCTTGGGGGAGAGGGTAGGGTGAGGGGGTAGAAAAAGAGTGAGGGCGTTAGAGTTTTTCCGGTCCTAACACGACGAGGGTTTTACCGAAATTTTCGCCGCGCATGAGTTTTGAAAACTGCGCCGCCACGGATTCTATTCCTGCCGCGCGGTCTTCTTTATATTTGACCTTGCCTGCCGCCACCCAGGGCGCCACAAGTTCGAAAAACTCATCGCGCTTGTCTTCAAAGTCATAGACCACGAGTCCCTTCATCACGGCGCGCTTGATAATGGGCAAGCCAAGGTAAAATCCTTTTGCGCCGTTCAGGTCGTTCATCTGGCTGATCAGTCCACAGAGAATCACGGTTCCATAGTCTTTGAGCACGGAAAAAGCATCGACCAGGATCTGCCCTCCCACATTGTCGTGATATATATCCGCGCCGTCCGGCAATGCCGCTTTAAGGGCTTGCCCATAGCCTTCTTTTTTGTAATCGATACAGGCGTCGAACCCCAGTTCGCCCGTAACATAGGCGCATTTTTCTTCCCCTCCGGCTATGCCGACCGCCCGGCCTCCCAATTGAATGGCGATTTGCCCCAGCGTTCCGCCTACCGGCCCGGAGGCGGCTGACACCAACACGGTTTGCCCAGGCTGGATGTTGGCGAGTTTGACCACGCTGGCATAGGCGGTGAGGCCCGGCATGCCCAGCACGCCCAGAGTGGCTGAGAGCGGCGCGGCCGTGGGGTCAATTTTGAATGCGCCTGCGCCATCGGAAACAGAAAATTCCTGCCAGCCGCCAAAACTGCGCACATAATCGCCTGTCGTAAAATCAGGGTGGCGCGAGGCGATGACTTGGCCAATGGTTTCTGCGCGCGGGGTGGCGCCTGTATCCAATTTGCCATCGGCGCTCATATGGCGCCCGGCCATGGCAATGCGCTGATAGGGGTCGAGAGACAGATAAATATGGCGCACTGTGAACGTACCCTCTGAAGGCTCGGGGCTTGGTTCTTCAATGAGTTTGAAGTTCTCAGGGGTGGGGACGCCATCCAGCGGTGAGGAGAGAACCACTTTTCTGTTGACCTTGGTCATGTCTGTCATCCTTGATTGTGCTAAGCTTTGCCGGGATGGCTTGAATTCAGCTTACTGGAAAACACTTTAACTTTTCTTGGGCCCCATGATAGTGCACGTATGTTTTTGTTTCACGAGGTAGGAGGGAATAATGGCGCAAACCAAATGTTACATGGTCATTTTGGCGGAGTTCACGGATCGCGAGAAATTCATGGCGACTTATGCCAAGGCCGTCCCACCGCTTGTTGAGCGTTTTGGCGGGCGCTATGTGTTGATGGGGGCGGGGGCCGAGCTTCTTGAGGGCGAGTGGGGCGATGGCGGCTCCATGTTGATTTCCGAATGGCCTGATAAACAGGCGGTGCACGCTTTCTGGGATTCACCGGAATATCGGCAAGCCAAAAAACTGCGTGAGGGCACGGGCCGCTTTCAGGTCATGCTGATCGAAGCGCCACAGATTAACGGCGCGACCAACAAGAAATAGAGCATCGCAAGTGATTCCAAAATAACGAGTGATGCTCTAGAATTTTAGTGATTATGGCCGGTGATAGGGAGCAAACACCCGGTGCATGTAAACAAAAGGCGGCCGCTTGGCGTAGGTCAACCACCGCCAGGCCCATTCCACCGGCCCCAATCGGAAATAGCGTAACCAGAAGGATGAAAAGATTATCACTGTCAGCGCGATGATGCCGGCAACAGCCAATTGCTCCAGCCGGTCGACCTGGCTGAAGGGATCAGGTCCATGGGCATGGAATATCCATGTGCAGACCATAATTTGGATAAAGTAATTGCTGAGCGCCATCCGGCCGGTTGCGGCCAGTATGGTCCGGATGCGTATCCATGCCGCGCTTTTGCACATCAGCAGGATGAAGCTGGCATATCCGCTGGCAACGATGAGAGAGCCCCAGTAATTGAACTGCGCGCCGATCCCAATGGCATAGGCCATATTCCACCCATGTGAAACATTTTCTAATATGCCAAAGATCGTCAGCGGGAAGCCGATAAACATTGCAATGGTGATGATCATAACGTAGCGGCTGGTAGGCCAGGCGGCGTGCAAAGCGCCCCATTGGAGCAGAGCCATTCCCGCCAGCATGAGGCCAATTGTACGCAACGTGAAAGTCGCCAGAACAAAAAGGTTTAAGGGCGGGAGGTCAAAACGCCAGTAAACATTTTCCGTGTTGAGCGTCTCAGTCGTCACGCTGGCGCCCAACAGACACAAAGATCCCAGAGTGAGTAATAATACGCTTCTGGTCATGAGGCGCGGAGCGGGCCATTTCTTTGCAGTGAAAACGATGAGCCCACACAAGGAAAAAAGTATCAACAGACCACTTGGCCAGAAGAAAAAAACGAGAGCCAGCCCAATGGCCAGCAATCCCATCATGCGGCGGATATGTGTGACTGTGCTGTGCGTACCGGAGCGCGATGCCAACAGTGTGATGCCGGCGCCAAACAGCACGGAGAGAATCGTCAAAAACTTCTGGGAGAAAAGAATATGAGTGATGATCCAGATGATACCGTCTCGGCCGCTTAAATGCCCACCGGCCGCGGGGTTGAGACTGGCGCTCCAGGATTCGGCGCGCACCTGAATGAGAAGCGGTAAAATGCCCAGTACGGCCACACCGCGTAGCACATCAAGGCTTGCTATACGCGCTTTAGCGGGGGTCGGTGCAAGTGAAGGAGTTTGGGTCATCTATGCCGATCGGGTGGTTATGAGAATCATGCATGTCAGAGGCCAATCTAGCCCTCATAGCACGCCGCGCAAATGGGAATGACTGCACACTCGTGTTATGATGTGGGGAATGAAAGCGCCAAACAGAATGGAGAAGCTTGCCATGTCGCCTGTGGATCAAGGCGTGCGGACGCCAAAAAAAGGCTACGCCGATACATCCCGCGGCCAGGTGCATTACCGGTTTGCCGCGGCTGAGGATATCAAAGGGGAGCGCGCCCCGGCTTTGATCCTGATGCACTGGGTGCCTGGAACGGGGCGCATGTACGAGCACGTGCTGCCTCTTTTGGCGCGCGCGGGATTTGATGCCTATGCGCTTGATATGATGGGATTTGGCCGGTCGGATCGGCGCGAGACCTTCTGGACCATCGGCGATTATGCGGACAATGTGTGCGAAGTGCTGGACTTTTTAGGCAAATCCCAAGCCTTCATCTTAGGGGGCCATTTTTCCGGCGCCGTGGCGTGCGATCTGGCGCTGCGCCATGGTGACAGGGTGAGCAAGCTTATCCTGGACGGTTCTCCTTGCTGGGATGAGGCGGGCCGAAAGCAAGTTCTCAAATACGTCACCATACCCCGCCCGACCCTTGACCCCGAGGGCGCTTACAAAACCTTTCCCTGGGACCGCGCGGTGGCGGCCCTACAAGACTGGGATTCGACATTCGAGGTCACCGAGGAGACATTGGACGATGTCTATCTCATGATCATCGATTATCTGGAAATGCGCTTTGACCGGCCCGCCAAAGCCGTGGTGGATTATGACATGGGGTCACGGCTGGAGCATCTGGATTTGCCGGTCCTGGCGCTGACGTCCACAGGCGAGAAACTCTATGGGCTGCATGAAATTGTCATGACGCGGGTGCCGAAATGCGCTGAGCATATCTTTGAGGGAAAACACCCGGTTCTTGCGCCGGAGCGAGGGTCTGAATACGTGAGCGCCATCAGCGCCTTTTTGAAAGAGTGACCGTCTGTACTGGTTCACGAACTCATAAACCCGTCATCCCCGGCTTGATCGGGGATCCAGCGCAATCGAAGACCAAGGATTGCAAAAAATGTTTCTGTGCTAGATTTTTCTGGATGCCCGTATCAAGTACGAGCATGACGCAAGAGAGGTGATTAATGACATATGACCTAAACGAAAAACACTTTACTCCTTAATCAGTCCACGTTCGATCATGCTTGTAATGGCGTTTTGTTGGCGCTCGATAAAGAATTTTCGGTCCGGTTGATTTGTGCTGCCGTCCGCATTCATCATCAAATTGGGCACGGCAATTGTTGTCTTGGCGAATTCGCGGGCATAGAGATCCATAGGCTGGCGCGAGAGAATATTGAATATGCCGTCGCGCTTGCGATAGCGCCGCAGCGCTTGCAAATCAATCTCCGCAAAGGCGTTGATGCTCTCTCCACCAACGGATTCCACCATGACGCGGCCGTAATAATCGACGATTTTCGACCCGCCATCCGTCGAGTGCGCCCCGATGGCGTAATTATAAAGCCCGCCTGAATTTGCGGAGACGACATAAGCCAGGTTTTCCAAGGCCCGCGCCTGTTTGGAAATATTCTTTGGCGTAGGGAGCTGGCTGCCGGGCTCGCTTGAAGAGTGCAGAAAAACCTCCGCCCCTTTGAGCGCCAGGCAGCGGGCGATTTCGGGATAAACAATTTCCTCAGAGGCGATGCAACCAATTTTGCCGATTTCCGTGTCGATCACCGGGAACACGGCATCCTCGCCATAGACATCAAGATATTTGTCCAGAAAGTCATAGGGCGAGGGCGACATCATCGAGATGAGACGCCGATAGCGCAAGATCACATCACCGGAAGGGCCGATCACAAAGCTGGTTTGAAAATAGATTTTTGGAAAATGCGGATCCTGCTCATAGGCATTGCCGGAAATAAACATTTTGCATTTTTGCGCGATGGCGCCAAGCGCTTCGTATTCGGGTCCGTCGATTTCCAGCGCGGCTTTGTCTGACCAGGCCTCAACGCTGTCGCCCATGGGAAACCCGGTGAGAAAATATTCCGGCAGAACCACGAGCTTGAGATCTTGCCCGATCCACACTTTTGCCGCCGGGATTTCCTCGGCCAAGTGCGCGATGGCGCGCATCATTTCCGCCCGCGCGCCCGAGCGTCCCTCCAGCCGGTTGACCGTGTTGGTAGGCACCTGGAGAGCCAGGGCGCGATAGTAGGGAGGGGCGTCTGTCTGGCTGGTCATTGCATGTGTTCTTTCCGGTTCATATTTTCTGCTTCCATATTTATGCTATCAAATCACTTCTTCAGGCCTGATATTTTTCAGGTGGGCCAGACAGTGGTCTAAAAGGGGTGTGAAGATCACGGCCCTTTTGTCATAATCATAGGCTTGAGCGGGGGTGATATCCTAAGGCTCCGAATCATCCTAGTTTCACCGCAATCGGGCCGCGTAACCACCCCCACACCCTATAATTTCGGAAAGTTCCTCGAATGACAGAACATGATTTGTTTCTCTTGCTCCATTTGCTTTTGTTCGTGTACTGGCTGGGCGGCGATGTTGGCGTTTTTTATTCCAGCAAATTCGTGTTGAAGCCGGAATTGAGCAATGAGGCGCGTCTTGTTTCGGCAAAAATCATGCTCAACCTGGATCTCATCCCCCGCATTTGCATGGCATTGATGCTGACGGTGGGCGGTGTGCTGTCCGAGCTTTATGGTGTGACGCATCCCACCTGGCAGATGGCGGGAATTTGGCTTCTGGCGCCGTTTTGGGTGACCATGGTGCTGATGATCCACTTCAAGGAAGGTACGCCGCTTGCCCGTACTCTGACGCGTGTGGATTACTGGTTTCGCTGGGTGTTGATCGCAGGGCTGTTTGTTTCGACATCTTATTCCTGGTCCATAGGCCGGTTTGCGGACACGCCCTGGCTGGCTTTCAAACTTATAATATTCGCCGTACTGGTTTTTTGCGGCTTGATGATCCGAATCTTTCTGCCGCCCTATATCACTGGGCTGCACAAAATGGCGGCGGGCACGATAACGGATGAAGACAATGCGGCCATGGCCTCCAGCATGAGCAAGGCCCGGCCTTGGGTCATGGTCATCTGGGTGGGGCTGTTGATCGAAGCGAGCCTCGGGATTGTGAAACCTTTTGATAAAATATCAGGTGACACTGTGCTGTTACTGCAGAAAATATCGGCCCTGCTGGTATAAGCATAAGCTTAAGAGGACTTATGATATGTCGGATGCAAATGGGTCTGTTGAGGATTTAACAGCTGAGCTGATCCAGATTCTTGGGGCCGAGAATGTCATTCTGGATAAGGGCGAGCGGCGTTTTTACTCGCAGGACATCTACAAGCAAGGCGAGCTGATTGCGCTTGCTATCCGGCCTGGGTCCAAAGATGAGCTGTCACGGGCCGTGGCTGAAACCACCCGGGCCGGGTTTGCGATCGCGCCCCGTGGGGGCGGCATGTCCTATACCAGCGGTTATATCCAGCAGGCCCCGGATGCGGTGATGGTGGATATGTCGCGGTTGAACCGCATTACTGAAATCAATGTTCAAGACATGTATGTCACGGCCGAGTGCGGGTGCACGTGGGCTGACTTGCATCAAGCCTTGAAAGACAAAGGTGTGCGCACCCCCTGTTGGGGAACCCTTTCGGGATTGCATGCCACCATTGGGGGAACGCTCTCCCAAAACGGGCTCTTCTTTGGCGCCGGTCAATTTGGTCCGTCTGCGGAGAGTGTTGTGGGTCTAAAAGTTATTCTGGCTGACGGCGCGGAAATTACCACCGGCGCGTGGGGAACCAAAGGGGGAGTTCCCTTTTTTCGACATTATGGCCCGGACCTGACGGGCTTGTTTTTAGGCGATACCGGTGCGCTGGGGTTTAAGGCCGAGGCGGCTTTGCGTTTGATGCGCATTCCGGCCTTTGAAGATTCGGTGTCTTTCGCGTTTGAAGATTATGAAGCGTGCGCCGATACCATGTGTGAAGTGGGGCGCAGCGGCGTTGCGGCTGAAATTTTTGGGTTTGATCCAAATCTGGCGGAAATGCGCCTGAAACGGGAGAGTCTGGCGAAGGATATTGGCGCGCTCAAAGGCGTGGTCGCCGGGTCGTCCAGTCTGGCGAAAGGTTTGGGCGAGGCCGCCAAAGTGGCTGTTGCCGGGCGGCGTTATATGGATGAGGTGGCCTATTCGGTGAATGTCACGGTTGAGGGGCGCAGCGCGTCTGCGGTGGCGGAGGATCTGGAGGAGATGCGCCGCATTGCGGTCGGGCATAAGGGCCGGGAGATTGCTAACTCAATTCCCAAAATCATTCGGGGCACGCCGTTTGCGCCATTGAACAATATGCTGGGGCCTGAGGGGCAGCGCTGGGTGCCGGTGCACGGTATTGTCCCGCACAGTCAGGCCAAGCCGGTCTGGCAGGCGATCTATGCTCTTTTTGACGAATATGCCGACGTCATCAACAGCCATGACATCACAACTGGGTTCCTCTTGACCGTGGCCTCGACCAATGGTTTTTTGATCGAACCGGTCATGCTCTGGCCCGAACAGCGGTTGGAAATTCATAATCGTTCCGTGGAGTCACCTGTTTTGAAACGCTTAACCGATTACCCTGCCAACCCGCAAGCCAGCAAAGTGGTGGATGAGATTAAGCAGCGCCTGTGCCACTTGTTTTTAGATTTCGGTGCGGCGCATTTCCAAATCGGCAAGACTTATCTCTATGCTGAAGGTCAAGACCTGGCGGCGCGGTCGCTGTTGGAAAGCGTGAAAAACGCCGTCGATCCAGCGCGCAAAGTCAATCCGGGCTCATTGGGTTTGAATTAGGTCGCGGATTCTTAGCGCCGTCATCCCTCTCCTACAATCGTCATCCCGCACTTGATGCGGGATCCAGTACAATCCTGGTCAAGGGTTGCAAAATAATTTGGAAGCTGACTCTCTTGGATGCCCGGGTCTTGCGCCCGGGCATGACGCGACAGACGTGAAGTGCGGCCTTACCGGCTTTCGATCAATTCGATCAGTTCGCCTGTGGCGCCGTATAATGTTGCGGCGCGGCGGCCAAAGTAGGGCGCTTCGGCGCGCGCTTCAGGCGCGGCGATAAAGGCGGCGTCGATAGCACTCAAATCATCGTGCTCAAAGCTCACGATGGCGGCGGCGGGCGGCAGGCAACCGGTATGGACGGGGCGGGGAATGGCTTGGCCCGGCATTTCATCAAGCTCGATCAGGGTCTGACCGGGCAAAGTGATTGTGGCAATGGTTGTCTTCGTTTTGGGAGGGCGGTCAAAGGCACTGTTCAGTACACGGATGGTGCCGTCCATGGGCGGGGAGGAGGGCACGCCAAATGTTTCCGCAAAAAAAGAAGTGATTTGCGCCAGGCTTTGGCCTCCCAGGATCATAATAAAGGTCTGGTCAACAAAAGAGGCGGCGCGCGGCAGATCGAGGCCCGGGACGTCTTTGCTGACCATGGTGAGGTACAGCACTTCCCCAGCCGGACCAATGACCTGCATGGCGCTGATGGCGTCGGTGAAATCAAAATCGAGCACGGCGGGCGTGCCGATAATCTCAAACGGGGAATCCAACAGGCGCTCATTCAATGCGCTGAGGTCTTTCACGATAATTTCGATGGCATTCCAGCCAAAGCTTCGTAGCGGCACATAGTCCGGCGCCGGCTTGCCTTCGACAAAGCGCAAAAAATTCTGCGCGCCGCTTGCCGGTTGCATAATAAGCCCCGCCGCGCCCGCCGCTTCCGGCGCGCCCCAGCTTGCCGCCAAAGATGCACTGACGGGTGAGCGATCAACCACCTGATACTCAAAATAACGGCTATAGGTGTCTTCAATATCTTGAAGATCCGTTGCCGTGATGGTGACGGTATGAATGGCGCCGAGCATCTCTTGTGTCCTTAAGAGCCCATGCCGGGAATGGGCGAAACGCCGAACAAACCTCTATGCCCCATCAGAAATACGACATAGAGAACGAGTGCGATGAGCGGCCGCCACCAGCTGATCTCAGCCCACTTGAATTTGGTTCGCCCCGTAATCAGTGCGGCTAAAGGAATGTTCGAGGTTTGCGCTTTGAATTTCTGCCATTGGTCGCCATAGGCTTTGGCGCGTTTACTGTCTATCGCTAACGTGCCGGCAAGTGCTGTGAAGGCGAGCCCGCCAAACAGGATCACCGCCGCGCTGTGGCCGTTCACCGCCATATGCATGAGTCCCCAAAGGCCAAATCCCCACATGACGGGATGGCGCGTGATGCGCGTGATCCCTTTGACGGCGTCGTCTCGTTTTATATGGCCCTTAGTCATAAGGGCGGTTGGATTGGGGGTCAGAGCGCCGATCACGACCAGGAGAAAGACGATCAGCATAATCAGCGGTGCAGAATCGAGCAGCGCTTTTGGCGGCTCCCAGAGCATTTCCGCCGCCGCTCTGGCATCCGGATAGGCCCTCACCATCCACACAATGCCTACCAGCGAGGCAATGGAGAACAGCGCCATATATATTTTCTCACCGACCACGCCGAGGATGGCGCCACGCAGTCTTGTTCCGGAAATGACCAGATGAATGGCGATAAAAAAGAGGGTAGCCCAAATCAGATTTTCCATTTCCGTCTCCTGAGTAACCTAGATATCAGGCACTTTTACCCCGAAACGGAATTTTATTGAAGCGATATCGTGCGATGTTTCATTCTTGAGATGAGGGGCCACGGGTGGAATATTTGTCGTGCGCGCGGCGTTACTCGGTGCGCTTCTCATTGATCAGCGTGCGTTGGACGAGCTGATCTTTTTTGAACCAGTGCCAGGTGCGGACACGGCTGGCATTGTCGTCGCTGATCTGGATCATTTCATAGAGGTAAGAATCGGGACTGTCTTTACGCAACCATGTCAGCATTAAAGAGCGGTGGTCGATTTCCCAGGCGCAGCCTTTAATGCGTTCATTGTCCCACCAAATGCGATGATCGCGATAGAGACCGGGAAAGTGCACTTCTTCGCTGCGCCCGTCCGTCCAGTGATAGCGGTTGACCTGATAATAGGGAAATTCGCCTTGCGTGGGAAAATCGCACGTCAGCACCGATTTGTGCCGGTCAATGGTCTTGTTGGCGGCATCAAGATGCACATATTCACCTTGCCAGCGGCCCTCATGGCGCGCCAAAATTGGCATTTCTTTACGCAAATTGGCCAATTTTTTACTAAACATTCTGCTCTTTGCCTTGCTCTGGCCGGCGCTTTTTCTCGGGCTTTCCGGTTTTGTTGATGCCCGCTGCTTTTCCCCTTAAAAGCATAGCAAAATCCAAGCCAAAGAACACGCGATCTTTTTTGATTTTGAGGAGTATCCGCCCATGGCCCAAGCCCCCATTTTTATCGAGCGGCATGGATCCATCGCCCATATTGTTCTCAATCGGCCGGACAAGCGCAATGCGCTGACACTCGAAATGTGGAAAGAGCTGGGGCGTTTGGCCGCTGAGCTTGATGATGACCCTATGGTTAAAGTGGTGATCGTGAGGGGGGCTGATGGTTCAGCCTTTGCGGCCGGGGCTGATATTGATGAGTTTGAAACGGTTTATGCCACGCCTGCAACAGGCCTGGAGTATACGCTCACCATGGCGGAAGCTGAGGCGCGGCTCAGCCGTTTGTCGAAACCCACTATTGCGATGATCCAGGGGCCGTGCATCGGGGCGGGCTGCGCCATTGCGCTGTGCTGCGATATGCGGTTCGCCGATGGCGCCGCCCTCTTTTGCGTTCCGCCCGCCCGGTTGGGTCTGGTCTATTCTCTGGCCGATACCAAGCGGCTGGTGGATACGGTGGGTGCGGCAAAGGCGAAAGATATGCTGTTCACCGCCAAAGTTTTGAAAGCGGGCGAAGCTTTGGCCATTGGCCTGATTGACCGCCTGATTGATGGAAGTGATCTGGCTGCGGAGACTAACGCCATTGCGGACTCAATCTGCTCAGTATCAAGAATGACAACGGGAGCCGCTAAGAAAATCGTGCAAATGATTTTAGATGGCGCGGCGGATGACACGGCTGAGACGCGGGCCATGTTCATGGATGCGTTTAGCGGTGAAGATTTTCAGGAAGGCCGCGC
>JAJFIO010000204.1 GCA_021774915.1 Alphaproteobacteria bacterium
CCCCAGCCAAATGCCAGCGTCAACAGCGGAATGGTTTCCCGGCGCTGATCGTCAGCCAAGGGAGCGAGCGGATTATCCGCGCTTGAACGCTCGGCGGCTTCATCAACCGTCCACCATTTCACGAGTCTTTGTTTAAATGCCGTCTCATTCATGCCGATCCTCGGTTGATATGGGAGTGAGAGGTCAGCGAGTAAATTATAACTCAGCCGCGACAACAGGTGTGCCGTCTTTCATTTTCGCGCGCTTTGCATCTATCGCCGAAAAAACCTTGCCTACCGCCTTATCCTTGTCCAGCACATCATAAAGAGCGCGGGCCAGGTCTTTTGCGTTGATCGCGCCAGAGACCATAGGGTTTTCCACTAAAATTCCGTTGCCGGAGGGTTTTCTTCCTGCATAAGGCCCTGTCCGGAGAATCGTCCATTCGAGCTTGCTCCCGCGCAAGTAGTCTTCCGCAAGGGTCATCTGCTTCAGCTTGCTGCGTGTAAAAATCCGTTTCAGAAAGGAAAGCGCTTTGCGGCTCTCTCCGCCGCCGAGGGACGTCACCAGAACAAACCGGCGCGCGCCCGCAGCGATTGCTGCATCGATCACATTGACCGCACCGCCCTGACTCACAAACGAGACTATTGTTTGCGACGCGGGGAGGCCTTCCAGAGCCGTATTGACCGCTGATTTCCTCGTAGCGTCCACCGTGCGAATTTCCAGGTCAAGAGGCGCAAGGGCTGAAATCCCCCCCTCGCCCGTGGAAATGGCCACAACATGCCGACCGTCAATACTCAGCAAACGGCACAGCTCGGTGCCGGGCTCTGTTGCCGCGCCAAACACAACCACATTCCCCAGTTCCATCCTGCCCCTCCCAGCCAAACGGGATTCAGTTAATCCGTATAAACCCTATTCCATATCCGTTTTCCGGCGCTCATCCGTGAGGCGTTTGAACACCGTCCAACTTGTGTCATTGGGACGTAAATCATCCACCGGCGGCGGCACGAAATAAGTCGGGTAATTGGTCTCGAGTTCCGCTTTCAGAACGGGGGGAAGTTCGTCCGGACTGCCGATCGATGATCCTTGGGTATTGAAGATCAGATAACCTGGCCGGCTGCCCATCTCCATCCACGGCAGCCATTGCGATACGCGCACCCACGAAACAAATGAGCGCGGCGCATCAACCTGGTCGGCATCGAACAATCCTTTTACATCATAAAAATTATTGAACAGTTCGATCGCCTGATAGGTTCCGCCAATGTATTGCTGATACTCACCGCCCAGAGGGTTTGGATAGAACAGGGGAAACTCGCTGGTGCTAAGATAGAGATCGCCGACCACGCGGCCTTTCGCGCGTAGCGGATTGCCGTCTCGATCTCTTGCAAACATCGGGGCGCGCATATTCACTGGATCATTAGCGACATGAACAACCTCAACCTCGTCACCCGTCCAGGGGTTGGTCCAGCTCCGCAACACTTCACCGCTTGTCGCATCAAGATAAAGCATCACCTCACGCGAGACGCTGCGAAACCCTTCTCCTTTTTCGGGATCGATGACCGTACCGCATTGACGCACATTTGTGCCGACAACTTGAAACACCAGCCGGTCTTTTTCTCCCTGAACCCGGCTATAAACATTGCCTTGCCATGTAAAGCCTTGATGTCTTTCATCGGTGAGCGAGCCGCAGGTCATTTTGCGCTGGAGTTTCAGCGCATCCTCGGGGTTATCGGGATCCAGCGCTCCTGCCAGAATAGGCGCAGACACAGTAGCGCAGAGAGTGAATCCGCTCAGCGCCGCCATGATCGTTTTGGAAATCTTTGTTACAGTTCCATGAGCACTCATGCTTCCCCCTTTAATCAGGACTGATGTGAATGGCGCAGTACACCTTCAACCTTCATTCTGAGCGAGACGTTCCCTCAGCACAACATTAAATTCCGCTCCCAGAAGAAATGCCCCCGCACTCATATAGAGGAACAGCAGCAACACGATCACGCCGCCCAGGGAGCCGTAAATCACGCTGTAATCTCCAAAATTCCGTACATATATGGAGAAGGCCTGCACCAGAACCAGCCAGATCACCAGTGACAGAACAGCGCCGGGCACGACATGCTGCCATCCATGATCAACATTGGGCAAAAAGCGGTACAAAAATATATTTGTGATGAGTAAAATGAGTGGCGCCGCCCCATAACGCCCTATGGAGATCAGCGGCTCTATTTGCTCGCGCAATGCCTCTGCCAATGGCACATAGGACAGAATAACCGGCGCTAAAACCAGCAGGTTCATGGCGATGAGAATCGCAACCGCCGCGATCACGACAAACATAAACCCCTGGACGCGGCGAAAAATAAAACTGCGCGTTTGAGATACTTTATAGACTCGGTTCAGCCCCGCTCTCAGAGCTTCGATGGCATTGGCGGAAGACCAAATAATGACGACAAGGCTGAAAATCAGAAAAAACCCAAGTTTCTGAGGCGCCAATTCTCTCACGATGGGTTCGACCGCCCCCGCCGCTATGGGTGGCAAAGTCTCCAGCATATATTCAATGAACTGCGTCGCCGCTTGCGTATTCTCAAGTGACGCCGCCAAAGTGCTGAGAAAAATGAGAAAGGGAAAAAGCGACAAAAGCGTGAAAAACGCAACATTCCCCGCATATTGACTGCCCCCATCGCGAAAGAACCGCCTTATAGGCAGCCATAGAAGCGCCAAAGCCGTTGATACCCATCTCATCATGAATGCTCCTTAACCACACGAAGCCAATTCTCTTGCCGATACGTGCAAATCACCCCATTATCCAATAATACTTTAACACGATAGAAGCTGCGGTGAAGTCCGATGAGCCAACTCAATACATGGGAGCTTGACCACGCTTTTGGCCAGGATCGCATTCGCCCGGGCGAGCGGCGCATTCAGATCGTCATTGTCCTCACTCTTATCACCATGGTGATCGAGATTGTCGCCGGACTGGTTTATGGCTCTATGGCCCTTCTGGCAGATGGACTGCATATGGGCACACATGCGGCAGCACTGACCATTGCCGCCATGGCCTATGTTATTGCGCGCCGTTTTGCAAAGGACAAACGGTTTAATTTTGGCACCGGAAAAATCAATGCCCTCGGCGGATTTGCCAGCGCTCTTCTCCTCGCTGTTTTTGCTGTCCCCATGATCGTCGAAAGCGTAAGACGGCTTCTCAACCCTGGAGAAATTTCTTTCGATCAGGCTTTGATCGTGGCTGTACTGGGCCTCTTTGTGAACGGTGTTTCTGTTCTGATTCTTGATGTGGGAGATGACCATGACCATGAACATGGCGCTTCGAAACACCATGACCACAATTTACGCGGTGCATATTTTCACGTACTCGCCGATGCCCTGACATCGTTCATGGCTATTTTCGCTCTGCTGGCCGGAAAATATTTTGGTTGGCTGTGGATGGATGCGCTCATGGGAATTGTTGGGGCACTGATTATCCTGCACTGGGCGAGAGGACTGGGAAGAGTGACAAGCGCTATTCTGCTGGACCGCCAGGCACCCGAAAGTGTCCATACGGAAATCCGCACCGCAGTGGAAGAAGATGATAACAGCGCGGTTGTTGATCTTCATGTTTGGGCCATCGGGCCAGGTATTCACGCCGCTGAAATCGTTATCGTTGCCCGCGAACCACTCACTCCGCGCCATTACAAGTCTCTCATCCCGTCACATCTGGGGCTGGTGCACACGATTGTTGAAGTCAACCTGACGGATTAGGCTTAGACTCCCCAGACCTAAAGGCCGACTGGTGGCACGTACTTAAAAATCTCCCTCTCAAGGACCGGTCCTCAGCCATACGCTTGCCACTGCGTAGACAACACCAGCATGAGCGCTGGACAAGAAGCTGGCAAATCACAAAACCTTCCTAGATCTCGGCCCCAATCCTACTGAAGGTGGAACATATGACTTTGGCACGAACCCGCACAGCACCTGACTCACTTCCCAGCCCGGCAGAACTGGTGGAGGCCGCGCGGCAATTGGTACCGGTACTGAAGGAACGGGCAGAAAAAGCGGAAGACCTGCGCCGCATGCCGGATGAAACCATTGCCGATCTCAAGGTGGCCGGCATTCACAAGATTTTCACGCCTAAGCGCTATGGCGGTTTTGAAATGGACTGGGGCACGCATGTATCTGTTTCCCGCGAACTGGGCATGGGCTGCGGCTCCACGGCCTGGATGGCTTCTGTGGTGATGTCGCACACCTGGATGCTGGGGCGATTTCCGCCTCAGGCTCAGGAAGAATTCTGGCCTGATCACCCGGATGCCATCATCGGCACCGCCTTTGCCGGAGGTGGTAAGATCACGCCTTGTGACGGCGGGTATCGTTTAAGCGGACAATGGAAATTCTCAAGCGGAATCGATCATTCCGATTGCGCCATTGTCGGGGCGGTGGAAGGCGATTTCGATCCCAAACCCGGTGCCCGTCCCCTCTTTCGTATGGCGATGATGATGCCCGGTGAATACGAGATCATTGATACGTGGTTTGCCGAAGGGCTGAAAGGCACAGGCAGCAAAGACATCAAAGTCGTCGATCAATTCATTCCGGAACACCGCACAATTTTATCTGAAGATCTAAGCGGAACATCAGCGCCCGGCGCAGAACTGCATGAAAGCTACATCTATGATGTCGAATTTCAGCCCTATTTTTCCACCCTTTTGATCGGCCCGATCCTCGGCACGGCCAATGGCGCGTTGAACGAGTATGTCGAGCAGACCAAAACACGGCGCGGCGCCATGTTCGGCGAGAGTATCGTTGATCAGCTGCCGGTTCAGGTCCGGCTCGGCGAATCCTTTACCGAAATCCGTACCGCCGAACTCATGGTGAAAAACATCATGGATTACCTGCATGAGACCGGCGTTGCAGGAGACCGGCCCGTTGGCGCGACACGTCTGAATATAGCGCGCGATTTTGCCTTTGCTTCCCGTCTTTGCCTCTCCGCCGTTGACCGGCTGTCGGGCATGATGGGGGTGACGGGGCAAACCGGTCGCAATGCCGTCCAGCGCCATTTCCGAGATTGCCGCACCATGTCCACCCACGGGTCCCTCCAGTGGGACAAATGCATGGCGCCAACAGGGAAATTGCTTTTTGGCTTGAAAACAGGTGACCCCTTCGTCGATAACGAAGCGTCAACATAGAACTTCAATAAGGGCCGCACGTCTCATGGATTTTGCAAGAGCCCAACAACATAAGGACAGACAACATGACAGCTTATCTGATCGGTATCGCCCAGGTCACCAACCCCACGGCAAATTTCAAGGAATATGCCCAAAAATCCGCCAAATTTCTGGCCGAATGCGGCGGCGAATACATCGTGCGCGGCCCGGCCGCTGAAGTGGTTGAAGGCGATCTTCTCAATGG
>JAJFIO010000205.1 GCA_021774915.1 Alphaproteobacteria bacterium
GCTGCGCGCGCTGCCCGGCTCCAGCGCGCCCATGTCAAAGTTTTCCAACTGCCCCAGTATTTGCGCCAGCATGACCCCGCCCGAGCTTGGCGGCGCCATGCCGCAGATGCGATAGGCGCGGTAGGCTGCGCACACCGCATCGCGTTCAACCGCCTGGTACGCCGCCAAATCTTCCAGGCTCATGCCGGGATAGTCAGGCGTGGGGCTGGATTGGACGGCCTGGGCGACACGGGCAACGATCGCTTGCGCCAGCGCGCCTTGATAAAACGCCTCCGCGCCACCTTCCGCCAGATCGTGCAATACAGCAGCAAATTCAGGGTTTTTCAGCAACTCGCCCGCCACCAGCGGTGTCCCGTCGCCGTGGTAAAAATACGCATTGGTGTCGTTAAAGATGCTCAGGCGCCGGCTGCTGCCCGCCAGCATGGTGGCCAGACGGGGCGAGACCTCAAACCCTTCCTCGGCGATGCGGATGGCCGCTTCAAACAGCCGCGCCCAGGGCAGAACCCCATAGCGCTGATGGGCCAGTTCCAGAACCCTCATCAGGCCCGGCACGCCGGTGGAGCGGCCGCTCCTCAGCGCCTGAGGCCAGCCCATGAACTGACCCTTCGCGTCAAGAAAAAGCTGAGGTGTGGCTGCCGAAGGCGCCGTCTCGCGACCGTCAAATGTGGTGACTTTGTCGCCCCCCGCATCGTAATAGACAAGGAAGGCGCCCCCGCCAATGCCCGACGATTGCGGCTCGACCAGATTGAGCACCAATTGCGCCGCAATGGCGGCATCCACCGCGCTGCCTCCAGCTTTTAAAATATCGTAGCCGGCTTTGGAGGCCAGGGGATTGGCGGCCGAGATCATAAAATTTTGAGCGCGCACTTCGCGCTTGGCGATCTCGCCGGTGACGATCTCCGGATTGGCGCGCCGGGCGTCACTTTCGGCGACGTCTTCAGGGGCGGCGCCATCGCAGGCCGTCAACAGGGTGAGAGCGAGCGCCAGGGTGAACCCAAAGGTGGTCCATCCGCGTAAAAAGCGGCGGCAGTGCAAAAATAAAGACAACAGGTGAGATCCCCTCAGGCCAGACGACGATTAAGACAGGGGGTCATCATAAGGCGTTTCGGGTTTTGATGAAATCAAAACCCGACGGTGCGGGATCAGATGACCCGCTCCACACGCAAGACACGCCGGGGCCGGGCGAAAAACTGATCTTCAAGTGTCAAGGTCCCGACAATGATTTGACCAAGGATGCTGTCGTAAGTGAAGGAGACCTCGGTGACGATGACGCTGCCCCCCGGCGCGCCGATTCCATTGGGAAGAGCGAAATTCGTTCCCGGCGCGTATGAAGATGTGTTATAGCCATCGCTCCAGCCCACATCGGTCGTGCCGTCGGTTTCAACATTGATCGAGGAGACCCGCACCGTCAGGTCGGCGACATTATAAGGCACGATGACCGCTTCGGCCGCTTTGAAAATATCCGCCATGCCGGCATTGTCGATCTGCGTGTCCTGCGACACGAGGTCTGCGATAGAGCTTGCCACCACGGTCACTTTGCGATCGACCAGCAGTCCATCGGAGAGCTCCACCGCACCGAAAAAAAGCGTCAGCATGACAGGCGCGATAATGGCGAATTCAATGGCTGCAACGCCATCTTTGTTACGACAGAATGATTTTGTTTTATATTTCATATCGAAACACTCCGCATTGGAAATTTGATCTCAATCAGAAAGGCTCGTTTCGAAAGGCGATGGCCGCTGAGAGCAGGCGTTTGCCGTCATTCATATTGCTCAGAAAGTTACCGATAAAAGGCACGTTTACGTCCCACACATAAAAGACGCGCACCAAAATCACTTCACCTGCGGCGCCCGGGATAAAAGTAAAATTATTTTGCAGTTCGCCATTTGCAACCGGATCGGTGAAGTTGATATTGGTAAAATCCTGAAACTTGCGCACATCTATCAGGATATCGGTGTCGCAGGAGGCGAGCAGAGGCGCGTTATCGCAAACAACCTGCCGAAACGTCGCTATCCCGCCGCCGGAGAATTGAAGTTGGCCTGTGCGGACCAGGCGCGCGGCCTCATGAACCCCGTTTTCAAGATTGGCCGAAGCGAAAAAAACCATGGCGGTTTCGACAATCGCGAATAACAGCGCGAAAAAGGGCGGCGCGATGAAAGCGAATTCCACTGCCGTGGTCCCGTCGTCTCGCCGGATGAATCTGCGTAATGTGTTTTTCAGCATGTGACCAATTCCTTAGTCATCAGATATCTTGATGTGCTTTAAAAGCAGCTCCGCATACGAGGGTGCGTATCGCATGGGGCATCAAGAGAACATCATACCGAGCATAACATGCACATAATATATTCAGTACAAATACAATAAAATTGTATCAATTATCCGCCCTCTTGAGGGGGCGCGCAAAAAACCGCCCTTGGCGTTGCCAAGGACGGTTTTGTTGAAGAATATTTTTTGCAGGCTTAGTTGGAAGCTTCACGCCCCTGTTTGGCGACGCTGAGTTTTTGCGTGTTGGCTTCAACCAGCGCTTTATAGGATTCCACCTCATCGCCCGGCATTTGCGTGCGTTCGCAATTCGGGGCGCAAGAGTAGCTTTCCCTGAATGTGCTGCGATGAAGCGCCACTTGGCCAGATTGAACCGAGGTCACATGAATGACGACATTGGCGATCTGATCGCCAGCCGCGTCAAGCGCCACGACATTCGTGGTGCCCATGGTGCGGCCGACAATAAAAAACAGATTATTGCTTTGGGCTGCAATGTCGGCCACGGCCGGATTGCCCACCACAACTGTTGCGGCCGCGCGGTCAAGTCTGACGGGAACGGTCTGGTCGATCTGCACTTGCAAGCCTTCCGCCGCGGAGGCGCCGCCCGCGCTGATCGGCCCGAGGGCCAGTGCTGCGGTGACGCACAAGAATGCGATTTGGCGCACAGTGCCTGTAAATTTCTTTGACATCGTCATAAAGGCCTCGCTTCTTTGCTGAAGAGAGCTTCTCCAATCGAAGCTCGACATGCTCGAAGGTTAAAGAGCAATGCTGAACACTCTGTAAAAAATTTATGAATAAAATTGAAGTTAGGGGCAAACGCAGCCTAGATATTTTTCACTGGAAATCCGGAGATGAGGGTGGAAATCCGGAGATCAAAGGCGGCCACATGGGGGAAACAAGAGGTAATGATACAATTTTAACAGAAGACTTCACGCGATGTTGTCAAAAAAGATACCAAAAAACAGAGGTGAGGAGAAATTTTAACAATTCATTTCATTTTTTCTTTACGCACTCCCCTTAGGCTTGTTCGTGTTCTGCAACAGATCAAAGCAGAAGTTTATGCGATTTGTAGCCGCATAGCATGAAGTAACCTAGGAGTTAAGTGTCATGAGCAAGCTTGTAACGCGTTTTATCAAAGACGAATCCGGCGCCACCGCCATCGAATATGGCTTGATTGCCGCCGGCATCGCCGCCGTGATTATTGCCACCGTTAATACCCTTGGCGGCAAGGTCAATACTGCGTTCACGAATATCGAATCTAAAATGTAAGATTTTTTGCCGTTCAGCGGCAAGATACTCTTTCTTCGAAAACTTGACCTCAATCGGTTTATAACTGGTTGGGGTTTTGTTTGTTTGCAGATCGTTGTG
>JAJFIO010000206.1 GCA_021774915.1 Alphaproteobacteria bacterium
CGGAAACTTTTCTGCACCACATCATCAAACGAGGCATGAAGTTCGGCATAAACGGCTTCGGCGGGTAAAAACATTAAGGCAGATTCTGCCGTTTCTCCCGGCACAATGTAACGCGCCGCAATATCAGTAATATGCTTCATCATCGCGGTCCGGAAATCCCGCGCCGCCACAGCCTTTTCTACTTCGCTTTCGGCTGCCCGTAACGCCGAGAAAGCTTCAAGAGGAAACTTAGCGTCAATGACGATCGCGCCGGGTGGATTAGGTAGTCTCAGCAGACAGTCAGCGCGCTTGCCATTGCTCAGCGTGGCCTGGAATTGATAGGCTGAAGGGGGCAGAGCATTTTGCACGATATCTGCCATCTGAATTTCACCAAACGCGCCGCGCGCCTGTTTGTTTGCCAAAATATCCTGCAGGCCGACCACTTGGCCTGATAATTTCGTGATGTTTTTTTGCGCCTCGTCGATGACGCCCAGCCTTGTGTTCAGTTTGCCCAAAGATTCGGCGGTTTTTGTGGCGGTCTCATTAAGGTTTTTGCCCATGTTTTCACTCACTTTGTCGAGACGCTCATCCAGGGATTTCATCACCGTGGCCTGGGATGTGGCCTGGCCTTCCGCCAGCGTCTGAAGACGTTCCGTGAGTGCCGTCTGGGATTGCACCACGAGGGATAGTTGATCCTGCAGCGTCGTAGCCATACGGGCGGCTTCGCCTGCCTGGATGGCTTTTTTGCGCACCAGGACCACAGCAATGAGGGCGCCAGCCAGGAGAACGGCACCGGCAATCAGCATATTTTCCATTATTTTACCCTTAATTTTGCCCGAAAGCCCCCAAAGAGGCGAGGATTCGCTTGAGGCACCTTACCACAAAGCCGCCGAACCCGCCTGCCGCTTGACGCTGGTGGCGCCATCGCCTATCTGACCGGTTATGGCTTTACTCCCCATACTCACCGCGCCCGATCCGCGCCTGAAAACCGTCTCCCAGCTGGTGACCCAGGTCACGGACGAGACGCGCCAGCTCATGGACGATATGCTGGAGACCATGTACGCCGCGCCCGGTATTGGACTGGCGGCCATCCAGGTCGGTGTTCCCCAGCGCATTATTGTTATGGATCTTGCTGGGCAAGACGAAGAGCCAGCGCCCCTCTATTTGGTGAATCCTGAGAAAACGCAAGCCTCGCCTGAAACAGTTTTGCATGAAGAAGGCTGTCTGTCAGTTCCTGAGTTTTACGAAGATGTGGAAAGGCCCATCACAGCCACCATTACTTATCTGGATTATCAAGGGCAAAAACAGTCACTAAATACCGAAGGCCTGCTGGCCAGATGCATTCAGCATGAAATGGATCATCTGGAGGGCGTTTTGTTTATAGATCACCTGTCACGATTGAAACGTTCCATCATTCTGAAAAAACTAATCAAGTCCAGAAAATTGCAATCGACGTCCTGAAAGTGAAAGGCTGAAAAAGATCATCATGCCTTCACTCAAACTGGCTTTTATGGGTACGCCGGATTTTTCCATCCCCATACTCGATGCTCTGGTTGCGGCAGGGCACACCATCGCTGTCGTTTATACTCAACAACCCAGGCGCGCTGGGCGCGGACAAGCCCTTCAGAAAACACCCGTGCATGAGCGTGCTGAGCAGTTGAATATACCGGTGAGAACACCGGGAACCCTTAAAGACAAAGACGAACAGGCGCGCTTTGCTGCATTGGGTCTTGATGCTGCAGTGGTTGCTGCCTACGGCCTCATTCTGCCACCGGAAATTTTGAGCGCGCCGCGACTGGGCTGTCTAAATGTTCATGCGTCGCTCCTGCCGCGTTGGCGCGGTGCCGCGCCCATTCAACGCGCCATTATGGCCGGGGACAGCGCCACCGGTATCACCATCATGCAGATGGATGAAGGTCTGGATACGGGCGGCATCCTGCTCAGCCAGTCCATTCCCATCCATGATGTCGACACTGCCGGGAGCCTGCACGATAGGCTGGCAGGTGTGGGGGCGCCGTTGATGGTCCAGGCGTTGAACGCACTGGCGGCGGGCACGATTGCCGCTACCCCTCAGCCACATACGGGTGTGAGCACTGCCGCTAAAATCACCAAAGCCGAGGCGCGGCTTGACTGGACGCGCCCGGCAACCGAATTGGAATGCCGGATTCGCGGCCTTTCTCCCTTTCCTGGCGCGTGGTTCGGGGTTTCGATGGGGGGCCGGTCTCATCGCATCAAAGTGCTGCGGGCGGAACTCGCTGGGGCAAGTGGCACGCCGGGCACTGTATTGTCTGAGGATCTCACGGTCGCTTGCGGCGAAGGCGCGCTCAGACTGCTCACGCTTCAGCGAGCGGGCGGCCGCCCCATGGGGGCTCAAGATTTTTTGCGGGGATTTGCTCTTCCCCTCGGTACTCAGTTCGACTTAAGATCATGACGCGTTATAAAATGACCATAGAATACGATGGCGCGCCCTTTGTCGGTTGGCAGAGACAGAAAAATGGCTTTTCGGTTCAGCAAAGGTTCGAAGAGGCCATCACCGACTTTTGTGGCGAAGAAGTGAGCATCAGCGCCGCCGGGCGTACAGATGCGGGTGTTCATGCTCTGGGCCAAGTTATCCACGCCGATCTTGAAAAACAGACGACACCGGACACGGTGCGGGATGCAGTCAATTATTATCTTAAACCCAACCCAATCAGCATTTTGGAGATCAGTGTTTCTGCGCCAGATTTTCATGCCCGTTTTGATGCTGTAAAGAGGCATTACCTCTACCGCATTTTAAATCGGCGCGCCCCACCTGCTCTTGAGCAAGGTAAAGTCTGGCATGCGCCGGTAAGTCTGGATGTCGATGCCATGGACGACGCGGCGCAATATTTGGTGGGACAGCATGATTTTACGACTTTTCGTGCTGCGGAATGTCAGGCAAAGTCTCCGGTCAAGTCATTGGACGCATTCCACGTCAGCCGCGTTGCTGACGAAATACATTTTTCCGTCAGTGCCCGGTCTTTTCTTCATACTCAAGTGCGCTCTATGGTTGGCACCTTAAAAAAAGTGGGTGAGGGGAAATGGACGGGGCACCAGGTTGGTCAAGCCTTGAAGGCTTGTAACCGGACGCGTTGTGGGCCATTAGCGCCACCATACGGGCTTTATCTTCTCAAGGTTGATTACAGCGCGTAAAAAATTTGGGCGGTAAGGCTAATGAGGATGGAGAGCAGGACATCAAGAACCACAATGGCAAGCGCTGAAGCGATGCTGATCTCCAAAACCGTTCTGGCGATCACCCACATATAGGCAAGTTCCAGAAACAGCGTTGTCAGATCCAAAAATCCTTTCGTTTCTATGCTGATCAGACCCAAATTGAATAATGCAACCGGGGGCATGGCGAGAAGGAAGTACACGAGGACCATCGACCAGTTGTGGACGATGATATAGGTGGCGTATTTCTGTTTAACCTGTAGAATTTTGGTGATGGGAATAATCATCAGAGGAAACAGGATCCAGCCGAATATATACGCAAATCCTTCGGCGATGAGAAAGATTCCCAAGGGTGGCTGGATATACTCACGCGACGATGCGGCGGCCAGGTCAGCGAGATAGGCTTGCTGGGACAATGAAAACCAGAGCCAGAACGGTGCGGCCAATGCTGCGGCAGCGAATGAATTCCAAAAACCGCGGGCCGACAGGTCAAAATTTTTGAGTGCATCCGCATCCCGCGCGGCAATACCCCAGGCGCCGTCCAAGGATTTTAAAACGTACTTCACCGTGAGGGTCACGGTGTGAAGTACTCCTCGAGAATGAGGCCATAGATATCACTCAGATCAATGATGTCTTGTACAGCAACCCGTTCATCGACTTTATGCATAGTGGCGCCGATGAGGCCGAATTCAGCCACGGGGCACAGGTCTTTGATAAAGCGGGCATCGGACGTGCCGCCGCTGGTTGAAAATTCTGGCGCATGGCCACATTTTTTTACGATGGCCTGCTCGATCAGCCGTGTGAAATCGCCGGGCGGTGTCACGAACGCCTCGCCGCTGACTTTGATGTCGAGATCATAGCGACCCTGGCGCGGCGCCATGATGTCATCACAGAGCGTGTTCAGCCACTCAGTAAGCGATGCGCCGGTGTGCTCGTCATTAAATCGGATATTGAACCGTGCGCTTGCCTGCCCAGGAATAATATTGGTTGCGCTGTTTCCCACATCCACAGAGATGATCTCCATGTTTGAGGGTTGAAAATGATCATTGCCTTTATCCAGCGTGGTTTCCATCATGATACGGAGAATCTCCAGCAAAGGCGGAATAGGGTTGTCCGCCCGGTCCGGATAAGCCACATGTCCCTGCACCCCCACCACGGTCAAATGGCCATTCAGGCTGCCCCGGCGGCCAGTTTTCACCATGTCGCCAAGGCGCGCGACATTCGTGGGCTCACCTACAAGACAATGATCGATGGTTTCACCCTGATCTTTCAGCCATTGGAGTATTTTAACCGTGCCGTTAATCGCTGGACCTTCTTCATCGCCCGTAATCAGCAGGCTTATCGAGCCTTTGAAAGGTTTTGGTTTGGCAATAAACCGCGAGGTGGCGGCAACAAAAGCGGCGATCGCGCCTTTCATATCTACTGCGCCCCGCCCGATCATATGGCCATCGCGAATTTCACCGGCAAAGGGATCTGCTGACCAGGCATCTGCGTCCCCTATGGGCACCACATCGGAATGACCAGCAAAACAGAAATGCGGGCCGCCGCTGCCTATTCTAGCGTAAAGATTATCAATATCGGGCGTGTCTTCGGCCGAGAAAACCAGCCGCGAGCAGACAAAACCTAGACCCTCCAGCGTCTTTTGAAGCACGCCCAGCGCGCCCTTGTCCTCAGGTGTAACGCTGGGGCACCGCACCAGATCACGCGTCAAGGTGATAGGGTCAACAAGGGTTGGGTGTGAAGGGTCCATGGGTTTCAAGGTGTAAAGCGCGCATCACCCGGCGTCAATGAGATGGCTGAAGTCAACCCAACGAAAAGTAGCTTAGTCTCTCAGCAAGTCATTGATCGACGTTTTTGATCGGGTTTTTTCATCGACAGTTTTAACAATGACAGCGCAATAGAGACTGGGTGCGCCGGGGGCGCCCGGCAATGTGCCCGGTACGACAACCGAATAAGGGGGCACGCGGCCATAGTGGATCTCGCCGCTGGCACGATCAACAATTTTAGTTGAGCCGCCAAGATAAACCCCCATGGACAGTACCGCGCCTTCACCGACAATAACCCCCTCCGCCACTTCCGAGCGTGCGCCGATAAAGCAGTTATCCTCGATAATCACCGGTCCCGCCTGCAATGGCTCTAATACCCCGCCAATCCCAACCCCGCCGGACAGGTGGCAGTTTTTCCCAATTTGCGCGCAAGAGCCCACCGTGGTCCAAGTGTCGACCATCGTGCCCTCCCCAACATGGGCGCCCAGATTGACGAAACTTGGCATCAATACAACATTGGGGGCGATGTAAGCTGAGTGACGCACCACACAATTGGGCACTGCCCGAAACCCTGCTTCGCGAAAATCACTGTCGCCCCATCCGGCGAATTTCGAGGGCACTTTATCGAACCACACGCCCTTGCTGTGGTTTACGTTTTTGCCCGGTTCTGCCAGCCCGCCGGGTCCGCCAGGGATGAGCGCCATGTCATGCAAGCGGAAAGAAAGCAAAACGGCTTTTTTCAGCCATTGATTGACCACCCATGTTGTGCCGCTCTTCTGCGCCACACGCACCGCCCCTGAATCCAGCGCCTTCAGCGCTGTGTCAACCGCAGCCCTACTCTCTCCCTGGGCTGTGGGGGATAGCGTATCCCGCGCCTCCCACAACCGGTCAATCGATGTTTCAAGGGCGGCCAGATCCATGTTCTCTGCCTCGTTTATCTGTTGAAAATAGGGGCGGACCATACAGCCCGAGGCCCTCGTGTCAACATATCGGAGTGTCAACATAACAGAAATCAGCAGCACGGGCCTTATGGCCGAATCTGTCTGAGAAAACTGACTAGGTCTGGCGCTTGATAATCTGCATGTGGGTAACGCTCGTGGCGGTCTGTACTGTCAGGGCGTGGTACCCCCCAGTCGCGCACCGTTTGAATCCAGACTGTAGTCAAGCCTAGGCCATGGGCAAGCTTCAGATTATGTGCGATGTCATCAATCATGATCGTGCGCGCCGGATTAATTGCATAATATGCGACAAAGTCATCAAATGCTGACGCTTCATGCTTGGGTTTATATCCTGCAGCGGCGCTATCAAAAATTTCATCAAAATGATGCTCGAGATCCATGGCGCGGATCACATTTTGTGCATGGGCTTCAGACCCATTGGTGAAAACCAGCTTGCGGCCGGAAAGGCTTGCCAGCAGGCGATCCAATTCAGGGCTCGGGATCAGGGCGCTGACATCAATGTCATGCACAAATTCGAGAAATTCTTCAGGCGCGATGCCATGCACATGCATCAGCCCCATAAGAGTTGTACCATAGTCGGCATAGTATTCCCTCTGCAAAGCTCGTGCATCATCCCATGTCAAATTCAGATGATGTGCGATAAACTGCCCAATGCGCTGATCAACTTGGGCAAAAAGATTTATTTCTGCCGGATAGAGTGTGTTGTCGAGATCAAACACCCAGGTATCAATCATCGAAAAGTCAGAGATAGTCATAGAGTCAGAAGGTCTTTTCATCAGGTAAATATAGGAAAAACTGTGTTTAAGGCGGCATTAACACGCGTCTACTAAAGTAAATTTCATTTGTAAATGAATTTCCTAATAGATCATTAAACGAATTGATGTGGCGCCATAATCAAAATATTAGCGGTTTTGCCGCAAATGCAAGGGCGCGCGCAAGCGATAACCAATTCGCGAATGTCATTGACCCTAAGCAAGTCATTGAATCTTATGCGGGACCCATGGCCGAACTGGATGATCAAGGTCGTCTCATTCAAGCCAATGCGCTGGGCCATGCATTCATTGAATCCGTTCGTACCGGTTATTGCGATACTTTAGAACTTTCCATTCTATTGGCACAGGCAACCTTAGAGCGACGGGTTACGAGCGGTCGTGTTCGCCTCAACGCCTCTCCTCAAGCGGTCGATGAGTCTTTTGGACAGGATCATTGGCCGCACGATCCGGGATTAGGCGCGCAAACCTATGATATTCTGATCCTGCCATGTGCCGGAAATGGCAAAAATATTTTGCTTGTGGCAAGAGAAATCACAGCAGATGCTAATCTGATGATGGCACTGACAGCATCCCGTGCGCTTTATCGGGACCTTGTGAACTGTCAAGCCGATTTTTCATGGGAAACAGATTCCCATGGGGCGTTTATCTATGTCAACCAGCGCGGAGCTTTTGGGTATAGCGCTAGCGAGCTCAATGGTCTTCTTGTGACTGAACTTTTGAATAATGCGAGCCTGAATATAGATGATCTGGAAGGCGCTACGCCTTTCACCCCAAATCAGCCGATTAACGATGTTGAAGTTTGGTTGAAGGGAAAAGGTAATGCCGATATATGCGTCTTGATCTCGGCTTTGCCGGTGTTTGATAAAAACAATAGTTGGCGCGGCGCCAGGGGTGTTGGCAGGGATGTTACAGAACTGCGCAAGCACGAAGAAGAAAAACAGCGGAGTCAGCGATTGAACAACGCGGTCTCCACTGTGGTTACGGCTATGCGTGTTGAGTTGGATCCTCGGAGAATTATTAATTCAGCTGCTCAGGCTACGCTTCAAGCCACTGGGGCTCATCTGGCCTGGACCTTGAGAATTGATGAAAAGGGACGATTTCATGAAGGGCCTGAGACTTGCGCGCAAGCGGCAGCTATGAGCCAAAACCAATGTGCCGTGGATTGGAAGCCTTCAATTTTTGATGATTTCATTGTTATCCTGAAGGCTTCGCTGGCTCAAGGAGAGCAGCGCTGCGCTTCGTGTAGCGGGTCGTGGGATCTGCTTAGTGTTTTTACTCAGCATCACGGCTGTGTGAATGGTGCTCTGATTGTCGCACGGCCAAAATTGGACAAAGGATGGGATGGCGAAGCAATCGATCTTCTAACCAATGTCGGCGCGCATGCAGGCATTGCCATTGCCCAGGCCAATCAAACTGAATTATTGCAACTCCTTTCAAGCAAAGATTCTCTTACTGGGTTGATGAACCGTCGTGCTTTCATGGATCTTGCCACTCAGCGAATGGCGCATCATATACGCCATGGATGTCAGGCGGGATTTATGTATATCGATGTCGATAACTTCAAAAAGATCAATGATGAGTTCGGCCATGGACAAGGCGACAAGTTGTTGGTGCGTATTAGCGAAGATCTTCGAAAATCTGTTCGGAAAAGTGATCTTGTCGTTCGTTTGGGCGGAGATGAATTCGGGATTTTCCTTGAAGAGTGTGATCGTCAAGCCCTTCAGTCCAAAGCCGAACATATCCTCTCCCTTCAATCACATAAATTTGTCACTCCACTTCCTGAGTGCGCAGGCGAGTTGTCGCTGGGGATAGCCTTGTTTGATCCAAATTTAAATGAAAACCTAGATCAATTAATCCATCGGGCAGATAATGCCCTTTATGCAGCTAAGCTCAAGGGGAAAAACCAATGGGCATTGGCGACACCAGCCATTGCGTCCCAAAGCTCCGAGAAAGACAAGGCCATCACATGCTGAAATCCTTCCTGAAACGTGTTTTGAGGCACAAGACATTGCCTCAACAACTTTCCTATGAAGATGCCTTGAAGGCACTGGAAACACACTCGGATGATCTCTACCGGGAATTGGCTGTTCGGGAGGATGCCGAGCCAGAAATGCTGTATTACCTAGCTCAAAACTCATCGCAGGATATTCGCGAATGCGTTGCCGCCAATCCGCGAACTCCCATTCAGGCGGATTTAATCCTCGCCTCTGATGGAAACGATGACGTCAGGATGGAACTTGCCAAAAAAATCAACCGCCTTCTTCCTGGATTGGCTCCAAGTGAAGCCGAGAAGATCCGTGAGCAAACCATTGAGACCATTGACACTCTTGCACGCGATAAACTTCCACGTGTTCGTCAAATCCTGGCCGAAGAAATCAAAAATTCCACAGAAGTTCCAATGGAGATCATTAAACGACTTGCACAAGACCTGGAGGTCATCGTATCAGCCCCCATTTTGGAATATTCCCCTCTACTGGGGGATGAAGATTTGCTGGAAATCATTGCAAGTGGGACCGCAAGCGGTGCTCTGGAGGCGATCGCTAAACGCAAAGTAGTAAGCGAACCTGTATCTGATGCTATTGTTGCGACCCTCGATATACCCGCCGTGGCGGCGCTCCTTGTCAACCCCAATGCCCAGATTCGCGAAGATACTCTTGATGAAATTATCGAGAGCGCCGAAGGTATTGATGCTTGGCACAGGCCATTGGTCATGCGTCCAGACCTCTCGATCCGGGCTGTTCGGCGAATTTCAGGCTTTGTAGCGTCCTCTCTCATCACGTTGTTGTTGGAACGCAATAATCTGGAGGGGGATGTCCTGGAAGGCTTGAAACAGCGTGTGCGCCAGCGTATCCAGGAAGAGGAAAGCCTCAGCAGCGACACTGCCGAGGCGGCTCAAATTGCGCAAGATGAAGCGGCTCGTGCATGGCAGGAAGGGCGGCTCGACGACACATTTGTGCGGGAAGCCGCTGAAGATGGGAATCGCGAACTCGTCGTGGAAAGCTTGGCATTGCTGACGAGGCTTGCGCCCAGTCTTGTCAACAGAATCATTGAGTCCAGACAGGGCAAAGCCATTACGTCTTTAGCTTGGAAAGCAGGTCTGAGTATGCGCGTGGCCTTAAAGGTTCAGACGTTTGTCGCTCACGTCTCTCCACATGCCATGGTTCATGCTCGTGATGGCGTCGACTTTCCCCTGAACGAACAGGAAATGGAATGGCACCTCAGTTATTTTCAGCGGAAGTCCCGGACCTAATTCCTTTTGCAATTTGCTTAAACCATCCTACGCCGGGCGCGTTGGGTGGTTTACAAGTTTAACTAATTAAGAAAAACATTCTAGCTGAGCTGCCCCATTAATCAGACAGTGCCAGAGACCCTTGGTCATAGGTAAAACTCTGAGTCCAAACAGCAGATTTTCCAACATCCACTTTCATGAACCCAGCCTGTTTATAGCCCTTCAGTTCGCAATCTTTGCGGTCGCTGATACCAAATTTCACATCTGCCACACAGAACTGGTGCTCGCCTCCGGCAACAATAGTTTCCCCATTTTCATCGTCGAATGCGGCGTATACAAAATAGTTCCCCTCTTTGAGCGTATCTTTGATTACCCTCGCACAATCGCCCGGTTCGAGCATCCACCACCCCCGTGAAACCCAGTTTTCATTGCGCTCGAAAGCAATCGCAGTCCACAGACTTTTCTCCGAATTGTTGCAATAATTAAAACCAGTTTCCTCAGCCGCAGATCTCGCTTGCTCTGCAAGAGCAGTGATGAGTTCATCGCTGATCAGGCCGCCGATCTTAATCCCCTTGGATCGCTTAAAGGAGGCAATGGCTTGGCGTGTCTTGCGGCCCAGTTCACCATCAATGCGCCCCGGGTTATAACCGGTATCCGACAGCAGCCGTTGGACTCCTGCAATTTCAGCTTTTTTAATGGAAAATGCCGCAGGTTCTTTAAACGTTGTGGTCCAGTTTTTGACCTTGCCGACCTCCACCTTGACGAAACTGCCCGCACTGAAGCCCTGGGTCGTGCATTCATCACGTCCTTCAATGGTATAAAAGCCTTCCTTGGTGCAAAAGGGAATGTTTCCGGCAAAATACTTGATGCCTCCGCGGTGGCCGGGAACGGATTCGGCATATGTGTAGTAGGTGCGCTCTTTTAGGTCTTGCGGCAGGATGGTACGGCACTTGCCTGGGAGTAATGTCCACCAACCGCGGGATTTCCAGTTGCCTGCATCTTGATAAGCAATCGCGCTTTTGAGGACATAGCTGGTATTATTGCAATACTCATATCCAGCCTGTGCTGGTGCAATAGATAACCCAAAGCAACCCGCTAATATCAGCAGAGCAAGTCCTACTCTGGTGAGTTTTCCGGCCAGATCTGGGCGTAATCCATCAGGAAATAGATGCATCACGACAACCCTCATACATTTCGTTCACGCCCCTGCCGCCTTGAGCTTCAGTTCTTTCATATAGCAGATCACCTGAATTTCACACTGAAATTAACGCGAATATGGTGAGTAAATTACTAAATTTGTGGGCCAGCAACGCCCGGCTTCCGGGTCCCTCTTTTAAGGCCGGATGAGCGTACCGACCCCATGATCTGTAAATAATTCCAGCAATAGTGCATGGGGTACCCGGCCATCGACAATAACCGCTGCCTCGACGCCACCCTTCAGAGCGTGGATGCAGGTCTCAACCTTTGGGATCATTCCCTCAGAAATGGTGCCGTCCTGGATCAGTTTTTTGGCTTGTTCAATGGATAATCCGGTAAGTAGTTTGCCTTGGGCGTCCAGCACGCCCGGCACATCTGTTAAGAGAATAAAGCGTTTGGCCACCATTGATGCCGCTATGGCTCCGGCCGCCGTGTCGGCATTGATATTATAGGTCTCGCCCTGCATGGAGGTGCCCAGAGGGGCAACGACCGGAATCAGGTCTGAATCCAGAATGGTTTCCAATACTTCAGGATTGATATGTTTGGGCTCGCCGACAAAGCCGAGATCCAGGATTTTTTCGATATTCGACCCCGGATCTCGCGATGTGCGATGAAGCTTTTGGGCGATGATCAGGTCGCCGTCTTTCCCCGACAGACCCACGGCCCGGCCCCCCGCTCGGTTAATGCGTCCCGCAATCTGCTTATTGATGGATCCGGCCAAGACCATTTCCACGACCTCCACCGTAGCGGCATCAGTGACCCGCAAGCCGCCGATAAAGGAGCTTTTGATGGCCAAGCGCTGAAGCATGTGCCCTATCTGCGGCCCGCCGCCATGAACGATGACGGGATTGACGCCCAATTGCTTCATCAAAACGATATCTTGGGCGAAACCGGCTCCCAGTGCCTCATCGCCCATGGCATGGCCGCCATATTTAATGATTACGGTTTCTCCAGCATAGCGCCGGATAAAGGGGAGCGCTTCAGACAGGGTACGGGCCGTATCCATTCCCTGATGAGAGGCTTCTCCTGGTGCGGAGGAGGGGAGCGTATCTTTGTCGCGAGGGCTCATGAGGGTCCTTAATCTTGCACAATCCTGCCTGGGTGAAAACTTAACTTCAAGGACGGTCATATGCAGGACGGGTTATACCTGATAGGGCGGGGTTCGCCAATGTCGCAAGTGTGGCGCGCAACTCTGGCAAACCTTCTCCGGTGACGCTGGAAGTCCAGATTTGTTGTGGATGAGCCGCCACATGGGGGATGAGTTTGCGCCGGATTTCGGATTGTACCGTTTCGCGGTTACTTGGTTTCACCTTGTCCCATTTGGTGACGATGATTTGATAGGAGACGGCCGTCTCATCAAGGGTCTTCATCACCGCCTCATCAGATTCCATAATACCCCGGCGTGCATCAATCAACAGACATACACGCCGCAAAGGCGAACGACCTTTCAGGTAATCCATCACCAGGTCGGTCCACTTCTTTACCTGGGACCGGGACACCCGTGCATAGCCATATCCTGGTAAATCAACTAGGCAGAGGCGGCCGCCCAGATCGAAAAAATTCATTTCCTGCGTGCGACCGGGCGTGTTCGATGTGCGTGCAAGGGATTTGCGATGAGTCAGAGCGTTAATTAGGCTCGATTTTCCGACGTTCGAACGCCCGGCAAAAGCCACTTCAGGGAAGTTTGGCTGGGGTAAGGTCGCCATGCTCGGCACCCCCAGCATGAAAGTGCAGTTTTGCGTGAACAACAGCCGCCCGGCGTCCAAATCCGGTACATCCTCTTCCTCAGCGCCCATTGGATGAAACTTTCAAGCCCCGGTTTTTTCGGGCGAACGGATGTTCACTTTTTGTCGGAGGCATCGTCAACGGTGCTGCCGCCGGGTTTTCTGAAAAGTGCCTTCATCTTCTCAGGGATCAACCGCTGACCAATATCCACCTCGACGCCCATGCGCCGCATGATGACATATTGCTGAAGGACCGAAAGCGCATTGTTCCACGCCCAATAAATCACCAGGCCGGCCGGGAAACTTGCCAGCAAATAGGTGAAGAAAAGGGGCATAAATAAGAAGATTTTCTCCTGAACCGGATCGGCCGGCGCCGGGTTCATCTTTTGCTGGATAAACATTGTCAGCCCCATAATCAACGGCCAGATGCCGACCATCAAAACGGCGGGCGGGTCCCAGGGAATGAGGCCGAACAGGTTGAACATGCTTGTTGGGTCGGCGGCTGACAGATCCTTGATCCAGCCATAAAAGGGGGCGTGACGCATCTCGATGGTTACGAAAAGAACTTTGTAAAGCGCAAAGAAAACCGGAATTTGAATGACTATCGGCAGGCAGCCGGCCATGGGGTTGACCTTTTCCCGCTTATAGAGCTCCATCATTTCTTGCTGTTGGCGCACTTTGTCTTCTGTAAAACGTTCACGGATTTTAGTCATTTCAGGCTGCAGCTTTTTCATCTTGCTCATGGCAACATAAGATTTGTTTGCCAGGGGAAAGAAGACAATTTTAATCAGGACCGTGACGATAAGGATCGCAATCCCGAAATTGCCGACAATGTCGCCAACCCAATGAAGGATGCTGAAGAAGGGTTTTGTCAGGAAAAAGAGCCACCCCCAATCGATTGCCAGATCGAAGCGTGCAATGCCCAATTTTTCTACATATTTATCGATGATGGCTTTTTTCTTAGCGCCGGCAAAAAGTCGATTCGTGGTCTTAACTTTTGCGCCGGGCGCAAGGGCGAAAGGCGTCGTTAGAACATAGTACGCTTGATAAAACCTATTTTCCTCAGTCCTATTGGCTGAAAAAGTGCTTTCAAAGGCTTGAGATTGGTCAGGCAGCAGGGCGGTCAGCCAGTACTTGTCGGTAATGCCCATCCAGCCGCCTGTTGATTTGGTTTTGACAGCGCCGTCTTCGACTAGGTCATCGTAATCAACTTCTTCAAGCGTGTCCCCGAACACACCCAGCATGCCTTCATGCAGAATGAAAAACCCGGATACTTCCGGCGTGTCATGGCGGACGATATTGGCGTAGGGATGGAGGGTAAGCGTTTGCGATCCGTTATTTTGAACCGACTGGGTGACGGTGAACACATAATCATCATCCAATTCCACAAGGGTCACGAAAGTCTGTCCTTGGCCATTATCCCAGAAGAACTCGGCCGGAGCTGTCGGTGTAAGAGGGCCTGACCGGCTCGCCTGCCATTCAGTGCTTTCATCGGGTAGGGCCACGCCACTGCTTTGATCCGCCAGCCAGCCAAAATCGACGTAATAGGCGCCGGGAGCGGGGCTAGGGGACAGGAGGACGATCTCTTTGCTGTCGGGTTCGATAGCCTCGCGGTAATCTTTGAGCTTGAGATCATCAAAGCGCAGACCTGTGAGAGAAATCGACCCATCCAGCCGCGGGGATTCAATAACGATGCGGGGTGCGGTTGCAATCACACTGTCGCGGCTTGGCTCAGTCGCCATGCCGGGCAGAGCGGCTGTGGGGCCGACCTGCCGTTCAGGTGGTGCTGAGGGACCGGTCTGAGGGCTGGTGGGCAAGGTGGGCGCGGTGCCCTCGGCCGTTTCAGTTTGAGCGACTTCCTGGCGGGCCTGTTGTTCTTCCACAGCCGGCAAGCCAAAGAAATACTGCCATGTCACAAACACGAATACGGATAATGCGATCGCTACAAGAAAATTTTTTTCGTCACCCATAAACCAAGCTCACTCATGCGGTTTTGCCAGCCGGCTGGCTCAAACCCAGCCGTCCTGTCATATATTATTTGGGGAAACTCACCATTGAGCCGAGGATGGACCTCTTACCTTGCCGCTTTTCCCAGTTAAACGCCGCTGAGGACGCTGCAATTGTTCGAGCTTTATAAGCGCCCTCTTGAGATCGTCAAGCAGGCATTCAAATGGTTGTTCAAGGGCGGCTTTGCGGCCGATCAGGACATAGTCTCGCTCCGCTTTGCCATAAACGGGTACAATCTGATGAGCTGCCGCGCGCAATCGGCGTCGCACACGATTGCGCGCCACTGCATTTCCCACCCTTTTTGTAACGGTAAAGCCCACACGTGGTCCAGATTGGGGCTTTGTTTGTAACTCCTGTGTTGCATGGGGGGTTGATGTATGGATCATTTGCACCACCATGCTCGGGGCGTGCCAGCGCTTTCCCTTGGCTACAGTCAAAAAATCAGACCGTTTTTTCAGCACGTCCATGACTGGGCACCCGTCTCAAACGGTCAGAAGTTTATGGCAACAGCCTCATGCTCGCAAATCGGCAGTACGGTCGTTTGATGACATACTATGCGATAGGGGACAATTATGTGCGGTAGGCAATCAAGCGCACAAGCGCTTACGCCCTCTGGCTCTGCGGCGCGCCAGGACGCGCCGGCCCCCTTTGGTGGCTTTGCGGGCCCGAAATCCATGGCGACGCTTGCGGACAAGACGGCTTGGCTGAAAAGGTCGTTTCACCGGTCTTCCTCTTTACCCAAAATGCCGCCCTTTGTATTTTCCAGCGGCATCAGTAAAAGACCGCGTGCGGGTGGCGAGAAGTGAATGCAAGACGCGGTTTATAGGCGGGGTGCAACTTCAAGTCAATGCACACTTTATGGCGGATTTGCCAGCGCCGGTAACCAGTGATGGACCTGATTGATCACATTCCCCCACGCTTGGTCACAAGGCTGTGACAAGGGCTCGCGCTCAGCTTGTCCCTGACTATACTGCATCCGCGGGATGATTACCGTCTTGCTTGACCATCAACAAAAGGAGCTGTTTGCTGTGTTTTTGATGCGCTCTTCCTTGCTATTAAGAAAAACAACCCTTTTCCTGGTGATCATCTGTTTCTTCATGGCGCCGGTGTTGTCGGCGCGCGCCTCGGAAGACTTGGGCGCACTGGCGCGTTTCGACCCTGACAGCGCTCTCATGATAGACCACAGCGCCTGGGACACATTTTTGGCCGCTTATGTGGCGCCAGGATCTGACGGCATCAATCGGTTTGCCTATGGCCGGGTCACGGATGAGGATAAACAGGCCCTGGAAGACTATATTGACAAATTGGAAGCAATAGATCTCGCGCGCTACAACCAAGAAGAGCAATTTGCTTTCTGGGCCAACCTTTACAATGCGGTCACGGTCAATCTGGTCATTGATGCTTATCCCGTGACCTCCATCCGAAAAATCAAATCAGGTGCCTTTTCATCCGGCCCCTGGTCAAAAAAACGTATCCAGCTTGGGGCATGGGCTCTGTCTCTGGATGATGTCGAGCATAAAATTCTAAGGGTGTTTTGGGATGACCCTCGGGTTCATTATGCGCTGAACTGTGCTTCTATCGGGTGTCCCAACCTCCCCACCCAGGCGTTTACAGGCAAAGCTCTCACGCAAGCCCTCAATGCGGGCGCGCGCGCCTATATTAATCATCCCCGCGGGGTTCATCTTGATAACGGCAAACTGACCGTATCCAGCATCTTTCATTGGTATCGCGAAGATTTCGGGAACTCCGATCAAGGGATCATTGACCATCTGATGCAATTTGCCGAAGGTCCCCTAGCGCAAGAATTAGCCCGCATTCAAAAAATTTCCAACCATGATTATGATTGGTCCCTGAACGATGTGACACCGCAGTAACACACATGGGGCAGATTAAGAGCATGACACCACGCGATCAAGATCCCGGTGACGCAGCGCCCGCCGCCCGCTCGCCCTGGCGCTCCTTTTCCCGTTTGCTGCCCCTTGCGCTGCTTCTGGCCGGCCTGTCCATGTTTTTTGTTTTCGATCTGGATTCATATCTCACCTTTGATACGCTGAAAACGAACCGGGACATCCTAACGGCCTATGTTGCCCGGCAGCATGTCCTTGCGGCCCTCGCATTCATCGGCATCTATATTGTCGTTGTGGCATTCTCCCTTCCTGGCGGGGCGGTGATGTCCATCACGGGCGGCTTTCTGTTCGGTTGGGTTGTGGCGACATTTTACATTGTTGCAGGCGCCACCGTCGGCGCAACGCTTTTATTCCTGGCGGCAAAAACTGCTCTTGCCGATAGTTTGCGTAATCGCGCCGGCGGCATGATTCAGAAAATGGAAGATGGGTTTCGCGATAACGCTTTCAATTACCTGCTTGTGTTGCGCCTGGTGCCGCTTTTTCCTTTCTGGCTGGTCAATCTGGTGCCGGCTCTTTTGGGGGTAAAGTTACGCACCTATGTCATTGCTACATTT